>JAMLIM010000016.1 GCA_023954175.1 Rhizobacter sp.
GAAGCGGCCCTTCAGGCCGGTGCTGTAGAAGATCGCGGCGTTGCTCGACTGGTCGGCGCCGAAGAGGTCGATCGTCACCGAGAAGTGGAAGTTCAGGTAGCGCTGGATCGTCGGCAGGTCGATCACGCCCGCCGCGCGCAGCTTGGCCGGGTCGTCGGTCTTCAGTTCGTTCATCGCCTGGCAGGTGCGCTGGATCACGCGCGAGACGCCGCTCTCGCCGACGAACATGTGGTGCGCCTCTTCCGTCAGCATGAACTTGGTCGTGCGCGCGAGCGGATCGAAGCTCGACTCGGCGAGAGCGCAGAGCTGGAACTTGCCGTCGCGGTCGGTGAAGTAGGTGAACATGAAGAAGGAGAGCCAGTCGGGCGTCTCTTCGTTGAACGCCTGCAGGATGCGCGGATTGTTCTGGTCGCCGCTGCGGCGTTCGAGCAGCGCTTCGCCCTCCTCGCGGCCGTCGCGGCCGAAGTACTTGTGCAGCAGGTAGACCATCGCCCACAGGTGGCGGCCTTCCTCGACGTTGACCTGGAACAGGTTGCGCAGGTCGTACTGGCTCGGGCACGTCAGGCCGAGGTGGCGCTGCTGCTCGACCGACGCCGGCTCGGTGTCGCCCTGCGTCACGATGATGCGGCGCAGGTTGGCGCGGTGCTCGCCGGGAACATCCTGCCACGCGTCTTCACCGAGGTGGTCGCCGAAGTGGATCTTGCGGTCCTTCTCCGCCGGGTTCAGGAAGATGCCCCAGCGGTAGTCGGGCATCTTGACGTGGCCGAACTGTGCCCAGCCGGACGGATCGACGCTGACCGCGGTGCGCAGGTAGACGTCGAAATCGGTGCTGCCGTCGGGCCCGACATCGCGCCACCAGTTCAGGTAGTTCGGCTGCCACTGCTCGAGCGCGCGCTGCAGCGTGCGGTCCTCGGCGAGGTTGACGTTGTTCGGGATCTTGTCGGTGTAGTTGATGGTGCTCATTTCACTCTCCTGTTGATTCGAAGCCGGCCAACCCGGCGCCGGGCCGTCCCAAGGCGGGTTGGCATCCCCCCGGGGGATCGGCGGCGGCATTGCGCCGACGAGGGGCAGTCATACACGGTTCCAGTCGAAGGCCGATTTCTCGCCCTTGCCGTAGACCTTCAGCGCGCCCTTCTCACCGACCGCATTGGGGCGCTGGAAGATCCAGTTCTGCCACGCGGTGAGACGACCGAACACGCGCGTGGCCATTGTTTCGACGCCGTTGAAGCGCAGGTTGGCCTCCATGCCGGTGAGCGCGTCGGGCGACATCGCGACGCGCTCTTCGACCGCGATGCGAACCTCGTCGTCCCAATCGATGTCGTCCGGCGCACTCGTCACGAGCCCGAGCGCCAGCGCCGCCTCGCCGTCGAGCGCCTCGCCGATGCGCGCGCGCGCCGCGGCGAGCGGCGGCTCTTCGCCATAGAAGCGCCGCACCAGACGGGTCTGGTCGGTCGCCATCGGGTAGAGACCGAAGTTCGCTTCGGTGACGGCAATCGCCGGTGCACGCGACGGCTCGTCGGGCAGGGTGAGCTGATAGCTGCGATCGCAGGCGAGCGCGAGCTCGAACAGCGTGCCGGCGAAGCACGAGCCCGGCTCGATCAACGCGAACAGGCTGCGCGAGGACACGTCGAGGCGGCTCAGGGTGCGGCGCAGGAGGCCGATCGTCTCGCGCACGAACCAGTGATCGCGCTGCGCGAGCAGCGTGGCGTCGAGCGCAAGCGCTGCCGCCGGATCGCCGACGGTGCGCAGCAGCCAGACGCCGATCTCGGGCTCGTTGATGCGCATCGAGAGGATCGCGTCCTCGAGTTCGCGCGCCATCTGCAGCGGATACCACGCGGCGCCGGCGGCCTCGATCGCGGCGACGTCGGCCGGCTGATCGCCTTGCGGCCCCTGCACCGTGAAGGTCGCGGTGCGCTTGGCGCGGTCGATCTCGACCTTGACGTGCTTGTAGTGCAGTGCGTCGGCTTCGATCTTGCGATCGATGGGCGTCAACAGCACGCCCTTCGCGCCGGCGGGCCGGTCGCTCTGCGCGGCGAGCTGCAGCGCACGCTCCTGCACCTTCTGCGCGAAGACGTCCGGCTTCGCGATGTCGTCCACCAGCCGCCAGTCCTTGGCCTTCTGCCCGCGCACGCCTTCGGTCGTGGTGCAGAAGATGTCGGCGAGATCATGGCGCACGCGGCGCTTGTCGGTCACCCGCGTCAGGCCGCCGGTGCCCGGCAGCACGCCCAGCAACGGCACTTCGGGCAGGCTCACCGCCGACGAGCGGTCATCGACGAGGATGATCTCGTCGCAGGCGAGCGCGAGCTCGTAGCCGCCGCCCGCGCACGAGCCGTTGACCGCGGCGAGGAACTTGAGGCCGGAGTGCTTCGAGGAATCCTCGAGCCCGTTGCGCGTCTCGTTCGTGAACTTGCAGAAGTTCACCTTCCAGGCATGGCTCGAAACGCCGAGCATGAAGATGTTGGCGCCGGAGCAGAACACCTTGTCCTTCGCGCTCGTGACGATCACGGTGCGGACTTCGGGGTGCTCGAAGCGGATGCGATTCACCGCGTCGTTGAGCTCGATGTCGACGCCGAGGTCGTAGCTGTTGAGCTTCAGCTTGTAGCCCGGGCGAATGCCGGCGTTCTCGTCGATGTCGATCGAAAGCGTCGCGATCGCGCCGTCGAAACCGAGCTTCAGATGCCGGTAGCGGGAGGGGTCTGTCTGGTAGTCGACCGCTTGGGCGGCGACGGAGGAGGTATCGCTCATCGGCTGGTTCCTCGGGTTAAGGCACTATCGTGCATGTCTTTGATCACTGAATATGCATCATACTGCATGTTTTCTCTTCAGTCAAGCGGTGAATCGAGGGCTGCGTCAACGGTCGATTCGACCAGGCTCCGCTGTTGCGCCAGCGATTGAAGTTCACGGTGCAAGATGGAGCGCCTCCCGCACCTTGGCGCGCAAATCGACGAAGGTCGCCTCGAGCGGCTTCGCGCTGGTGTCGACCACGATTTCCGCCTTCGAATAGAACGCCGCACGCCCGGCGAGGATGCGCTTCAAGTCCTCCATCGCCTCGCGGCTCGCCGCCATCGGCCGCATGTCGCCCTGGGCCGCGACGCGCTGCATGTGGTCGCCGGCGTCAGCGCGCAACCAGACCGTCGTGCAATGGGCAAGCAGCAGGTTGAAGGTCGCGGCGTCGGACACCAGGCCGCCGGGCGTCGCGATCACCGCTTCGGGATAGATCTGGATCGCCTCCTCGAGCGCGCGGCGCTCGTAGCGGCGATACGCGTTCATGCCATAGAGGCCCTGGATCTCGTCGACGCTGCAGCCGGCGAACTTCTCGATCTCGCGGCTCAGTTCGACGAACGGCACATCCAGATCGTCCGCAAGCATCTGGCCGAGCGTCGACTTGCCCGCCCCGCGCAGGCCGACGAGCGCGACGCGCGTGCTGCGCGCCGCGTTGTCGCCGCCGGTGCCGAGCAGTTCGCCGATCGCGACGCGCGCGCGGCGCAGCGTCGCTTCGTCGCGCTGTTCGAGCAGTTCGCGGATCAGCAGCCACTCGGGCGACGAGGTCGTGACGTCGCCTGTCAGTTCGGCGAGCGAACAGTGCAGCGCCCCGGCCACCTGCAGCAGCACGAGGATCGAGGCGTTTCCGATGCCGTACTCGAGATTCGCGAGATGGCGCTCGGACACGTCCGCGGCAAGCGCGACCGCCTTGCGTGTCAGGCCACGCCTTGCGCGCAGGTTGCGCACCCGTTCGCCGAGCGAGACGAGGAAGGGATTCTTTTCCTCCGTCGACGCCGAGTTGCCCGGCGGCAGTTCCGGAAGCGAGCGCTCGGTCGTGGGGAGGTTGATGACGGTGCTTGACATGCTCAATGCGAGCCCATATTGTGTGGGCTTATGCACAATACTTCATCTCCCTTCACCGCGCAAGCCACGCTGGCTTTCGCCGCCCCCGCCGAGGCATCCACATGACCCCGGAGCGCTTGCGCCAGCACATCGCGACGCTGACTGCCGAACTCGCCGGCCGCCCGCTCGATGCCGCGCTCGATGCCTGGCTGAACGCCGAACACGGGCCGACGAGCGCGAGCTACGCCACGCTCAAGGCAGCGTGCGAGGCCGGCGTCGCAGCCGGCTGGCTCTGCGACCGCGAAGGCGGCGGCATCCGCTACGGCCGCATCTTCAAGCCCGCGCCCGACCTGCACGGCTTCTCGGTCGACGTGGTCGACATGAAGGACATCGCCGGCCCGCACCACGCGCACCCGAACGGCGAGATCGATCTCATCATGCCGATCGAGGGCGATGCCACGTTCGACGGCCGCCCTGCCGGCTGGCTCGTCTGCCCGCCCGGCAGCGCGCACCGGCCGACGGTCGCCAACGGTCGCGCCCTCGTGCTCTACCTGTTGCCCGAAGGGCGCATCGAGTTCACCCGCTGAGTCGCCCGACGGCGCCACACCAAGGAAATACCATGACCGACGCCCGCGCCGACACCCCCGTCCCGAACCCGCCGGCCGCGTTCAACTTCGCGCAGCACCTGATCGAACGCAATGCCGGGCGCGCCGCCAAGACCGCGTTCATCGACGACCACGGCAGCCTGAGCTACGGCGAGCTTGCCGAGCGGGTCCGCCGCTTCGCCGCCGCCCTGCTCGCATCCGGTGTGCGGCGCGAGGAACGCGTGCTGCTGCTGATGCACGACAGCTGCGACTGGCCGGTGTGCTTCCTCGGTGCGATGTACGCCGGCGCCGTGCCGGTCGCCGTCAACACGCTGTTGACGGCGGGCGACGTCGCCTACACGCTGCAGCACAGCCGGGCGCAGGCGGCGTTCGTGTCGGATGCGCTGCTGCCCTTGCTGCAGGGCGCGATGGCGCAGGCACCGCACGAGGTCAAGCAGCTTGTCGTGTCGCGCCCGGTGAAGGCCTTGGCCGACGGCGCGCAGGCGCTCGATGCTTTCATCACGGGTGCCGCGCCGATGGCGCAACCGGCAGCCACCGGCCCCGACGACATCGGCTTCTGGCTCTATTCGTCGGGCTCGACCGGGCGCCCCAAGGGCGCGGCGCACACGCACGCCAATCCGTACTGGACGGCCGAGCTGTACGGCACGCGGGTCCTCGGGCTGACCGAGCAGGACGTGTGCTTCTCCGCCGCCAAGCTGTTCTTCGCCTACGGCCTCGGCAACGCGCTCTCGTTCCCGATGAGCGTCGGCGCGACGGTGCTGCTGATGGCCGAGCGGCCCACGCCCGACGCCACCTTCAAGCGCTGGCGCGGCGAGGTGGGTAACGTGAAGCCGACCGTCTTCTTCGGCGCACCGACCGGCTTTGCCGGCATGCTCGCGTCGCCCGCATTGCCGGCGCGATCGGAGGTCGCGCTGCGCATGTGCTCGTCGGCGGGCGAGGCGCTGCCGGCCGAGATCGGCGAGCGCTTTCGCGCGCACTTCGGCTGCGACATCATCGACGGCATCGGCTCGACCGAGATGCTGCACGTCTACCTGTCGAACCGCCCGGGCCGCGTGCGCTACGGCACGACCGGCTGGCCGGTGCCCGGCTACGAGATCGAGTTGCGCGGCGAAGACGGCCGCGGCGTGCCCGATGGCGAGACGGGCGACCTCTACATCAACGGCCCGAGCGCGGCGCTGATGTACTGGGGCAATCGCGAGAAGTCGCGCGAGACCTTCCAGGGCGCGTGGACCAAGAGCGGCGACAAGTACGTGCGCAACGAGGACGGCAGCTACACCTACAGCGGCCGCAGCGACGACATGCTCAAGGTGAGCGGCATCTACGTCTC
Source organism: Rhizobacter sp. (assembly GCA_023954175.1). GTDB lineage: Bacteria > Pseudomonadota > Gammaproteobacteria > Burkholderiales > Burkholderiaceae_C > CAIKUF01. The sequence continues at coordinate 5,758 of JAMLIM010000016.1, forward strand.
GCCGTTCGAAGTCGAATCGACGCTCGTGCAGCATGCCGCCGTGCTCGAAGCGGCCGTCATCGGCGTGCCCGACGACGAGGGGCTGACGAAGACCAAGGCCTTCGTCGTCCTCAAGCCCGGCGCCAAGGCGAGCGACGCCGAACTCAAGGCCTTCGTCAAGGACCGGCTCGCGCCCTACAAGTACCCGCGATCGATCGAATTCATCGCCGAGCTGCCGAAGACGGCGACCGGCAAGATCCAGCGCTTCAAGCTGCGCGATCTCGAGTCCGGGCGCTGAGCGGCGCACGATGGGCGCATCCGCACTCGCCGCATCCGAGTTCGTCGAGATCGACTGGCGCGGCCGCCGCGTCCGCATCGAACACCAGTGGCTCGCGCCGCAGCGCAGCAGCGCGCCGCTGATCGTCTTCCTGCACGAAGGGCTCGGCTCGGCGGCGATGTGGAAGGACTTCCCGCAACGCCTGTGCGATGCCGCGCAATGCCGTGGCCTCGTCTATTCGCGCCCCGGCTACGGCCGCTCGACGCCGCGCGCGGCGGAGGAGGCCTGGGGGCTCGATTTCATGCACCGTCAGGCGCACGAGGTGCTGCCGGCGCTGCTGCAGGCGCTCGGCATCGACACGACGGCGCAGCCGCCCTGGCTGTTCGGCCACAGCGACGGCGCGTCGATCACGCTGCTGTTCGCGGCGAAGTACCCGGCGCAGATCGCCGGTGCGATCGTGCTCGCGCCGCACATCGTCGTCGAGGACCTGTCGGTCGCGAGCATCGAGAGCGCGCGCCAGGCCTACGTCGAGACCGATCTGCGCCAGCGCCTCGCGCGCTACCACGACGACCCGGATTCGGCCTTCTGGGGCTGGAACCGCATCTGGCTGCACCCGCCGTTTCGCGACTGGAGCATCGAGCGCGAGATCGAATCCATCGCCTGTCCCCTGCTCGCGGTGCAGGGCCTGGACGACGAATACGGCACGCTCGAACAGATCCGCGGCATCGTGCGCCGCGTGCCGCACACCGAGCTCCTCGAGTTGCCCGATTGCGGCCACTCGCCGCAGCGCGACCAGCCCGACGCGCTGCTCGAAGCGAGCGTTGCGTTCATCGCCCGCCATCGCCGTACGGGAGCGGTCGACGCCCGATAGAAGCGGGAGGCCGGGCGGCTGCGCACGCCGGGACCGCCGCTGGCCTCGTCGGGCGCGAACGCGGCCGGTGCGCCGCAGCACCGTTCAGCCGCTTCGCTTCTTCGCCCCGCGCCCGGCCTTGGGGCGATGCTTGTCCCGATGTTTGTCCCGAAGCTTGGGGCCATGCTTGGCGCGATCTTTGGTGCGAGGCTTTGCGCGTCGCTTGGCGCGGCCCTTGGCGGGCTCCCAGAACGGCTCGCTCGCCGCGAAGCGAACCAGCGCCTTCTCGCTCTGGCGCAGCAGCACGTCGCGCCGCGCGACGAGCCAGCCGATCGCGAACCATGCGCGCGAATCATCGCCGACGGCGGCGCGGTAGGTCTCGAGGCCGACGCACAGATCGTTGTAGCGACCCAGGCTCTCCTGCAGCGGCGCCAGCCGCGCCAGGTAGCGCGCCACCGCCTTCGGGCGATACAGCGAGGCCGTGAACTCGCTCGCGTAGCGCAGGCGCTTGACGCGCCTGCGCAGGCGGTGGCGCGCGTCGTCGCTCAGCTCGTCGTAACGCTTGGCCGCACGCACGATGCGCCGGTGCCAGAGCGCCAGCCGACGCGCGGCAGCCTTCGGGAGCGCGGGCCCGTCGTCGATCACGGACGACGACGCATCAGCCAGCGTGCGTCGTGCGAGCGGCGCCGGCGCGTCGCCTGCGACCGGGGCGCCGATCTGCAGCGCCAGCCCGGTGAGCAGCGTCTGCGTCGATTCGGGCATGCGCAACAGCTCTCTGGGCGTCGGACCGGGCGGCGCCGGCGGCAGCTCGAACAGCGGCGCGCCGGCCTCGCGCAGTGCGGGCAGCAGCGATGCCGCCAGCGCGTCGCGATCACGCGCGACGCCGAGCTGGCGAAAGAGCTGCGTCAAGGCCTGCTGCCAGTCCGGATCGACGGGCGTCGTCCAGCCGTCGAAGAAGCGCAGCGCCGAGCGCAGCCGACGCAGCCCGACGCGCAGCTGGTGCAGGTGGTCCTCGCCACCTTCGCCGCCGCCTCCCTCTCCCGCCGCGTCGCTCGCAAGCTCGCTCGCCACTTCGCTCGCCACCTCGCTCGCCACCTCACTCGCATTCGGCAGGATCTGCTGCAGGCAGTTCGCGGTCACCACATGGCGCGCGACATCGGGCGTCGCGTCTCGGTCCAGCGCCACCGGCGTCGCCTTCGCGACCGGCCCTCTCGATGCCCCACTCGCGAGGCGAACGCCGCGCTCGGACTTGCTGCGCACGTCGAGCCAGAGGCCGTGGCGCGCGACCCATTGGCGCGCGACGTCGATCACCGCGCCGGGCCGGCCGCGCAGCAGTTCGATCTCGAGCTCGCACACCGGCAATCGCCTTGCACCGGCGATCAGATGGCCGCTGTCGAACCCGAGCTCGACCCAGCCGCCCGCCGTGCGCAGATCGCGATGGCGGCGCCAGATGTCAGTGCGGTATTGGGCGACGAGGATCGGCGCTGCGGCCTCGCCTGCGCGCTGCGCGAGCGCGGCGGCGAGCCGATCGCCGACCGGCGTGCCGGCGTGCCGCTGCCAGTCGGCGCCGGGCAGCGTGCCTGCCGGCACCGCCAGCGCACCGGTGAGCGGCACGTTGTGTTCGAGCCGCTGCATCGTATCGGCACCCGCGGCCTTCGCCGTCTGCACCCACTGCCGCCCTTCTCTTCGCAAGCGCAGCGCGATGCCTGCCGCGGCGAGCCGACGATCCGGCGTATCGAAGTAGATCGCCTGCAGATGGGTGCGGCGCGAGGCGCCGCGTTCAACCGCCGCCTCGACGGCGCGCCGCGCCGTGGCGGGCACCTGGAACTTCAACTCGACCTCGGTCATCGGCGGCATGTGGGGGCTGAGATGGCGGTGGAGGCGCCCATCATCGCACCCGACACCCAATGCGCAATACGCGGTGCGCAACAGCAATGCCCGGCGAGGACGCCCATGAGGACGCATGAGCGCCCGGTTCGCCCGCGCCACGCGGACGCTTGGATGTGGACCCCGCGCGAGTGCGACAATGCGCCGCCGAGCGTCGCTGCGCACCGCTTTACCCCGCCGCAGTCGCCCGCCCGAAGGCCCGGCCTTCGGCCGCGAACCGCCGGCGCATCGCCCCCACGCCCTTCTCCGCATGACCCACGGCAACCCAAGCTGGCACAGGCTGCACGAACGCGCGCACGCCATCACGCTGCTGATCGCGGGCTTCACGCTGCTGCGGCTGGTGCTCGCGGCGACGGTGCCGCTGCTGCCGCAGGAGGCGTACTACTGGAGCTGGAGCCGGCACCTCGACTGGTCGTACTTCGACCATCCGCCGCTTGCGACCTACAGCATCGCGCTGACGACGACCGTCTTCGGCCAGACGACATTCGGCATCAAGCTCGCTTCGGTGCTGTGGGCGCTCGGCTGGAACCTGATCTGGTTGCGCCTGATTCTCGACATGTACGGCGACCGCAGGCTCGCGTTCTGGGCGATCGCCGCGCTCAACCTGACGGTGGTGTACGAGATCTTCGGTGTCGGCCCGACGCCCGACGCGCCGCTGGTGTTCGCCTGGTCGGCGGCGATCTGGGCGGTCTGGAAGGTCACGCAGACCGGTCTGGCGCGCTGGTGGTTCGTCGCCGGCGTATTCATCGGCCTGTCGTGGCTGGGCAAGTATTCGGGCGTGCTGCTGCTGCCGGTCGTGTTCCTCTACCTCGTCACGTCGCCGCAACAGCGCCACTGGCTGCTCAAGCCGCAGCCCTGGCTGGCGGCGCTGCTGGCGCTGCTGATCTTCGCGCCGGTGCTCTGGTGGAATGCGCAGCACGACTGGGTGTCGCTCGCGTTCCAGAGCAGCCGCCGCGTGGGCAGCATGGGCGGCTTCAAGCCGCGCTACTTCGCGATGCTCGTCGGCACGCAGTTCCTGCTGCTCACGCCGTATCTGTTCGTCCTCGTCGTCGCCACCTTGTGGCGTGACGGGCGCGGCTGGTTCGCCGGCCGGCTCGACGACCGCGCGCGCCTGCTGTGGCTGAGCGGAGCGGTGCCGATCGTGCTCTTCACGTTGATCAGCTTCCGCTCGCTCGTGAAGATCAACTGGCTCGGCCCGGCGTACTGGTCGCTCGTGATCCTCGGTGTGCACAGCCTGCTGCAACAGGCCGACGGGCTGCGCCGGCTGCGGCGCGGCCTGATCGGCTCGGTCGTCCTGCTGCTCGTGGCCGGCGCGGTCTTCCTGATCCCGAACCTGCCGATCGCAGGCGACCTGAACACCTGGAGTGGCTGGCGCGAAGCGGCCGCCCGCGTCGCCAAGGTCGAGCAACAGGTGCGCGCCGAGGGCGGGCAGGCTTTCATCTTCTCGCCGAACTACAAGATCAGCTCGCTGATGCGCTTTTATCTGCCGGGCCAGCCGCGCACCTACGCGCAGGACATCTATGGCGACAAGGCCCTGCAGTTCGACTACTTCCCGCTCGACGACGACCTCAAGGGCCAGACCGGCATCCTCGTGCTGTCGGACCAGGATCAGGGCGACCTCGACCTGGCGCGCCTGAAGCCCTTCTTCGCGCGCTGCGAAATCGCCGACACGATCGAGACGCAGGCGCTCGGCAAGCACACGCGCAAGATCGCGATCTACCGTTGCAGCGACTACCGCGGCCATCCGCCGCGGCGCGGCGGCGGCGACCAGCCCGCGCAAGACTGACACCCCGCCCATGCCCCAGCTCTCCGTCATCGTCCCGACCTTCAACGAGACCGACAACGTGGTCGAGCTGCGCAACCGCGTCGCCGCCGCGCTCGAAGGCATCGACTGGGAAATGATCTTCGTCGACGACGACTCGCCCGACGGCACGGCCGAGGCGCTGCGCGCGATGGCGCAGGCCGACCGCCGCGTGCGCTGCATCCAGCGCGTCGGCCGGCGCGGCCTGTCCACCGCCTGCATCGAGGGCATGCTGGCCTCGTCGGCGCCGGTCGTCGCGGTGATCGACGCCGACCTGCAGCATGACGAGAACCTGCTGCCGAAGATGCTCGAGACGCTCGACCGCGAACCACTCGACGTCGTCGTCGGCAGCCGCTACGTCGACGACGGCGGTGTCGGCAACTGGGACGCGTCGCGCGCCGCGACCAGCCGCTTCGCGACGCGCCTCGCCCGCCTCGTGCTCAAGGCCGACCTGCAGGACCCGATGAGCGGCTTCTTCATGATCCGCCACGACGCCTTCCTCGCCTGCCTGCGGGCCGGCATGTCGGGCGTCGGCTTCAAGATCCTGCTCGACCTCTTCGCCACCTCGCCCACGCCGCTGCGCTTCAAGGAGCTGCCCTACGAGTTCCGCAACCGCGTCGCCGGCGAGAGCAAGCTCGACAGCAACGTCGCGTGGGAATACTTCATCATGCTGCTGGACAAGTTCACCCATGGCGTGGTGCCGATCCGCTTCATCGCGTTCTCGCTCGTCGGCGGCCTCGGCCTGCTGGTCCACCTGGCCGTGCTCACCGTGCTGTTCAAGTTCCAGGGCACACCCTTTGTCTGGGCGCAGGCTGCGGCGACGATGGTTGCGATGACCAGCAATTTCGTGCTCAACAACGTGCTCACCTACCGCGACCTGCGGCTGCGCGGCTGGGCCTTCGTGCGCGGCTGGTTCTCGTTCGTGCTGGCCTGCGGCGTCGGCGCGTTCGCCAATGTCGGCGTCGCCGTCTATCTGTACCAGTACGACAGCCTGTGGTTGTCGTCGGCGATCGCGGGCGTGCTCGTCGGCGCGGTCTGGAACTACGCCGTCACGGCCGTCTACACCTGGAAGGCGCCGAAGGTGGCGTAAGTTGAAATGCGCCGAAGTCGGCGCAAGTGCCGCGCCCACGCGCCCCGCTAAAATCGAGCCCTGCCTGCAACGCCCACGAGCCGCCCGCCATGCCCTGGATCTGGAAGCCCTACAAGTCCGACGTCACCTCGTTCATCGACGAGCTGAAGGCGAAGAAGCCGACGCTCGAAGCCGAGCAGCGGCAAGGGCGCGCCCTGCTGTGGGACAAGGCGATCGACCGCCAGGCGCAGGCCGAGTACCGCGAGGCGCGGGTGCCGCAGCAGCCCTACGTCTACCAGACCGCCAGCGAGTGACGATAGACGCCGTCCTCGCCCCCGACGACGCTGGGGGCGCACCCACCGTTGCGCTGGATGAGGCCGGACTGCCCGAGGCGGTCGACGCGATCGCGCTCGCGCGCCTCTACGGCGAGCCGCTCTTCGCGCTGCCGACCGACCTCTACATCCCGCCCGACGCGCTGGAGGTCTTCCTCGAGGCCTTCGAAGGGCCGCTCGATCTGCTGCTCTACCTGATCCGGCGCCAGAACTTCAACATCCTCGACATCCCGCTCGCCGACGTCACGCGCCAGTACCTGGCCTACGTCGAGCAGATCCGCAAGCGCAACCTCGAGCTCGCCGCCGAATACCTGTTGATGGCGGCGATGCTGATCGAGATCAAGTCGCGCATGCTGCTGCCGGCGCGCAAGAGCGCCGAGGGCGCCGAGCCGGAAGACCCGCGCGCCGAGCTCGTGCGGCGCCTGCTCGAATACGAGAAGATGAAGCTCGCTGCCGCGCAGCTCGACGCGCTGCCGCTGCTCGGGCGCGACTTCCTGCGGGCGCAGGTGGCGATCGAGCAGTCGCTGCAGCCGCGCTTCCCGGATGTCGACGCCAACGAGCTGCGCGACGCCTGGCACGACATCCTGAAACGCGCGCGGCTCGTCCAGCACCACACGATCAACCGCGAGCAGTTGAGCGTGCGCGAACACATGAGCATCGTGCTGCGCCGCCTGCAGGGCCGACGCTTCGCGCTGTTCGAGGACCTGTTCGACGCCCAGCGCGGTGTGCAGGTGATGGTCGTCACCTTCATCGCGCTGCTCGAGCTGTCGCGCGAGCACCTGCTCGAGGTGACGCAGGCCGAGGCGTTTGCGCCGATCTACGTGCGGCTGGCCTACGCGCCGAGCTGAGGGCGCTGCCCCGCGGGCGTCGGGATCGCGCGTCGGGATGGACAAAGACGCGCCGATCTTTTAGCGTGCGGCGAGTACGGTGAACGCGAGCGCCGCGCCACCGCAACGCGAAGGAGCACACATGCAAGCCCCCTACTACCCCATCATCTACGTTCGCGGCTACGCAATGACCGAGGGCGAGCGCGACGAGACGGCGTCCGATCCGTTCTGCGGCTTCAACCTTGGCTCGACCATCTATCGCGCCGCGATCGACAAGGACGCGTCGCCCAAGCGCTTCATCTTCGAATCCCCCGTGCTGCGCCTCTCCAGCGACTTCGGCTACTCCGACGTCTACGAGCACGGCACCGACATCATGGACAGCGACTGGCAGCCACGCAGCGGCAACGCCGGCATCGCGTCGCGCTCGGTCGTCGTCTACCGCTACTACGACAGCGGCTCGACATACTTCGGCGACGGCAAGGCGAGCCCGATCGAGACCTATGCGCGCGGGCTCGACACGCTGATCCTGCGCGTGCGCGACCTGGTGTGCGCACAGAGCGCGCACGAGGGCGAGGCGCTCGCGCCGGAGGACTTTCGCTGCTACCTCGTCGCGCACTCGATGGGCGGCCTCGTGGTGCGCGCCTTCCTGCAGAACACCGCGCTCGGCAGCGCCACGGCACGCGGCCTCGTCGACAAGGTCTTCACCTACGCGACGCCGCACAACGGCATCGATGTGGGCGGCATCAACGTGCCGAGCTGGTTGAGCGCGAACGACATGAGCAACTTCAACCGCGACCGCATGGCGGGCTATCTGAAGCTCGACTCGGCGTTCGCGAAGTACGGCCGCGTCGACTACGTGCGCGAGAGCAGCTTCCCGCTCGAGCGCATCTTCTGCATGATCGGCACCAACCGCAGCGACTACGAAGCCGGCAAGGGCCTCTCGCGCACCTTCGTCGGCCAGGGCAGCGACGGCCTCGTGAAGATCGCCAACGCGTCGGTCTGGGGCCTGGACGACAAGGACAACATCACCGGCACCGCCGCCACCGCCTATTGCTACCGCTCGCACTCCGGCGTCTTCGGCATCGTCAACAGTGAGGAGGCGTACCAGAACCTGACGCGCTTCCTGTTCGGCGACGTGCGCGTCGAGCTCTGGCTGGAGGTCGAATCGGTGCGGCTGCCGGCCGAGATCGAGCATGACGACATCGACGCGCTCTACCAGTTCGAGCTGCTCGCGTCGCCGCGCGGCAAGCGCTGGCTGCTGTCGCGCCGCGTCGCCGAGGAGGACTCCCCCGCCTGCCGCACCCACAAGCAGCTCACGACGCAGGGCGCCGCCGGCGCCAGGAACGTGTACCTGTCCACCGTGTTCCTCGCGAACCGGGCGCGCATCTCGAACAACCCGGACGACCGCACGCTGTCGTATGCGATGGACGTGCGTGTACGCGTGCCCGACTACGAAAAGAACAACGCCTTCTGGCCGAACCATCACTACGAGGGCAGCTACCTGTTCCGCGACTCGCTGATCATCACGATGGATCCGCCGCAGGCGGCCGGCGCGGACTGGTCGGTGAAGTACGGCTGGGACTCGAACCGCGTCGGCAGCGCCACCCGCAAGCTCGCCTACACCGCACTCGAAGGCAACAAGATGCGCCTCGAAGTGCCGCTCCCGGCGAGCGCATCCAAGCCCGGCATCGCGGGCAAGGTGGTGCTGATCGCGTCGGCCTGGAATTGAACGCTCACCCTTTGCGCAACCCGAGCTTGAACCCGATCATCGCGCGCAGCTTGTTGGGCGCGACGGGTTTGATCAGCAGGTGGAAGTCGTGCCGCTCGGCCTCGGCGTCGTGCCCGCTCATCGTGCTGCCGGTGACCATGATCGCCGGGATGGCGCGTCCGAAGACGTCTCGCAGCGCCGTGATCGCCTCGGTGCCGGTGTGGCCGGCTTCGAGCCGGTAGTCGACGATCAGCAGATCCGGGTGGGTGAACGCCGGGTCGCAGCGGCGCGCCCATTGGGTCGCCCCCGCAACGGTGTCGAAGCTCGCGATCGTCGCGCCCCAGCCCTTGAGCAGCACCTCGAGCCCGGCGCGCACCGCCGGCTCGTCCTCGACGATCACGATCAGGCGGCCGTCGAGCGTCAGGCCGAGCGGCGCCTTCGTCGCCGACACCTGCGCGGCGGCGGGCACGGCCTCGCCGGCAGCGATGTCGAGCGTGAAGACGCTGCCGCGGCCGGGCGTCGAGTGCAGTGAAAGCGGCTCGCCCATCAGCGCCGCGAGGCGTCTGACGATCGCCAACCCGAGCCCGAGGCCCTTTTGCTGGTGCGGGTCGCGCGCCGCCGCGCCGGGAAGCTGGAAGAACTCCTCGAAGATGCGCTGCCGGTCGGCCCCGGCAATGCCCGGCCCGGTGTCCCACACCTGCAGGCGCAGGCGGTCGCCGCGGCGGCGGCAGCTGACGAGCACGCTGCCGTCCTCGGTGTAGCGGATCGCGTTGCTGACGAGGTTGCGCAGGATGCGCTCGACGAGCAGCGGGTCGGCGAATCCGTGGTGCCGCTCGCCCCGAAAGCGCAGCGCGAGGCCCTTCTCGAACGCGGTCGGTTCGAAGTGCAGGCGCAGCTTGCGAAAGATCGAACCCACCTGGAAGTGCGCCGGCCGCACCTCGACGCCGCCGCTGTCGATGCGCGTGATGTCGAGCAGTTCCGAGAACAGGCCTTCGAGCGCATCGACCGACGCGTTGATGCTGTTGACGAGCTGGATCACCTCGTCGTCGTGGCTGCGCTGGCGCAGCGCCTCGGCGAACAGGCTCATCGCGTGCAGCGGCTGGCGCAGGTCATGGCTGGCGGCGGCGAAGAACTGCGTCTTCGCACGGTTCGCGACTTCGGCCGCCTGGCGGGCGGCGTCCGAGACCTCCTTCTCGGCGCGCAGCTGCGCCATCAGCGCCTCGGTGTGCTGCTGCAGCAGGCTGACGCGCTGGAAGGCATTGCGGTGGTTGCGGCCGAGCAGCACCGTCATCGCCATCGCGATCAGCATCACGAGCGCGGTCTGCACGCCGGCGCTGCCGCCGTGCAACGCGACGCGCAGGACGAGCGGCACGTAGATCAACGTGACGAACGCAAGGTAGACGCTGAAGTGCGGCGCCAGGACCGGCACGCTGGCGACGCAGAAGGTGTAGGCCACCAGGATCAGCGAGATCTGCTGCAACGCGTCGCCGTAGGGGTAGAAGCTCCAGGCCGCGGCGCCCCACAGCGCGCCCATCAGCAGCGTGCCGCTCTGCCACAGCCGCAGCCGCGATCGCAGCGCCGCCATGTCGACGTCCGGCCGGCGCACGATGCGCCAGGCCAGCGCCACCCGCGCCAGCCAGAGCAGCGCAAAGCTCGTGCCCCAGGCCAGGCGCAACGCGACCGGCGCGACGGCGCCGAACACGAGTTCGATCACGATCGCGCCGAGCGCATGGCCGCCGAGCGAGGTCGGGTTGAAGGCGAACATCGCCGCCGCGCGGTCGCGCAGCAGGGCGTCGGCATCGCCGGCGACAGCCTCGGCCGGTGCGGTGGGATCGGCGCGCAACGGGGTCTCGGCTGGCGCCAACTCCGACCCCCGGTGCGGCGTCAGCGCAGTGTGCTCGGGCGCCACGCCGGCGGGTTCTCACCGCCCTGCTCGCGCGTCATCTGACCGACGGCGAGCACCGCCTGCGTGCGCGAGCTGACGTTGAGCGCGCGCAGCACGGCGGCCACGTGGTCCTTCACCGTCTCGACCGACAGGTTGAGCTCGCGTGCGATCAGCTTGTTCGGCTTGCCCTGCAGCAGCAGGCCGAGGACGTCGGTCTGGCGCGGCGTGAGGCCGATCGACTTGAGCGTCGGCGCCGACGGCTCGTCCGATTGCTCGCGCACGACGGCGAGGAAGCCGGGCGCGGTGTCGCCCTCCTCCACCGGGCCGGCGCTCTCGGAGCCGAGCGTCATCGGCGGCACGTAGATGCCGCCCTGCATCACGAGCCGCAGCGCCTCGGCAAGCGTCTCGTTGCTCGCGCGCTTGGGCACGAAACCCATCGCGCCGAGATCGACCGCGCGGATCACGTCGCTCGTGCGGTCCGACGCCGAGACGACGACCACCGGCACCGAGGGGTAGGTGGCGCGCAGCTCGACGAGCAGGTCGAAACCGTTGGCGTCACCGAGCTGCAGGTCGAGCAGCAGCAGGTCGTAGTCGCTGTTTGCGCTGAGCATCTCGCGCGTCTCGCGCGCGCTGCCGGCGCCGACGACGGTCACGTCGTCTCCCAGACCCTCGATCACCGACTTCAGCGCGGATCGGATCAGCGGGTGGTCGTCGACGAGCAGGACCTTCATGATGAGGGCTCAAACGTGGCTGTTAAGCGCAGGTATCAAGCGCGGGTGTCAAACATACCGCCTGGAGACCGATTCGGCAACGCACACCGGCTTGTCGGAGCCTTCGCGCTCCATCGTCACGTCGAACGTGATCTGCGCGCCGCCTTCGATCGTCTCGTAGGTGTTCAGCTTGAAGCGCCCGCGCACGCGGCTGCCGACCGGCACCGGCGCGGTGAAGCGCACCCGGTTGAGACCGTAGTTGACGCCCATGCGCACGTCGCGGAACTCCATCGCGTTCGCGCCCATCTCGGGCAGCAACGACAAGGTCAGGAAGCCGTGCGCCACCGTCGTGCCGAACGGCCCGGCCGCGGCGCGCACCGGATCGACGTGGATCCACTGATGGTCCCCCGTCGCCTCGGCGAACTGGTCGATGCGGGCCTGATCGATCATGATCCAGTCGCTGTCGGCGACGTGCTGGCCGACGAGCGGCTCGAGGTCGGCGAGTTTGTCGAAGCTGCGCATGCATGTCCCCTTTTTCGATTGCGTGGGTTGAGTCGGTTGTGTCGTTCGCGGATCGCTCAGCGATCGATCCATTCGAGGATGGGCTGCCACTGGGCCAGATCACGATCGACGCGGCCGGGCGCCACATCCCAGAGTGTGATGCCGCGCGCGGCGAGATGCACATAGTTCTGCGTGTCGCGCAGGAAGCCCAGCACCGGCACGCCGAGCTGATCGAGGAAGCTGCGCAACTGCTCGGCGGCGATCGTGTGGTCGCGCACCCGCATGCCGACGAGCCCGAGCCGCACGCTGTCGCCGCGCTTGTGCGACTGCACGGTGCGCACGAACTCGTGCGTCGCGCGGATGTCGAAGATGCTCGGCTGCAGCGGCACGAGCACGATGTCGGCGGTCTTGAGCACGGCGTCGAGCCGCTTGCCGCGCAGGCCGGCCGGCGTGTCGAGCACGGCGTGCGTCGTGCCCTTGGGTGCGCGCACGACGTCGCCGTGCTGCACCTCCCAGGTCGCGATCGCCGGCAGGCTGCCAGGCCGCAGCGCAAGCCAGTCGCGCGAGGACTGCTGGCGGTCGATGTCGCCCAGCATCACGCCGTGGCCGTTGCGCGCCAGATAGCCCGCCAGGTTGGTCGCAAGCGTGCTCTTGCCGACCCCGCCCTTGGGGTTGGCGACGACGATCACCGGCATATCCGCCTCCTTTTGCGGGTATGGTAGCGGCCCCGCAGCCCGGCGGGCCATCCGATCCAACCCGCGCCACCCCCAGCCCAGACATGGCCGACGTCCTCGTGCTCGCCGCGCATCCGCAGCTCGAGGATTCGCACGTCAACCGCGCGCTGATGCAATCCGTGGCGGCGCTCGGCGAGCGGCATGTGACGCTGCGCGACCTCTACGCGCTGTACCCGGACTACGTGATCGACGTCGAGGCCGAGCAGGCCCTGCTCGCGCAGGCGCGCCTGATCGTCTGGCAGTACCCGATCCAGTGGTACGCGATGCCGGCCCTGATGAAGCTGTGGGTGGACGAAGTGCTGGCATTCGGCTGGGCCTACGGGCCCGGCGGCGTTGCGCTCAAGGGCAAGGACCTGTGGCTCGTGCTCAGCACCGGCGGGCCGCAGGGCGCCTACCACCCTGGCGGCCACAACCGGCATTTCTTCGACGACTTCCTGCCGCCCTGCGAACAGACGGCCGCGCTGTGCGGCATGCGCTTCCTGCCCCCGCTCGTGCTGCACGGTGCGCACACGGTGAGCGACGGCGAGGTCGAAGCGCACGCCCGCGTCTACACCTCGCGCCTGCTGAGCCACCCGCACTGGCCCGAGATCGCCGACATGGAACCGGCGCCGGCCTGCGAAGTGCCGGCCGATGCGCGGCCCGCCGAAGACTGACGAAGACCGAACCGGGCGCAACGATGGAACACGGCAACTGGCTCCTGGGCCCGCTCATCTACCTCGCCGCCGCGGTGCTCGCGGTGCCGCTCGCGCGGCTGCTCGGCCTGGGCGCGATCATCGGCTACCTCGTCGCCGGCATCGCGATCGGCCCCTGGGGTCTGGCGCTGGTGACGGACGCGCAGCAGATCCTCTCGTTCGCCGAATTCGGCGTCGTGCTGATGCTGTTTCTCGTCGGGCTGGAGCTGGAACCCAGGCGGCTGTGGTCGCTCAGGGGGCCGATCTTCGGCTGGGGCAGCGTGCAGTTGTTCGGCTCGGCGGCGCTGCTGTTCGGCGCCGCCCTGCTCGCCGGCGTCGGGTGGCCGCTCGCGCTCGTCGGCGCGTTCGGGCTTGCGCTGTCGTCGACCGCGATCGGCCTGTCGGTGCTTGCCGAGCGCAACCTGATGGCGACGAGCTCGGGCCGGAGCGTCCTCGCCGTTGCGCTGCTGCAGGACGTTGCGGCGATCCCGATCCTCGCCCTCGTGCCCTTGCTGGCGATCTCCGGCGCCCATGCCGAAGGCGGCTGGACGGGTGTCGCCAAGGCCGTCGGCGTCATCGCCGCGATCGTGCTCGGTGGGCGCCTGCTGCTGCGGCCGGCGCTGCGCTGGATCGCAGGCAGCAAGACGCCCGAGATCTTCACCGCCGCCTCGCTGCTGCTCGTCGTCGCGACGGCGGCGCTGATGCAGTCGGTCGGCCTGTCGATGGCGCTCGGCGCTTTCCTGGCCGGCGTGCTGCTGGCCGAGAGCGAATACCGGCGCGAACTCGAGACCGACATCGAGCCCTTCAAGGGCCTGTTGCTCGGGCTCTTCTTCATCGCCGTGGGCATGGCGATCGACTTCGGCGTTGTCCTGCAGCACCCGCTGCTGATCGGGCTGATCGTGGCCGGCTTCCTCGTCGTCAAGGCGGCCGTGTTGTGGGCGATGGCGGCGCTGATGCCGCTGCCGCTGCAGGAGCGCCCGGTGTTCGTGATCCTGCTCGCGCAGGGGGGCGAGTTCGGTTTCGTCGTCTTCCAGTCGGCCGCCGGTGCCCAGGTGATCGCGCCCGCCGCGGCCTCGCTGCTGATCGCCGCGATCGCGATCTCGATGCTGCTCACGCCGCTGCTGCTCGTCGCCGTGGACCGCTGGTGGATCGCGCGTTTCGCGCGCGGCCGGCGCAGCGACATGCCGGAGTTGAGCGAGCCGCAGTCGGCGCCGGTGATCATCGCCGGGCTGGGGCGCTACGGACAGATCGTCGCCCGCATGCTCTACGTCAACGGCATCACGCCGACCGTGCTCGACCACGACGCCGAGCAGATCGAGAGCATGCGCAAGTTCGGCTGGCGCGTGTTCTACGGCGACGCGACGCGGCTCGACCTGCTGCGCACCGCGGGCGCCGCCAAGGCGCGCGTGCTGGTGCTCGCGATCGACGATGTCGAACAGAGCCTGAAGGTGGCCAGGCTCGTGCTCGAGCACTTCCCGCAACTCGCGATCGTCGCGCGCGCGCGCAACGTGCAGCACTATCTGCGGCTGCGCGAGATCGGTGTGCGCCTGATCGAACGCGAGACGCTCGACTCGTCGCTGATGTCGGCGCGCAGCACGCTCGAACTGCTGGGTTGGCAGCCGCACCATGCGCGCGGTCTTGCGATGCGCTTTCGGCGCCACACGATCCGCCAGATCGAGGAGATGCTGCCGCACATGCGCGACGAGGCGCGCTTCATCGCGATGGCCAAGGCCGGCCGCCAGCAGCTCGAGGAGCTGTTCGCGCAGGAGCGCGACCACCCGCGCCAGGGGCGACGCGAAGGCTGGAGCGACGAGCCACCGACGCCGCCCGCTTCACCCTGAGCGCGCCACACTCAGCCGGCGCCGGGCTGCCCCAAGCCGGCTGAGATCCCCTCGGGGGGCGCGAGCGAAGCGAGCTTGGGGCTCCACCGGCCACCAAACGGGCTCGCCTCCCCTCGGGGACAGGTTGCCGCAGGCAACCCGAGGGTACGAATACGAAGGGACTTCCCCAGTCCACTGACGGTGTCGAGGCACCAAGATTGACAAGCGGAGAGTCAATCTGAAACTGGCAAAGGGTTAGCGCGCCGCCAGACGGCCGGGGGCCGTCAGCTCAGCGCAGGCCGTCCCACAGCAGCTTGACGCCGGTGAGGAACATGCCGGTGTAGGCAAGCCGGTAGAACCAGTCGGGCCGGATGTGGCGCGTCAGTCGCACGCCGAGCCAGACGCCGAGCGGCGCCAGGGGCATCAGCACGAGCGCGGTGCCCATGTTGCGCAGATCGATCAGCCCGAGCCAGGCATACGGAATCCACTTCGACAGGTTGATCGCGGCGAAGAACACCGACATCGTCCCGGCGTAGGCGAGCGGCGGCATGCGCAGCGGCAGCATGTAGGCACTGATCGGCGGTCCGCCGGCATGCGCGACGAAGCTGGTGAAGCCCGACGCCACGCCGTAGGCGAAGCCGACGACAGGGGGTGGCCGCGGCGCGTCGGCGCGCGGCGGGAACAGCAAGCGCTGCGCCAGGAAGGCAAGCGTCAAGGCGCCGACGACGCCCGCGATCGTGGTCGGCGCGAAGCGGCCGAAGAGCAGCGTGCCGATGAGCGTGCCGATCAGGCCGGCCGGCAGCAGCAGGCGCAGCATCGCCGGGTCGCGCTCGCGCCAGAGGCGCTGCAGGCCGGCGCCGTCCATGATGAACAGCAGCGGCAGCATGATCGCCGCCGCCTGCGGCACCGGAATCGCGAGCGCCATCAACGGTGTCGCGAGCGCGCCGAAGCCGCTCGCGAAGCCGCTCTTGGACAGCCCCATCAGCAGCACCGCGGGCACGGCGGCGGCGTAGAACCAGGGGTCGGTGACGAGTGCGATCAAGGGCGCAAGGGCAAGGCGGGCGGGGCAGGCGAGAATTGTCGGGTGTTCACCCCCTCACAGCACGACGTCAGGCAATTCTTCTGCGACACCGCGGCCAAGCTGCGCGACGGCCGGCCGCTGACGCCGCTCGAGGCGATCGCCGCCGAGTGGATCGCCGAGCACCCCGAGTACGACGCCGACCTCGCCGACCTCGACACCGCGCTCGCCGCGAGCTACACGGTGGACGACGGCCGCACGAATCCGTTCCTGCACCTCGCGATGCACCTGTCGATCAGCGAACAGACGAGCATCGACCAGCCGCGCGGCATCCGCCAGGCCTTCGAGCTGCTTGCCGCCAAACGCGGCTCGGCGCACGCTGCGCAGCACGAGGTGATGGAGTGCCTCGGCGAGATGATGTGGACTTCGCAGCGCAGCGGCCTGCCGCCCGACGGCGAGGCCTACATCGACTGCGTGCGGCGGCGCGCGATTCGCTGAAACCGTCGCGCGGTGAACGTGCCGCCTGCGGGCGACGCGCCGGCCTGCCTCAGGCCATCACTTCGGTCGAGGCGAAGCCGTCGCGCGGGACGATCGTCGTGTGCGCGAAGCCGGCCGGCGGCAGCAATTCCTTGTCCGGCACGAAGGTCTTGATCGCCTTGGGCTTGTCGGAGATGACGGTCGAAGTCGTGTTCCCAGGCGCAGACTTTGCCGGCTCGGGCAGGCGGCGCGGCGGGGGGACCGCGGCCTTGCGCGATTCGATTTCGGTCTGCAGTTGCGCGATCTGGCGGCGTGCCTGGTTCGCATGTTCGGCCGCCGTCTGCTTGACGACCTTGACTTGCTGGCGCAGCGCGCCGATCTTGCGCTTGTGGAACCAGGCGCTGGCAAGCCACCCGCAGGCGAGCAACGCGATGGCGGAAAGCGACCACAGGACGATGGGCATCATGGCGTGCGACTCCGTCGCGGCCGGGAGCGGCCGCCTCAACCTGCCTCATCGGCAGTTCCGGCTGCGAGCTTGAATCGCGTCGCCCGAGACGGCTTGCAACCTGTCGTGACAAGGCCCTGCCCCGGCGCGGCCGGGGCGGCGCACCGTCGCGCTCACACGTCCGTCTTCGCGATGCCCTTGAACATGTGGATGTTCGTCGGCCGATAGCCGAGCTTTTCGTACAGCGCCTGTGCACCGCGGTTGTGCCCGAACACGTGCAGCGCGATGCCTTCGAGCCCGAGCCTGCGCACCTCGGCTTCGAGCGCCTCGAAGGCGCGCGTCGCGTGCCCCTGGCGCTGATGGGCGGGAAAGATCGCGACGTCGTAGACGTAGGCGACCTTGCTGCCCGCGCGCGCCTGCTCGGCAATCCAGAGCCTGCCGACCGGCGCACCGGTCGCCGCGTCGCGCAGCGTGTAGAGGCGGTGGCCCGGCGTCGCCAGGCCCTGCGGCAGCAGCGCGTCAAGCTCGCGCCGCGATGACGCGATCGCCTCGTCCTCGCGCCACTGGCCGGAAGCCACCTTGTCGGCGGCGTAGGCCGGCACGGTTTCCTCGACGAAGTCGATGAATTCGGCCGCGGTCATTGGCACGAGACCGGTCATCGCGACGACCTCGGGCGCCGCGGCGGCGCTGTCGCGGTCAATGCGCCTCGTCCCAGTTGCGCCCGACGCCGACCTCGGCGAGCAGCGGCACCTTCAGCTCGGCGACGCCGGCCATGATGCGCGGCACCTCGGCGCGCGCCCAGTCGAGTTCAGCGTCCGGCACTTCGAGCACGAGTTCGTCGTGCACCTGCATGATCATCTTCATCGCGCGGCGCTCGGTCTCGAGCGTCTTCTGCACCGCGATCATCGCGAGCTTGATGAGGTCGGCCGCCGTGCCCTGCATCGGCGCGTTGATCGCCTGGCGCTCGGCGCCGGCGCGGCGCGGGCCGCTGCCGCCGGTGATCTCGGGCAGGTAGAGGCGCCGGCCGAAGACGGTCTCGACATAGCCGCGCTCGGCCGCGCGCGCCTTGGTCTCGTCCATGTAGCGCTTGACGCCGGGATAGCGCGCGAAGTAGCGCTCGATGTAGTCCGCGGCCGCCTTCTGCTCGATGCCGAGGTTGCTCGCGAGGCCGAACGCGCCCATGCCGTAGATGAGGCCGAAGTTGATGACCTTGGCGTAGCGCCGCTGCTCGCTCGTGACCTCGGCGACCGGCGTGCCGAAGACCTCGCTCGCGGTCGCCCGGTGCACGTCCACGCCTTCGGCGAAGGCGCGCAGCAGGCCTTCGTCGCCGCTGATGTGCGCCATGATGCGCAGCTCGATCTGCGAGTAGTCGGCGCTGACGATCGAATGCCCCGGCGGCGCGATGAAGGCCTCGCGCACGCGCCGGCCCTCGGGCGTTCGGATCGGGATGTTCTGCAGGTTCGGGTCGTTGCTCGCGAGCCGTCCCGTCACCGCCACCGCCTGCGCATAGTTGGTGTGCACGCGGCCGGTGTCGGGGTCGACCATCAGCGGCAGCTTGTCGGTGTAGGTGCCCTTCAGCTTCGACAGGCTGCGGTGTTCGAGCAGTTTGGCCGGCAGCGGAAAGTCGGCGGCGAGCTTTTCCAGCACCTCCTCGTCGGTCGACGGCGCGCCGCTTGCCGTCTTGCGCCCGACCGGCAGGCCGAGCTTGCCGAACAGGATCTCGCCGATCTGCTTCGGGCTGCCGAGGTTGAACGGCTGCCCGGCGAGCGCATGCGCCTCGGCCTCGAGCGCGACCATGCGTTCTGCCAGTTCACGGCTTTGCGTTGCCAGAAGCTGGGCGTCGATCAGCACGCCGTTCCTCTCGATGCGCGCGAGCACGCGCGAGGTCGGCATCTCGATCTGCTCGTAGACAAAGCGCAGACCCGGCTCGGCCTCGAGCTGCGGCCACAGCGCGCGGTGCACGTCGAGGCACATCTCGCTGTCCTCGCCTGAATAGCGCGCCGCACGCTCGATGTCGACCTGCGCGAACGAGATCTGGTGCACGCCCTTGCCGCACAGGTCCTCGTACGACAGGCCGCTGCGGTCGAGGTGGCGCTGTGCGAGGCTTTCCAGGCTGTGCGGTCGGTGCGCCTCGAGCACGTAGCTTTCGAGCATGGTGTCGTGCACATAGCCCTGGACGTCGATGCCGGCGTTGGCGAACACATGGGTGTCGTACTTGACGTTCTGGCCGAGCTTGGGCTTGCCGCCGTCCTCGAGCCACGCCTTCAGGCGCGCGAGCACCGTGTCCACGTCGAGCTGCTCCGGGGCGCCGGCATAGGCATGGCGCAGCGGAATGTAGGCCGCCTCGCCAGGCGCGACAGAGAGCGAAATGCCGACGAGTTGCGCCCGCATCGCGTCGAGCGAATCGGTCTCGGTGTCGAGCGCGGTGAGCGGCGCGGCATCGATGCGCTCGATCCAGGCGTCAAGCGCGTCGAGCGTCAGCACGGTCTCATAGCGCAGTTCCGAAGCGGCTGCGGCGGTCGGTGCGTCGCCGGCCGGCCGGCCGCCGGTTGGCGCCTCTTGCCGCAGGACGCTGCCCGGCGATGCTTCGGGCGTCGCGCCGCCCGTCGTTTCCTCCGCACCTGCCGCAGTCAGTTCGCGCCGAAAGGTCTTCAGGCCGTAGCGATCGAAGAACTCCAGCAGCCCGTCGCGGTCGATCGGATTGAAGTGCAGCCCCTCGAGCGCCGGCCATCCGGGCACCTGGCCGGCGAGGTCGCAATCGGTGACGACGGTGACGAGGCGTTGCGCCTGCGGCAACCAGGGCAGCGCCTTGCGCAGGTTCTCGCCGACGGCGCCCTTCATGCCGTCGGCGGCCGCCATCACACCGGCCAGCGACCCGTACTCGGCGAGCCACTTCACCGCCGTCTTCGGGCCGACCTTGTCGACGCCGGGCACGTTGTCGACACTGTCGCCGACGAGCGTCAGGTAGTCGATGATGCGCTCCGGCGGCACGCCGAACTTGTCCTGCACGCCGGCGGCGTCGAGCCGCTCGTTGCTCATCGTGTTGATCAGCGTGACGTTCGCGTCGACGAGTTGCGCCAGGTCCTTGTCGCCGGTCGAGATGACGACGCGATGGCCGCTCGCCGCCGCCGCGCGGGCGAGCGTGCCGATCGCATCGTCGGCCTCGATGCCCGGGACTTCGAGCACCGGCCAGCCGAGCAGGCGCACCGCCTCGTGGATCGGCGCGATCTGCTGCACCAGCGGTTCGGGCATCGGCGAGCGGTTCGCCTTGTACTCGGCGTACCAGTCGTCGCGAAAGGTCGGCCCCTTGGCGTCGAACACGCAGGCCGCATGCTCGGCCGGGAACTGCTCGCGCAGGCGCTTCATCATCGCGACGAAGCCGTGCAGCGCGCCGGTCGGCACGCCGCCCGGGCCGCTCAGGTTGGGCAGCGCGTGATAGGCGCGATAGAGGTAGCTCGAACCATCGACGAGCAGCATCGTCTTTTCGCTCATGCCGCGATTGTCGCGGAAGGTCGCGCCGCCCGCGAAGCGCGCTGCCACTGCCGCGCCACGCGCACTTCCTGCGCGTGCGCCGCGAGCATGGGCTCTGTCGCCCCGGTGCGCCCCAGGGTCGCGCGGGGCTACATACAATGCGGATCATGAAATGCGCACCGCTTCACCTGCTCGGCGTCTGGCTGTGCCCGCTCGCGGTCTGGGCGGCGGAGCCGGCGCCGGTGCCCGCGGGGGCGGGGGCAGTGACGCCGCCGGCAGCGGCTGCGTCCGGCCCGGCCGCAGCGCCACAGGTCGCAACGGGCGCGGAGGACGCGGGCCGCGAGCCGATCGAGCCCAACGTGCAGCACATCGTGATCGAGGGCAAGAACACGCGCGTCGAGGAGTTGCGCGTGCGCGGCCAGACGCAGAGCGTCACGGTCCAGAACAAGGGCGCCCCCAGCTACGAGATCGTGATCGGCGACGGTTCGCGCGACCTGTCCAACGGCGGCGGCGCGCAAAAAGGCGCTGCCGGTCAACGGGTCTGGCGCGTGTTGTCGTTCTGATCGCGCAATGGCCGTCTACACCGAAGTGTCGCGTGAAGCGGCGCAGACGCTGCTCGCCCGCCTGAATCTCGGCGCGCTGCAGGCCTTCGAGCCCTGCGCCGGCGGCATCGAGAACACCAACTATTTCTGCGACGCCGACGCCGGCCGCTTCGTGCTGACGCTGTTCGAGCGGCTGCGGCACGACGAGCTGCCCTACTACCTGCACCTGATGCGCCATCTCGCCGATCGCGGCCTGCCGGTGCCCGCGCCGCAGGCGGACGCGACGGGCGCGATCCTGCACACGGTCTGCGCCAAGCCTGCCGCGGTCGTGGAGCGGCTGCCCGGCAGCGCGCGCCTGGCGCCCGACATCGCGCACTGCGAAGCGGTCGGCGCGATGCTCGCGCGCATGCACCTGGCGGCGCTCGACTACCCGCGGGCGCAGCCGAATCCGCGCGGCCTGGACTGGTGGGCGCAGACTGCGCCGGTGATCCAGCCCTTCCTCACCGGCGCACAGCGCGAGCTGCTGGACGGCGAACTCGCTTTCCAGCAGCAGGTTGCAGCCTCCGACGTGGCGCAGCATCTGCCGCGTGGCGCGATCCATGGCGATCTGTTTCGCGACAACGTGATGTTCGATGCCACGCCACAGGGCGACGCGCTGTCAGGCTTCTTCGACTTCTATTTCGCAGGCACGGAGGCACTCGCGTTCGACATCGCGGTGTGCCTCAACGACTGGTGCACCGACCCGGCGTCGGGCCGGCTCGAGGAAGCGCGCGCCGCGGCCTTCGTGCGCGCCTACGCCGCGATACGCCCGCTCGAGGGCGCGGAGGCGCGGCTCATGCCGGCGATGCTGCGCGGCGCGGCGCTGCGCTTCTGGATCTCGCGCCTGTGGGATCTGCATCTGCCGCGCGATGCCCAGCTGTTGACTGCGCACGACCCGACGCCTTTCGAGCACGTGCTGCGCGAACGCGTGCGCACGCCCTGGCACCCCACCGACATCGCAACGCCCCATGACGCCTGACATCCCCATGAAGCTGCACCTCGTGCCGGCGCGCCACGGTGCGCTCTGGGTGCGTCGCGGGTTTGCGTCGTTCTTCAAGCGGCCGCTCGCCTTTGCGGCGCTCTTTGCCGGCGTCATGTTCTTCGGCCTGATCGCGCTCTTGCTGCCCTTTGTCGGCGAATTCGTCATGCTCGCGGTGATGCCGCTCGTCTCGCTCGGCTTCATGCTGGCGACGCGGCGCGTCATGCTCGGCAACATGCCCGGCCCGGGCGTCTTCGTCGAGCCGCTCAAGGGCACGCGCGACAAACGGATGGCGCTCCTGCAGATGGGCGTGATCTACGCCGTCGCGACCTATCTGATCCTGTTGCTGAGCGATGTTGTCGATGGCGGCAAGTTCGAGGCGCTGCAGAACACGATCGCTTCCGGCAAGGGCGACGCGAGCGACATCGCCGCGCTGCTCAGCGATGGGCAGCTTCAGTTCGGCCTGGTGTTGCGCTTCGGCCTTGCTTCATTGCTGTCACTGCCCTTCTGGCACGCACCCGCGCTCGTCCATTGGGGCGATCAGAGCATCGGCAAGGCGTTCTTCTTCAGCACCTTGGCGTGCTGGCGCAACCTCCGCGCGTTCGGCGTCTACGCCCTCGCCTGGGGCGGCGTGATCCTCGCGTTCGGCATCATCGCCAACGTGTTCGCGGCGTTGATGCAGTCGCCGCAGATCATCGCGCTGGCGACGGTGCCGATCGGGCTGCTGATTTCGACCGTGTTCTACACGTCGCTGTACTTCACCTTCGCCGATTGCTTTGCGCCGGATGCGGTCTCTGAGGCGGAACCGGGCTGACAACGCCGATTCGGGCGAAACTCGGCGGTCGTAGCGATCCCATCCCTGCCACTGGAGGACTGAAGCCATGCTGGTCGAACGCATCTGGACCGACAACGCCTACCGCAACTACAACTACCTCGTCGCTTGCCCGGAGAGCGGCGAGGCGCTCGCGATCGACCCGCTCGATCACGAGAAATGCCTGAACGCCGCGCGCGTGCGCGGCTGGCAGATCACGCAGGTGCTGAACACGCACGAGCACCTCGACCACACCGGCGGCAATGCGGCGGTGATTGCGGCGACCGGCGCCAAGCTGATCGCGCACCATCTGGCCGGCAAGAGCATCCCGGGCGTCGACCGCGGCGTGAAGGCGGGCGACATCATCAAGGTCGGCAAGACCGTCGAGCTCGAGTGCATGGACACGCCGGGCCACACGATGTGCCACATCTGCCTGCGCTCGCACACCGACCAGCCGGCGCTCTTCTCGGGCGACACGCTGTTCAACGCCGGCGCCGGCAACTGCCACAACGGCGGCAACGTCGAAGAGATGTACACCACCTTCGCCGACCAGATCTCCAGGCTGCCGGACGACACGCGCGTCTACGCCGGCCACGACTACATCGAGAACAACCTCAAGTTCACGCTCGCGCGCGAGCCCGACAACGCGGCGGCGAAGGCGCTCTTGCCGCGCGTCGAGGGGCACGATGCGGCGAAGGCGATCGTGACGACCCTGGCCGACGAGAAGCACATCAACACCTTCCTGCGCCTGACGAGCCCGAGCGTGATCGCGAAGCTGCGCGAGAGCTTCCCCGACCTGCCGGCAAAGCCGGACGCGAAGACGGTGTTCGTCAAGTTGCGCGAGCTGCGCAACAGCTGGTAGGCGGGCGCCAAGCCAGGCGCCAACCCGGGCGCCGCGTTCAGCGGTGCGCGGCGTGCAGCGCCCGCTCCAGGTCGCGGATCAGATCGTCGGCGTCCTCGATGCCGACCGACAGGCGCAGCAGGTCGGCGGGTGCCGGCGTACCGGCGCCCTCGACGCTCGCGCGGTGCTCGATCAGGCTTTCGGTGCCGCCGAGCGAGGTGGCGCGCTTCCACAGTTCGGTGTGCGCGGCGACCGCAATCGCCGCCGCTTCGCCGCCCCTGGCGCGGATCGACAACATGCCGCCGAAGCCGCCGTGCATCTGGCGTGCCGCGATGGCGTGGCCCGGCGCGGCGTGCAGGCCCGGATAGAGCACGGCGGCGACGAGCGCATGGTGTTCGAAGTGCTCCGCAACGCGCTGCGCCGAGCGCGACGCCGCGGCGACGCGCAGATGCAGCGTGCGCATGCCGCGCAGCAGCAGCCAGGATTCGAACGACCCGAGCGTGCCGCCGATCTGCGCGCGCACCTTGCGGATGCGCTGCCAGAGATCGCTGTCCTCGCGCGTCACGAGCGCGCCGGCGATCAGGTCCGAATGACCGTTCAGGTACTTGGTCGCGGCGTGCATCACGATGTCGGCGCCGAGTTGCAGCGGCTGCGTGAGCACCGGCGTCGCGACCGTCGAATCGACGGCCAGCATCGCGCCCGCGGCGTGCGCGATCGACACCGTCGCCTCGATGTCGGTCACGGTCCACAGCGGATTGGCCGGCGTCTCGATCCAGACGAGTTTCGTCTTGCCGGGCCGGATGGCGGCGCGCACGGCGGCCGGGTCGGTCATGTCGATCAGTTCGACATCCAGACCCCACTGCGTCGCGAACGTCATCAACCAGTTGCGCAGCGACCAGTACATGACCTGCGGCGCCAGCACGTGGTCGCCCGGTGCGAGCGCCTGGAAGACGGCCGTCGCCGCCGCCATGCCGGAGGCGAACAAGGCCGCCGCGTGGCCGTGCTCGAGCGCGCAGATCACCGCCTCGGCCTGGTCGAAGGCCGGGTTGTCGGCACGCGCGTAGACGCGCCCCGAGCGGTACTGGTTGTCGGCGTCGCGCAGATAGGTCGACGAGACGTGGATCGGCGGCGTGATCGCGCGCGTGTGCTCGTCGATCCAGCCGAGCGCCTGGGCGGCGATCGTTTCGGGGCGAACCGTTTTCGGATCCATGTGGTGTGTGCTCCTGGGGGCGGTGCGGGGCGATTCAGTCGATCGGCGTGAGCTTGGCGATGCCGAGCGCAAGCCACTTGCTGCCGTGGCGGCTGAAGCTGATCTGCGCGCGCGCATCGGCGCCGCCGCCCTCGAGCGTGACGATCACGCCCTCGCCGAACTTGGCATGGAACACGCGTTGGCCGACGTGCAGGCCATGGTCGGGGTTCTTCGGCGTCAAGGACTGCGGCGCGTCGACCTTGCCCACGCCGACGATCGACGCCAGCCCCGATCCGCGGGCCCAGGCCGACTGGTACTCGCGCGCGTAGCCCGAGCCGAAGCCCTGCTGGCGCGGCGTGATCCACTTCAGCGTCTCCTCGGGCAGTTCGTCGACGAAGCGGCTCTTGACGTTGTAGCGGGTCTGGCCGTGCAGCATGCGCGTCTGCGAGAAGCTCAGGTACAGGCGCCGCCGCGCACGCGTGATCGCGACGTACATCAGACGCCGCTCTTCCTCCAGCCCGTCGCGGTCGGCGGCCGAATTCTCGTGCGGGAAGAGGCCCTCCTCGAGCCCGGTGATGAAGACGCAGTCGAACTCGAGGCCCTTGGCCGAATGCACCGTCATCAGCTGGATCGCGTCGGCACCCGCCTCGGCCTGGTTGTCCCCGGCTTCGAGCGCGGCATGCGTCAGGAAGGCGGCGAGCGGCGACATGATTTCGCCGGTCTCGGCATCGGGGGCGAGTGTCCGGCCGATCGTGCCGACGCTGCCAACCGCGCCCCCCTCCCCCGTTGCACTGATCGCCTGCTCGTCCACCGGCAGCGCAACCGCGTCCTTGCCGAAGCCTTCGAGCGTGACGAAGGCCTCCGCCGCGTTGACGAGTTCGGCCAGGTTCTCGAGCCGGTCCTGGCCGTCCTTGTCGTTGCGATAGAAGTCTGCGAGCCCGCTGGTGGCGAGCACGTGCTCGATGATCGCGCGCAGCGTGAGCCCCTGCGTCGCCTCGCGCATCGCGTCGATCAGCGCGACGAATTGGCCCACCTTGGCGCCGACCTTGCCGCCGCCCTTGCCGCCAAGCTGCCCCGCCGCCAGCATCAGGCTGCACGCGTTTGCGCGGGCCGCGTCCTGCACCTGCTCGACGGTGCGCGCGCCGATGCCGCGCGCGGGAAAGTTCACGACGCGCAGAAAGCTCGTGTCGTCGTTCGGGTTCTCGATCAGCCGCAGGTAGGCGAGGGCGTGCTTGATCTCGGCGCGCTCGAAAAAGCGCAGGCCGCCATAGACCCGGTACGGGATGCCGGCATTGAAGAGCGCCGACTCGAGCACGCGCGACTGCGCATTGCTGCGGTAGAGCAGCGCGATCTCGGCGCGCGCCGTGCCCTCCCGGTGCAACTGCTGCGCCTCCTCGAGGAACCATTGCGCCTCGGCGAAGTCGCTTGTCGCCTCGAACACCCGCACCGGCTCGCCGGCGCCGGCATCGGTGCGCAGGTTCTTGCCCAGGCGCCGCGTGTTGCGCGCGATCAGCGCGTTCGCGGTATCCAGGATGTGGCTGCTGCTGCGGTAGTTCTGTTCGAGCCGGATCAGACGCTCGACGTGGAACTCGCGTTGGAAGTCGGCCATGTTGCCGACCAGCGCGCCGCGAAACGCGTAGATGCTCTGATCGTCGTCGCCGACCGCGAGCACGCTCGCCGGCGGCACACCGGCCGCGGCATTGCCGGGGCTCGCGAACATCTTCAGCCAGAGGTACTGCAGGCGGTTCGTGTCCTGGAACTCGTCGACCAGGATGTGGCGAAAACGGTGGCGGTAGTGCTCGCGCAGCGCATCGTTGTCGCGCATCAGCTCGTAGGTGCGCAGCATCAGCTCGGCGAAGTCGACGCTGCCTTCGCGCTGGCATTGATCCTCGTAGGCCTGGTAGATCTCGGCCAGGCGGCGCGTCTGCTCGTCGCGCACCGCGATGTCGCGCGGGCGCAGGCCATCGTCCTTCGACCCGGCGATGAAGGCGCTGACCTGCTTTGGCACGAAGCGCTCCTCGTCGAGGTTCATCGCCTTGATGATGCGCTTGACCGACGCCAGCTGGTCCTGCATGTCGAGGATCTGGAAGCTCTGCGGCAACGCGGCGAGCTTCCAATGCGTGCGCAGGAAGCGGTTGCACAGGCCGTGAAAGGTGCCGACCCACATGCCGCGCACGGGGATCGGCAGCATCGCCGACAGGCGCGCGAGCATCTCCTTGGCCGCCTTGTTCGTGAACGTGACCGCCATCACGCCGCCGGGCGAGACCTGCCCGGTCGTCAGCAGCCAGGCGATGCGCGTCGTCAGCACGCGCGTCTTGCCCGAGCCCGCGCCGGCAAGGATGAGCGCCGGCTGCGCGGGCAGCGTGACGGCAGCGAGCTGTTCGGGGTTGAGCCCGCGCAACAGACCCGAGTGGCCTTGCGCCCCGCTCGCGGTCAGAACTTCATCAGAATGCAGACTCATGTCCTGATTCTAGGAGTCGCCCTTGTCGCACCCACGCCTGCCCTGGCTGCTGGCCTTGCCGATCCTGGCGTTCGCGTCGCTCGGCTTGCGCGCGCAGGTCGTCGAGATCTGCCGCACGCCCGACACGCTGCTCGAACGCTTCATTTCCGCGGAATGCGAGGCCTGCTGGAGCAACGCGGACAGTCTGCTGGGCGCGCCGCTCGTGCTCGACTGGATCGTTCCCGGCCCGCGCGGCGAGGACGCGCCGCTGTCCGCCGCCGCGCTGCCGGAAGCGGCGCGGCGCGGCGGCGTCGTCTCCGAGATCCGCACCCGGGAGCGCTGGCACGCGCTGGCCGGGCCTGGCACCTGGGACGTCGAGATCGAGGATGGGCCGGCGTGGAACGGCTACATCGCGGCGCAGCTGCGCGTCACGCGCGAAGGCGGGCGGCGCGCCGAAGAGGTCGATATCTACATCGCGCTCGTCGAGCACCTGCGCGCCGGCGAGGAGGGCTCGCCCGTCGAGCGCATGCTGGTGCGCAGCGTGGCCGGACCGATCCCGCTCGACGCGCAGACGACCTCGGTGACGCACATGCGCGGGTTCCGGGTCCCGCAGGGGAGCCGGCCGGGCCGGCTGACGGCGTTCGGCTGGGTCGAAAGCGCCGGCGGCATCGTGCTGGCCGCCGCGCGCGTCATGCCCGAGGCCTGCATGCCGGCCAGATAATCGAGCGGAACCCATTCTTCCCGCGAGAAGCCACGCCATGGAAATCTTCGACTACGACAACGTCCTGCTGCTGCCGCGCAAGTGCCGCGTGGAGAGCCGCAGCGAGTGCGACGCCTCGACCGAGCTCGGTGCCCGCACGTTCAGGCTGCCGGTGGTGCCGGCCAACATGAAGACGGTGATCGACGAGCCGATCAGCGAATGGCTGGCGGCGAACGACTACTTCTACGTCATGCACCGCTTCGACCTCGACAACGTGGCGTACGCGAAGACGATGCGCGCCAAGGGCCTGTACGTGTCGATCAGCTCGGGCGTCAAGCAGCCCGACTACGACATCGTCGACCGCCTCGCCGCCGAAGGCGTCGGCGCCGACTACATCACGATCGACATCGCGCACGGCCACGCGGAAAGCGTGCGCAAGATGATCGAGCACATCAAGAAGAAGTTGCCCGCGAGCTTCGTCATCGCCGGCAACGTCGCAACGCCGGAAGCGGTGATCGACCTCGAGAACTGGGGGGCGGACGCAACCAAGGTCGGCGTCGGCCCGGGCAAGGTCTGCATCACCAAGCTGAAGACGGGCTTCGGCACCGGCGGCTGGCAGCTCAGCGCGCTCAAGTGGTGCGCGCGCGTCGCGACCAAGCCGATCATCGCCGACGGCGGCATCCGCGATCACGGCGACATCGCCAAGAGCGTGCGCTTCGGCGCCGCGATGGTGATGATCGGCTCGCTGTTCGCCGGCCACGAGGAGTCCCCCGGCAAGACGGTCGAGGTCGACGGCAAGCTCTTCAAGGAGTACTACGGCTCGGCGAGCGACTTCAACAAGGGCGAGTACAAGCACGTCGAGGGCAAGCGCATCCTCGAGCCGATCAAGGGCAGGCTCGCGGACACGCTGCGCGAGATGCGCGAGGACGTGCAGAGCTCGATCAGCTACGCGGGCGGCACGAAGCTCGCGGACATCCGCAAGGTCAATTACGTCATCCTCGGCGGCGACAATGCGGGCGAGCACCTGCTGATGTAGCAGGCGCTGCGCGTCTGCCAAGGCCGCTCGAGTTGTTCATCAGCAAGAGCCGACGGCCGAGCGAAACCGAGTTGGCAAACCGAGGAGAGATGCCTTGACCAATCGAGTCCGACCGAATGCGACCTGTCGAACGCTGCTGCCGCTGGTGGTCCTGGCGTTCGCGGCGACCTCGGCGCACGCGGAACTGAGCGCCGAGGATCTCGCCAAGCTGGCGCAGAACCCGGTCGGCAACCTGATCAGCGTGCCGTTCCAGAACAACACCAACTTCAACGTCGGCCCGCAGGACGGCACGCAGAACATCCTGAACATCCAGCCGGTGATCCCGGTCTCGATCAACAGCGAGTGGAACATCATCACGCGCACGATCATCCCGGTGATCTCGATGCCCGCACTGAGCCCGACCGGGGAACGCGTGAACGGCGTCGGCGACATCCAGTTCACCGGCTTCCTGTCGCCGGCACAGCCGGGAGCATGGATCTGGGGCGTGGGTGCGGTGGCGCAATTGCCGACCAACTCCGACGCGGTGCTCGGCAACAAGAACTGGGGGCTCGGGCCCTCGGCCGTCGTGCTGCACCTCGACAAGGGCAGCCCGTGGGTCTACGGCGTGCTCGTCAACAACATCTGGTCGCTGTCGAGCGACAAGCAGGGCGGCAGCTACAACAACGGCCTGATCCAGCCCTTCCTGAACTACAACTTCCCGCAGGGCTTCTACCTGATGAGCACACCAATCGCGACCGTCGCCTGGCTGGCCGAGGGTGAGAAGTGGACCGTGCCGCTCGGCGGCGGCGTCGGCAAGATCTTCCACCTGGGCAAGCTGCCGGTGAACACCCAGATCTCGGGCTACTACAACGTGGTGCGGCCGGACGACGCGGCGAACTGGCAACTGCGCCTGCAGGTGCAGTTCATGTTTCCGAAGTAGCGCGCTTCGGGAATCCCCCTTGCCGACGGGCATCGGCTGATGAGATCGGGGCTGCGCGGCTCCCGTCGCACAGCCCCGCTTGACCTCCGTGACCTCGTTTCAGCCGGCGCGGCGACGCTTGGCCGCGATGCCACCAACGACGAACAAGCCGGCAAGCATCAGCATGTAGGTCTCGGGTTCCGGCACCACCGGCGTGAATTCGAAGCCGGCGTAGCGGACGTTCTGCTGCGAGTTGTTGTAGAAGCCGAACTGACCCGAATTGAACGTGTTGTCCACGACCGTCTTGTCCCACAGCGTCGTCGCCCCATCCTTGACGACGATGGTGAATTGACCCGCGACGACGTTGTAGTCGAGGTGGAAGTCATAGAGCCTGCCGTCGACCCATCCCTTGTCGGTCGCATGGTTCGTTGCAAGCACCGTCATGTCGCCGAGGTTGTCCTCGTTCTCCCAGAACTCCGCGAGCGACAGATCGACCAGGCCGTCGCCCGTCGCCCCGGTGAACCTCTTGATCGTCATGCCTTCGGCGGCATATTGCCCCACATAGGATTGGCCGCTCTTCTTCCAGTCGAAGGCGTAGAAGTTGCTCGAGTTCTGGTAGCCGAAGACAAAGCCCATGTAGTCGTCGTCGCCGCCACTGACGACCTGCCATGTGCCGTCAATCTTGATGCTCGTCTGGTTGACGTTGTTCAAGAAGAACGACGGGTCGGCATTGACCACCTGCTTGACGGCCGTGGCGCCGGGCTCGAGCACCCAACGTCCGGCACTTTGCCCGCCGGGAAAGTCGAGCGTCAGCGCGGTCCAGGGTGTCAGATCGATCGGGTCTGCAACGGCGGCGGTAGCCGACAAGACAAGCACGATAGGTGCGGCAAAGCGGAATGAAGCTGAGCGTGAAGCCATGGTTCTCTCCAACATGTAGAAATCGGGCGACGAACCGGCTTCCTGCGCCTGAACTCCGCTGCTTGGCGTGACCATAGAGATCACACTGGGGTTTTATACGGCAAGGGCGAGCTTGCAAACCCCGCACACGGGGGGTTGCGGTTTCACCGGCGTGCTTTCGCCGCTTGGAGTGAACGGAATCCCGAACGACCCCGCCTTCGGCAGCATCAGAGTCGGGGAACGTCCTTGTAACGAGTCGCATACCCCTTATTCAGGGGGTATGCAACGCTGGCGTGTTCCCGCATCGTACGTCTGGGCGTTTGGAAACCCGGTCTGGTTTCCTGCCTGGCTATCTTGCCGGACGAAATATGGGGGAAACGTTATGAAATTCAACAAATTGGCCGCTTCGATCGGCGTCGGCTTTGTGCTGATGTCGGCCTCGGCAGCCCACGCTGTCACGATGTACAGCGATCTTGCGGCCTGGCAGGTCGATGTCACGACGTTCCAGGGTACCGCGGTCCTCCCGGGTGCAGACTTTTCAACCCCGTCGTCGCTCGTTCTGAGCGGTGGCTCCATCCTCGACAACTTCAGTCCCGCGGTTGAAAAAAGGACGGTCGGATCGTCTTGGGCCACTTGGCCCGGTCAACCCGGCTCGAACGGCATGAGCGTCTACTACTCGATGGGCGCCGATTCCGTGACGATGGACTTCACGGGCGGCATCGTGCTCCAGGCGGGCAACCCGGTTCCGGTCGATGCATTCGGCATGTTCATCGAGCCGACCGCCCTCTCGACCTATGACATCACATTGAAGCTGGCTGGCGGCCAGATGGTGACGCAGTCGGTGAACGGCAATGCCGGCGCCATGTTCTTCGGCTGGACCGGTCTGGCCGTGACCAGCTTCACCGTCAGCGCCGATCCGGGCGCCTTGGGTTTCGGCTTCGGCCAGTTCTACGAGGGCCATACGGCGCCCGTACCTGAGCCCGAGACCTACGCACTGATGCTGGCAGGCTTGGCGGCAATCGGCTTCGTTGCGCGCCGCCGCAAGGCAAACAACGTCTGACGGCTCTAGCGTCAAGCAGCACGGCCCCGCTTCGGCGGGGCCGTTTCGTTTGTGACACCGCACGTTTGCGGGACGTCACTTGAAGCGCTTGTGGCGTTCCGTTTGCTTCTGCCGGTTCAAGTGTGACACCTACAATCGCTGCCTCTGAGAATTCCAACGCACCCACGCCATTCAGCGCCGTGGCCGCCCCTGTGATGACCCTGTCTCTGTCCAAGTCCTTCGAACCTGCCGCCATCGAGGCCAAGTGGGCGCCGCTGTGGGAGGCAAGCGGTGTCTACGAGCCGACGCTGGACGCATCGAGGCCGTCGTTCTGCATCCAGCTGCCGCCGCCGAACGTGACCGGCACGCTGCACATGGGGCATGCGTTCAACCAGACGATCATGGATGCGCTGACGCGCTACCACCGCATGCGCGGCTTCAACACGCTGTGGCTGCCGGGTACCGACCATGCGGGCATCGCGACGCAGATCGTCGTCGAGCGCCAGTTGCAGGAGAACGGCATCTCGCGCCAGGAGATGGGGCGCAAGAGCTTTCTGGCCCACGTGTGGGACTGGAAGGCGAGTTCGGGCGCGACGATCACGCGCCAGATGCGTCGCATGGGCGCAAGCGTCGCCTGGAAGCACGAGTACTTCACGATGAGCGACGAACTCTCGCCGGTCGTGACCGAGACGTTCGTGCGCCTGTACGAAGAGGGGTTGATTTACCGCGGCAAGCGCATGGTCAACTGGGACCCGGTGCTCAAGTCCGCCGTCTCGGACCTCGAAGTGGAGAGCGAAGAGGAAGACGGCTTCCTCTGGCACATCCGCTATCCGCTGGAAGACGGCACCGGCTCCGTCGTCGTCGCGACGACGCGTCCCGAGACCATGCTCGGCGATACCGCCGTCATGGTGCACCCCGACGACGAGCGTTACGCGTCGCTCGTCGGCAGGCAGGTGCGCCTGCCGCTGTGCGACCGCACGATCCCGCTCATCGCCGACGACTACGTCGATCGCGCCTTCGGCACCGGCGTCGTCAAGGTGACGCCGGCGCACGACCTCAACGACTTCGCGGTCGGCCAGCGTCACGACCTGCCGGTGATCGGCGTCCTGGCGCTCGACGCGACGATCAACGACAACGCGCCGGCCGCCTATCGCGGCCTCGACCGCTTCGCGGCGCGCAAGCAGGTCGTCGCCGATCTCGAGGCGCTCGGCCTCGTCGTCGAAGTCAAGAAGCACCGCCTGCCGGTGCCGCGTTGCGCACGCACCGGGCAGATCGTCGAGCCGATGCTGACCGACCAGTGGTTCGTCGCGACGACCAAGCCGGGCGCGGACGGCAAGAGCATTGCGCAAAAGGCGATCGACGCCGTCGCCAGCGGCGAAGTGAAGTTCGTTCCCGAGCAGTGGGTCAACACCTACAACCAGTGGATGACGAACATCACCGACTGGTGCATCTCGCGCCAGTTGTGGTGGGGCCATCAGATCCCGGCCTGGTACGGCACGGGTGGCGAACTCTTCGTCGGCCGCGACGAGGCCGAGGCACGCGCCAAGGCCTCGGCCGCCGGCTACGAAGGCACGCTGACCCGCGACGAGGACGTGCTCGACACCTGGTACTCGTCGGCGCTCGTGCCGTTCTCGACGCTCGGCTGGCCGGCGCAAACGAAGGAGCTCGATCTCTTCCTGCCGTCGACCGTGCTCGTCACGGGCTTCGACATCATCTTCTTCTGGGTCGCCCGGATGATCATGATGACGACGCACTTCACCGGCAAGGTGCCGTTCCGCCACGTCTATATCCACGGCCTGGTGCGCGACGCGCAGGGCCACAAGATGAGCAAGGCGGAAGGCAACGTGCTCGATCCGGTCGATCTGATCGATGGCATCGCACTCGCGCCATTGCTTGAGAAGCGCAGCACCGGGCTGCGCCGCCCCGAGACGGCGCCGCGCGTGCGCAAGGACACGCAGCGCGAGTTTCCCGAAGGCATTCCGGCCTTCGGCGCCGACGCGCTGCGCCTGACGTTCGCCTCGCTCGCGAGCCTGGGCCGCAACATCGCGTTCGACACCAAGCGCTGCGAGGGCTACCGCAACTTCTGCAACAAGCTCTGGAACGCGACCCGCTTCGTGCTGATGCATTGCGCCGCGGAGTCGGCTGACACGCCCGGCGCGCACGCGCCCAGCGAGCCGCTGGCCGAAGCGACGAGTCTGTCGCACGCCGACCGCTGGATCATCGGCGAACTGCAACGCGTGGAGGCGGCCGTCGAGAAGGGTTTCGCCGAATACCGGCTCGACAACGTCGCCAATGCGATCTACGCCTTCGTCTGGGACGAGTACTGCGACTGGTACCTCGAGATCGCGAAGTCCCAGCTGCAGACCGGCGCCGCGCCCGATCTGCTGGCGACGCGCGCGACGCTGCTGCGCGTGCTCGAAGCGGTGCTGCGCCTGCTGCACCCGATCGCGCCCTTCATCTCGGCCGAGCTCTGGGAGAGCGTCGCCGTCGCCGCGGGGCGCAAGACGGCCGGCAGCGACGAATCGATCGTGACCGCCCGCTATCCCCAGGCGCAGCCCGACCGCATCGACCCGGCGGCCGACGCCTGGATCGCGCAGTTGAAGGGCATGGTCGGCGTGTGCCGCGCACTGCGCAGCGAGATGGGGCTCTCGCCGGCCGCCCGCGTGCCGCTGTGCGTGCATGGCGAGGCCGCGTTCGTCGCCCAGGCGTCGCTGCTGCTGCAGGCGCTGGCGCGCGTGTCCGAGGTGAAGCTCTTCACCGACGAGGCCGCCTATGCGCGGGAGACGCACAACACGCCGGTCGCGATGTTCGGCACGGCGCGGCTTGCGTTGCAGGTCGAGATCGACCTTGACGCCGAGCGCGAGCGGCTGGCCAAGGAAGGCGCGCGGCTCGAAGGCGAAATTGCGAAGGCCCAGGCCAAACTCGCCAACGAGGGCTTCGTTGCGCGCGCGCCGGCCCAGGTCGTCGCGCAGGAGCGCCAGCGGGTGGCCGACTTCACGGCGCAGCTGCAACGGCTGCGCGAACAGGCCGATCGCCTCGGCAAGCCACCGGCCTGAGGCCGGGGGGCGGGGCCGGTCCCGGCGCGCACCGGGCTGCGCACGACGCCTCGCGACGCCCGGCGACGCTGCGCCCTGCCAAGCTACCCGGTCGACACCGACGTGAGCAGTTGGTCAATGCGCTTGGCGACGGCCCATGCGCTGCGCAGGTGCGACTCGCAGGTCGTGCCGGCGACGCGCGGCGACACCTGCAACGCCTCGAGCCCGTGCAGCGGCCGGCCCGGTTCGAGCAGCCCCGGCTCCACGCTGTCGAGCCAGACGGCGGCGATGCGCTGATTGGCGAGCGCATCGGCGAGGGCGACCTCCTCGAACAGCGCCGAATGCGAGACGCTGACGATCACCTGCCGCGGCTTGCAATGCGGCAGAAAGCGCTCACCGAGGAGGCCGCGATAGCGGTTGAAGTAGGGCAGCACGACGCACAACGCGTCGGCTTCCTCGAGCAGTTCGCGCAGCGCGAGCGGCGCGATGCGCCAGCGCTCCCATACCTCGTCGCTCGCGTGCCGCGTCGGGTCGTAGCCGACCATGCGGACGTCGAATCCGGCGAGCAGCTGCGCCATCGAGCGCGCCGACGCCGCCATGCCGACGAGGCCGACGGTGCAGCCGCTCAGCTCGCGCCCGGCGAGATTGCCGTCGGTGCCGACGACCGGAAAGCGCCGCAACAGCGACAGGATCGCGTGCACCATGAACTCGGCCTCGGCCTGCGCGGTGGCGGTCATGCTGCGAACGACCTCGACACCGGCACGCGCACAGGCGTCGATGTCGATGTTCTCCGCCCCCGCGCTGACGCGCCCGACGGCGCGCAACACCGGCGCCTGCTGCAGGGTCAGCGCGTCGAGCGCGAGCGAGGGCGGGATGATCAGCGCGCGCACGTCGTACAGGCCCTGGCGAAACGCGCGCGGGTCCCGCGCCAGATGCGGTGCGTAGCGGACCGAATGGCGCGTCTCGAGCCAGCTGATGACCTCGGGTTCCAGCGATTCGGCGATCAACAAGTCCATGCGATGCGGTGCAATTCGGCGGATCGGCGCGGCAGGGGCCATGCAACAATGGCCCGGACCTTCACTCGAGAATGTAAGTAAATGTTAGTGAACAAGGCTATTTTCCCCGTCGCCGGGCTCGGCACGCGATTTCTGCCCGCTACCAAGGCTCAGCCCAAGGAGATGTTGCCGGTGGTGGACAAGCCACTGATCCAATACGCCGTCGAGGAAGCCTATGCCGCCGGCGTGCGCGAGATGATTTTCGTGACCGGCCGACACAAGCGGCCGATCGAAGATCACTTTGACATGACTTTCGAATTGGAGATAGCCCTCGAACAGGCGGGTAAGCAGGAACTCCTCGAAGTGGTACGCGGCGTCAAGCCCGACGACATGGAGTGCATCTACGTGCGCCAGGCGCAGGCGCTCGGCCTCGGGCACGCGGTGCTGTGCGCGCAGCGGCTGGTCGGCAACCAGCCGTTCGCCGTGCTGCTCGCCGACGACCTGATGGTCGGCTCGCCGCCGGTGCTCAAGCAGATGGTCGAGCAGTTCCAGGAATGGCGCGCGTCCATCCTCGCGGTGCAGGAGGTGCCCGAGGAGCAGACCAGGCGCTATGGCATCGTCGCCGGCACGCAGGTCAACGACCGCATGATGGACGTCACGCGCATCGTCGAGAAACCCGCGCCGGAAGACGCGCCGTCGCGCCTGGGCGTCGCCGGGCGCTACATCCTGACGCCAGGGGTTTTCCACGAGATCGCATCGCAGCCGCGCGGCGTCGGCGGCGAGATCCAGCTCACCGACGGCATCTCGGGCCTGCTGCGGCGCGAGAAGGTGTTCGCCTTCCGCTACGAAGGCAAGCGCTACGACTGCGGCAGCAAGGAAGGCTTTCTGCAGGCCAACGTCGAGCTTGCGCTCGCGCACCCCGAACTCGGCCCGGGCTTTCGCAGCTTTCTCGGCGGTCTGGAGATCTGAGGTCTCCGGCGAGGCACCCGGCCTTCGACTCGCAGATTTGCGCGGACGTGCGTCCGGCGCGCCGCCTGCCCCGGCTCAGCGACGCCGCAGCAGGTGAATGAAGTCCTCGCCGGCAGCGGTCTGCTCGACGAGCTCATTGCCGGTCTGACGTGCGAACGCCTGGAAGTCGCGCATCGAACCGGGGTCGGTCGAGACGACCTTCAACACCTCGCCCGTCTGCATCTCGGCCAGCGCCTTCTTGGCCTTCAGGATGGGCAGCGGGCAGTTGAGGCCGCGGGTGTCGAGTTCCTTGTTGGCGTCCATGGGTGCTGATCCTTGCTTGCGCGATTTCCGGCTCGATTCTAGGAGTTTGCCGCACCCTTGCCCGACGAGGCGTCCGGCAGCGCTATCCATTGCGGCTCGTGTCCACGTGAACGCAGCCAGTCGGCAAGCGCGTGGCCGGTGCCGGCGCGCCAGCAGCGGACCGCCTCCGGGCGAAAGAGCCGGTACTCGGCGAGTTCGGGCGACAGCACGATTTCACCGCGCGCCCGGGCATGGTAGGCGATGATCACCTGGTTCATGCGCTGGAAGTCGTAGGCGCCGATGATCGACAGCTCGTCGACAGTGAGCGCGGTTTCTTCCGCCACCTCGCGCGCGACGCCTTCCTCGGGCGACTCACCCGCCTCCATGAAACCGGTCACGAGGCCGAAGAACTTGCCCTGCCAGAGGGCATTGCGGGCGAGCAGAAGCTGCCCGTCGCGGTCCGTCAATTCGATCACCGCCGCGAGCACGGGCGTCGGGTTGTTCCAGTGCGTGTAGGCGCAGGCGGGGCAGCGAAGGCGCGTCTTCGGCCCGCTGTCCTCGATCATCTCGATCGGCTGCAATGGCGTCGCGCATTGCGGGCAGAAGCGGAAGTCGACCGCCATACACAGGCTCAGGCCGGAAACACACCGGTCGACAGATAGCGGTCGCCGCGGTCACAGACGATGAACACGATCGTCGCGCGCTCCACCTGGCGCGCGATCTGCATCGCGACCCAGCAGGCCCCGGCCGCCGAGATGCCGCCGAAGATGCCCTCCTCGCGCGCCAGGCGGCGCGCCATTTCCTCCGCATCGGCCTGCGTGACGCTGACGAGTTCGTCGATCCAGGTCGGGTCGTAGATCTTGGGCAGATAGGCCTCGGGCCATTTGCGTATGCCCGGGATGCGCGAACCCTCGGCCGGCTCGGCGCCGACGACGCGCAGCGCGGTGTTCTTCGACTTCAGGAATCGCGAGACGCCGGTGATCGTCCCGGTCGTTCCCATCGCGCTCACGAAGTGCGTGATCCGGCCGTCGGTGTCGCGCCAAATTTCGGGGCCGGTCGTCTCGAAGTGGACACGCGGGTTGTCGCCGTTGGCAAACTGATCGAGCACGCGGCCCTTGCCTTCGCGCTGCATCTGCTCGGCCAGGTCGCGCGCGTATTCCATGCCACCGGAGCGCGGCGTCAGGATGAGTTCGGCGCCGAACGCCTTCATCGTCTGCGCGCGCTCGATCGACAGATCCTCCGGCATGATCAGCAGCATGCGATAGCCGCGGATCGCCGCCGCCATCGCGAGCGCGATGCCGGTGTTGCCGGAGGTCGCCTCGATCAGCGTGTCGCCCGGCTTGATCTCGCCGCGCTCCTCGGCGCGGCGGATCATGCTGATCGCGGGCCGGTCCTTGACCGAGCCGGCCGGGTTGTTGCCCTCGAGCTTGGCGAGGATGACGTTGCCGCGGCGCTCGTTCTCCGCACCCGGAATGCGCCTGAGTTGCACGAGCGGCGTCGCGCCGATCACGTCTTCGATGGTCTTGTACGTCATGATGCGGACTCCTCGCCGCATTGTCTCAGGCGCATCGGCTGCGCGCAGGGTGCATGCCATAATTCCGCCCTCACGCAATGCAGTTCCACCCACGGCCTCGGTGGCGAAATTGGTAGACGCGCGGGACTCAAAATCCCGTTCCGCGAGGAGTGTCGGTTCGATTCCGACCCGAGGCACCACGAATACCCCACTCACCTGCTGCGCACGCCGATCTGCGCGCTGCGATGCTCGACGTACGGGTGTACGTCTGCGCTTCTCACGCGCGACTCGCCGCGCTCGCGACGGTGATCGGGGCATTCGTGCCGAACCCCTCTGCGACTCAACGCGACCACGCAACGCCGCTCACGCCAGACAGGACCCCGCGCATGCCCCCGATGCCCCCCGTGACCCAGGCGCTGTTGCTCATCAACGTCGCCATCTTCTGCCTCGACTACTTCATGGGGCCGTGGTTTGGCCGGCTGTTCGCGCTATGGCCGCTCGATGGCGGCTTCCTGCCGTGGCAGGTGGTCAGCTACGCCTTCCTGCACGGCAGCGTGATGCACCTGTTCTTCAACATGTTCGGCCTGTGGATGTTCGGCTCCGAGCTCGAACGCATCTGGGGCGCCAAGCGCTACCTGCAGTTCTACTTCGCGAGCCTGCTCGCCGCCGCCGGCATGCAATTGCTCGTGACGATGCTGCTCGGCTCGCCCTACCCGACCGTCGGCGCGTCGGGCGCGCTCTTCGGCCTGTTGCTCGCTTTCGGCATGATGTTCCCGAACCGCACGATCATGCCGCTGTTCCCGCCGATCCCGATGAAGGCGAAGACCTTCGTCATCGTGTTCGGGGGGCTCGAGCTGCTGCTCGGCGTCACCGGCACGCAGTCTGGTGTCGCGCATTTCGCCCATCTCGGCGGCATGCTTGGCGGCTACCTGATGATCCGCTACTGGCGCGGGCAGCCGCCTTTCGGGCGCCGCTGATCAGGCCTTCAAGCCTTCGCGCACCGTCGGGTAGCGCAACGCGAGCCGCAGCTCGCGCTTCATGCGCCGGTTGTCGAGGCGGCGCGATTCGCTCATGAACGACAGCTGCATCGGCGACAGCGCTCGCTGAGCCTCGGCGCGCGAGATGCGCCGCGGCCGCGGCAGGCCGCACAGCTCGGCGGCGAGATCGAAGTAGTCGCCCATCTTCATCTCGCTGTCGTCGCAAACATGCACCGCACGCAGCGGCAGCGCGCGGTGCAGCGCAGCGACGCATGCGCGGGCGAGGTCGTCGGCGTGGATGTGATTCGTGAACACATCGTCCTGCGGTTCGAGCACCGGGCTGCCGCGCGCAAGCCTTTCACGCGGATGCCCGCCCGGCCTGTCGCTCGCGTAGATGCCGGGAATGCGCAGAATCGCAACCCGCACCCCGAACGCCTGCCCGAACCAGCGCACGCGCCGCTCGGCGTCGGCGCGGCGCCGCGCACGATCGGTCGCCGGTCGCGGCGCGCGCGTCTCGTCGAAGCGCTCACCGCGCGCGTCACCATAGATGCCGCTCGTGCTGGCATAGACGAGGCAGCGCGTGCGGCCGCTTCGCGCGAGCGCTTGCAACAGATGCGCGGTGCGCCGATCGGTTGTGCCGACGGCTGCGGGTGGCGCCAGATGCAACACCGCGTCGGCCAGGCCCGCCAGACGCGCGAGCGTGGCCGGCGCATCGAGGTCGCCGACCAGGGGCACGATGCCGAGCGATCGGAGCTCGGCACTGCGCGCGGCACTCGTGGTCAACGCGAGCAGCGTGTAGCGGCCACGCAGCAGGCGCGCCACGCGCAGGCCGATGTCGCCGCAGCCGACGATCAGCAGGCGTGGCCTGCGCATGCGACGCGAAGGCAACGAAGGCCCGGATGCACCCGCGTTCATCAGGCTCATTCGCGAGGCGGTCGCGGGCAGCAGGCAAAATCGCGCATCCCCGCAAGCTTAAGCCCGACGCACACCCCTCCATGAGCTTCAACGTGACCCTGCGGCCGAGCGGCGTCGCCTTCCAGGTCGAACCCGACGAAACCGTGCTGCAGGCGGCGATCCGCCAGGGCGTCGGCCTGCCCTACGGATGCCGCGACGGCGCCTGCGGTTCGTGCAAGTCCCACCTGCTCGAAGGCAGTGTCGTCCTCGGCGAACATCAGCTCAAGGCGCTCAGCGCCGAAGAGGAAGCGGCCGGCTATACGCTCACCTGCAGCGCGCGGGCGCAAAGCGACCTCGTGATCGAGGCACGCACCGTCGTCGGCGCGGGTGACTTCCCGCCGCGCAAGATGCCGTGCCGCGTGACGAGCATCGAGCGGCCCGCGGGCGACGTCGCGATCGTCAAGCTGCAACTGCCGGCGAACGAGGCCTTCCACTACCGCGCCGGGCAGTACCTCGAATTCATCCTGAGCGAGGGCAACCGGCGCAGCTACTCGATGGCGAACGCGCCGCACACCCAGGCCGACGCGCCGGGGGCCGAACTGCACATCCGCCACATGCCGGGCGGGCGCTTCACCGATCACGTGTTCTCGAAGCTGGCGCCGCGCGAGATCCTGCGCGTCGAGGGCCCCTTCGGGAGCTTCTTCCTGCGTGAGGACTCGGCCAAGCCGATCGTGCTGCTCGCCTCCGGAACGGGCTTCGCGCCGATCAAGGCCATCATCGAACACCTGCGCTTCATCGGCAACGAACGCAAGGCCGTGCTGTACTGGGGCTGCCGCCGGCGTGCCGACCTGTACCTGCACGACTGGGCGCTGCAGGCGGCCGCGGAGCTGCCCTGGCTCGACTACATCCCCGTCCTGTCCGAGTCGAAGGCGGAACCTGCATGGACGGGCAGATCCGGCTTCGTGCACGAGGCCGTGATGGCCGATCTGCCCGACCTGTCGACCTGGCAGGTCTATGCCTGCGGAACGCCCGCCATGGTCGCCGCCGCCGAGCGCGACTTCGTCAGCCGCTGCGACCTGCCCGCCGAGGAGTTCTACGCCGACGCCTTCACCTCCGAGGCCGACAAACATGACGCGTAGCGGCATGTTTGCGTCGAAGGCTGACCTTGCGGCGCGAAGTCAAGCCGCGAAGCGGCGGCCGGAGACACAACATCAAGCGTAGCGGCATGATTGCGTCGAAGGCTGACTTCGCCTCGCGAAGTCAAGCCGCGAAGCGGCAGACCCAAACACGTCATGACCCCTAGCAACCCCGCCGACGCGATCAAGCTGCTCGCCTTCGACGTCTTCGGCACCGTCGTCGACTGGCATGGCTCGATCGTGCGCGAAATTGAATCGCGCTTCCCCGGCGTCGATGCGGATGCGTTCGCGCTCGCCTGGCGCGCGGGCTACCAGCCGGCGATGCAGCGCGTGCGCGCCGGCGAACTCGGCTGGACGCTGATAGATGACCTGCACCGCATGATCCTCGACGAGCTGTTGCCGCGCTTCGGTCTCGCCCACCTCGACGAAGCTTCGCGGCGCGAACTGAACCGGGTCTGGCACCGCCTTGATCCCTGGCCCGACGCGGTGGCCGGCCTGACGCGACTGAAGGCGCGCTACACGATCTGCACGCTGTCCAACGGCAACCTCGGGCTGCTCGCCGACATGGCCAAGCGCGCCGCGCTGCCCTGGGATTGCATCCTGTCGGCCGAAGTGTTTCGCGCCTACAAGCCCGATGCAGCGACCTACCTCGGCGCCGCCCG
Source organism: Rhizobacter sp. (assembly GCA_023954175.1). Taxonomy (GTDB): domain Bacteria; phylum Pseudomonadota; class Gammaproteobacteria; order Burkholderiales; family Burkholderiaceae_C; genus CAIKUF01. The sequence continues at coordinate 48,094 of JAMLIM010000016.1, forward strand.
CGTGTTCGACCTCGCGCCGCACGAAGCGATGCTCGTCGCCGCGCACCAGGACGACCTCGCCGCAGCACGCGCGTGCGGGCTGCACACGGCCTACATCGAGCGCGCCACCGAGTTCGGCACGGCGCGCCCGAAGGACGTCTCACCCGATCCGCGCAACACCTTCCATGCGCGCGACATCGGCCATCTCGCCGATCTGCTGAACTGTTGAGATCGGCCGAAGGTCCGACTCACGCCGCGCAGCTTCGAAACCCGCAGAAGATGTCGTCCCGCTCGGGCAACTCGAAGTTGCGATAGCGCGCATTGCGCATGCGCGCGCGCGTGGCGAACGAAGCACCACGCAGCACCTTGTGGGTGCCGAAGGCAGGCTGCGAGAGCTCGCGCCACGGGTCGGCGGCAAAGCCCGGGTAGGGTCGGAAGGTGCTCGCCGTCCACTCCCAGACCTGGCCCCACGCGAAGCCCATGGACGCGCCGGCGACGGCGGCGCACTCCCATTCGACCTCGGTCGGCAATCGTCGACCGGCCCAGCGGCACCAGGCGTCGGCCTCATGCCAGCTCACATGCATTGCCGGCTGCGCCAGCGGCAGGCGCGTGAGGCTGCCAAAGCGCTGCGCGAGCACGCCGTGGCGCATCTGCTCGACATGGCGCGGGCAGCGCCGGCCGCTGCGCTGCACCCAGTCCCAGCCGGCGGGCGTCCACCAACGCGAATCGTCGTAGCCGCCGTCCTCGACGAACTCGGTGTACTGGCCCCAGTTCACCGGCCGGGCGTCGATCTCGAACTCGGGGACGGCCTCCTCGTGCGCCCACTTCTCGTTGTCGAAGACGAAACCGCCGGCGGCCGAGCCGAGCATGTGCCGCGTGGCCGGCAACACGAGCGGCGCGCGCGGCGCACCGCCTGGCGGCGGTGGCAGCAGGTGGGCGCCGATGCCGAGCGTCTGTGCCGCGCAGGCGAAGGCCTCGCAATGCATGTCCTCGTGGAACAACGCAAGGCGATAGAAGTAGAGCGCGTCGTCGGTTTCGTCGGCCGATTCGAGCAGTTCGAGCGTGGTGTCGAGCGTCTCGGCGAGCGTTTGCCGCACGACCTGCGGCGTGGGCAGGCTGAGCCGCCAGCGTTCACCGGAGCCGATGTGCGCGGTGTCGAACCAGGCGTCTGCATTCGCCTCGACCGACGCAAGCCGCGGCCGTGTCGGATCGCACGCCGGGCCGCGCGCACGCTCGACATTGCGCGCGATCCAGCGCTCCTGGAACCAGCCGACGTGGCCGAGCGTCCACAGCGGTGGGTCGAAATCGGGGGACGCCGCAACGGCCTGGCCGCCGGCGCGCTGCGCGTCCTCGAACACGCCGAACCAGCGCAGCGTGTGATTGCGCGCATCCATCAGCGCAAGCGACAGCAGGCCCTTGCCTGCGTGGCGCATGTGCGGCGACTCCACGTTCGCGGTTTCGTTGTCGATCACGCGCGCATTGTGCCCATGCCCGTGGCGTCGCGTCGTGCGCCCCGCAGCGGATTGGCGCGGCCCTCCTCCTACACTTGCCGCGCCAAGACACCGAACTCGGCAACGCGTGAATACACCCCTTCCCGCTACCCAACCCTCAGCCGCGACTGATGGACGCATGGGCGGAGCGCCAAGCCCGAACCGCGTGCCACCTGCATCCCCAGGATTGGGGGTTGTGCTATCAGAAGTAGGCGTAGCCTCGTTCGTGTCGAGCCGTGGCGATGCCTCGCGGCTTCGTCGCTCGTTCGATCGTGGGCGAGCCCTCACCAGGAGAGCGAACATGACATTCCGACTTCACCCAGCACTCGCGGGAATTGCCGCCTTGTCCCTTGCCGGCGCGGCGAGCGCCAGCGTTGTCACCTTCGACGATATCGGGCCACCTTCCGGCAACTCGATCTACACCTTTGCCACCTCCGGCGGGTTTGATTTCAACGGCGGCCACTTTCACATCATCGACACACCCGACGCCCGTATCGTTGACAACGGGACGCAGTTTCTCGCGGCCGAAGCGGCGGGGAGCCTCGGCAAACCGGTGACGATGACGCAGGTCAGCGGTGGACTGTTCTCGCTCGGTGGCCTCGACGTCGCCGAAGTCTGGCGCAGCGGCGAGTCGCTGAACGACTTTTTCCAGGTCAGCCTGACCGGCAACCAGTTCGGCGGCGGCATGCTGTCGATGCTTGTCACGCTCGATGGCGTTGCAGATGGCCCCGGTGGCGCGAACGACTTCCAGACGGTCGTGCTCGGTGGCTGGACGAATCTGATGTCCGTCACGATCACCGGCATCAACGCCAATGGCGGTTTCGGCGACTATTCGATCGACAACCTCGTCGTGAACGCCGTCCCCGAACCAGGCACATACGCACTGATGCTTGCGGGCCTCGGTTTGATCGGCTTCGTTGCGCGGGGACGCATGTCCTGACTGCTTCAATCACCCCGGGCGGCCCGCCTCGGCGGCCAGACGGCTCGAAGGGTAGCGCCTCGCGTCGATGTGACCTGGCAATGCCGGACCTGCCGCCGAAGCCTGCAATGCCGCCGCCGTTGCAGTTGAGTCGGCCCGCGGTGATTCGCTGCTCCCACCGCATGATGTGCTCCTGGCAGTTATGGGCACAGCGCGCAGCGTGTAGCTCGAGTTGCAAGGCATGCGCGGGATCGAGCACAGCGACATGCGGGAACGGGGGACTTCCTCTCGTCGCGCCTGGCGAAACTCAAGCGGTGCGGATGCGAGTCCTCCTCCAGCGTTGACCTACTTCGCTTGGGTCTTCGGCGCCGGCTTCGTGCTCGGCGTCGTGCGCGTCACGTGGCTCGTGCCGCGCATCGGCGAGCGCATCGCCGAGCTGGCCGAGATGCCGTTGATGTTCATCGTGATCGTGCTCGCCGCGCGCTGGGTCGTGCGCCGGTTCGCGTTGCGGACGCGGTCGGCGTCGCTCGCCACGGGCATCGGCGCGGTCGTCCTGCTGCTGCTTGCGGAGCTCACGTTTGCCGTCGTGCTGCAGGCACGCCCGCTGATCGACTACATCGCGAGCCGCGACCCGGTGTCGGGCAGCGTCTACCTGGCCCTGCTGCTGCTGATGGCCCTGCTGCCGTGGCTGCTCGTGCGCCGCGCCGCCTGTCGTGGCGTCGTTCGTGGTGCGAACAGGCTCTAAACTGCGCAGGTTGCGCGCCGTCACTGCGCGCGCAGGAACCTCCTTGAAGATCGTGCTTTTGTTCGCCGTCAGTTCACTGCTCGTCCTCGCGGGCTGCGCGACGCCGCAAACGCAGGGCGAGCGCGCGCGTTTCGCGTGCTACGACGCGCGCGGGCGCTTCGCCGCCACCGTCACGACCCAGGGCGAGTGCGAGCGTCGCTTCTGGACCTGGCGTCAGGTCACCGAGTGAGCATGCGACCGCGTTCGAGTCGCCTGCTCTGCGCGCTCGTCATCGCGGCTTCGGCAGCGCTTGGGGCCGGCTGCGGCACGAAGGCGCCGCCGCAGACGGGCTTCGTCGGTGTCGGCTGCTACGACCATCGCAACCGGATCGAGCCGACCATCCGCTCGCCCGGCGAATGCCGCGCGGCATCCTGGGTCTGGCGCACCGAGCCCTGGCTGCCGCAGGCGCCGAAGCCGGAGAACTGACCTCCCTCGCGCAACCGGCGGTTCGGGCTTGCCGGACGGCCCGGCGCGCTCACGCAAACCGCCCGTGCAGGTACCAGCCCTGCGCCGCATCCAGGCTGGGCAGACGCAGGCGGTAGATCCACACGAGTGAGGCGTCGGCGGCCTGGGCGATGAAGTAGTCGCGCCCGGCGAGGCCCTCGTCCCACCAGCCGGCCTCGATGCGCTCGGGGCCGCTCAGCAGTTGCAGCGGCGCGCCATCGAGCAGCGGCTGGTCGCGCCGCTCGGACAGGGGCTGGGCCGGCTCGACGAGCCAGACCGGGCGCGTGATCGGGTGCGTGGTCGGGTGCGTGCTCGGGTGCGTGCTCGGGTGCGTGATGCTCCCGCCGTGCAGCACCGGCGCCGCGCACTTCGCTTCGGGCCGGGTGTGGAATTCGGCGGCGTCGACTTCTTGCGACTCGCTGCCGCGCTCGGGCCGATGGTCCTGCATGCGCGAGAGGCGCCGCACCCGCGGCCGCCCCAGGCGCGCCTGCAGGCGTTCGACGAGGCGCGTCAGGCCTTCGCGCTCGCCCTGCGCGCTCGCGAACAGCTCGCCGTTGGGCGGCGGGGCACGCGCGATGTCGTCGCAGTGCAGGGAGAGATCGAGCACCGGCGCGGCAAGCTGCGTGCGATCGAGCCGCTCGCGCAGCAACAGCAGCAGATGATCGAGCTCGCGCGACGGCGCGGCGAGCACGATCTCGATCGCGCTGGCTGCGGGGGTGGCGCGATCGTCGCGCTGGCGGCGTGCCTCGTGCTGCAGTTGCAGCGTGAAGCGGCGCGCGAAGGCGTGCTGCGCCGACAACCAGGCGACGAGCCGCGCGAGCAGCGTCTCGGCGCCGTACAGCAATTGCGCGCTCGTATCGGCGCGGGCAAAGAGCTCGAGCCGGCTCTCGAACGCAGGCGGCAGCGCGGCCCACACGCGCGGGTCGGCTCGCTCGCCGTAGGCGCGGTCGATCTCGTCCAGCAGCGCTTCGCCGAAACGGCGCGCAAGCCCGGCGCGCGGCAGGCGGCGCAGATCGGCGAGCGTGTGCAGGCCCATGCCCTGCAGCGCGCCGGCCTGTTCGCGCGTGCGGTCACGCACCGTGCCGAGCAGATGCACCGGCGCGGCGTCGAGCGCCTTGTGCAGCACATGCAGATCGGCGCAATGCGCCGCGCTGGCGGGCCCGTGCAGCGTCAGCAAGGCGGCGCCCTGGGCCGTAGGCGCGCTCGCGTGCCGCACCCGGTGGCCGAGGGGCGCCAGCGCGGCGCGCAGGCGCTGAACGAGCTTTTCGAGCCCCTCGAAATAGCGCAGGCTGGCCTGCACCTCGAGCAGCACCCGATCCGGCGGCATCGCGCTCACGGCCGGCGTGAACGCGAGGCAGGCATGCAGCACGCCTTGCAGCGCACGCGCGTCGCGCAGCGGATCGGCCGCCGCGGTGACGAGTTGCGGCGCCAGGCCGAGCGCGGTATTGCGCCGCTGCCCGGGCTTCACGCCGAGCGCGCGCGCGCCCGCATTGACGTGCGTGACGACGCGCTGCGCCTGCACCAGCGCGAGCGGCATCCGGCGCAGCTCGGGCGGCAGCGTCGCGGCGAACGACTCGAGCGACAACAGCGGCAGGTGCAGGGCAATCCAGAGCATGGCATGGGCGCACGGCCTTCACTCACCGACGCGCGAAACGCCATCCGATACACCGGTGCCGGGGCAGCCGCACATGCCTCAGCCTGCCGCCAGATCGACGAAGGCCGCGGCGCGCAACGGCTCGTCCCTGGGCGTCTGCCCTGCCGCCACCGCACGCGCGAGTGCCTTGCCCTGCGCGGCAGCCGACAGCACCGGCGGCAACGCCAGTTGCAACGGCGCCGCCAGCGGCGGGCCGCGGCGCTTGAACAGCTGCAGCGCCAGCCGGTCCGGCCCCGCAGGCTGCAAGGCCAGGCGCAGCGGCGCGGCGCTCGGGTGCTCGCGCGCGGCCATCTCGCGCAATACGAAGGCCGGGCCGTCGTGCGCCTGCGCGGCGAGCTGCAAGCGGCGCAGGCGCTCGGCGCGCAGGCGCGACGGCAGCCAGGCGAGCAGCGCGCCGACATGGCCGCTCCTGAGTGCCTGCTCCAGCGCCCACAGGCTGTCGCTGGCCTGCCGGGCCGGCATCTCCCCCGGCAGCCTGCTGCGACCGTCGATCACGAGCATCTGTTCGGCGTCCAGCCCGAGTTGCGCCAGCGCCCAGGCCGACAGCGTGGCCGGCGGGTCGAACAGCATCACGAGCCGCCCTGCGCGCAGCGTGGCGGCAAGGCTCGGCCCGAGCAGACGCATCTCGCCGATGCCGGGATGCGCGAGCAGCAGTTCGGTCAGCGCCCGGCGCGGCCAGCCACCGCCGGGCAATTGCGCATCGAGCGCGGCAAAGCCGCTCGCCAGCACGCGCCCACCACCCCGCCCGAGCTGATGCGCGCGCCACAGCGTGGGATGCAGCGCATGAAGGTCGGGACGGGCCGTGGCCGACGGCGAAGAGCCCGACGCGGCCGAAGCACTCCGCAGTGCATCAGGCGAAGCGAGAAGTACGGCGGCGGAGGGCATGGCGTCCATGTGAGAACTGTATTTTTATACAGTCTTTTGCGCAAGCCCTGTTTTCGTAACAGGCTCGTCCCCGCGTCCGGCGGATCTCGCCTCGGCAGCGTAAACGCCCCTCCGGTGGTTGATGTCCCAGGAAGTGGTGTAAGTCTTTCGTCGCGGCAAGGCGCGTAG
>JAMLIM010000017.1 GCA_023954175.1 Rhizobacter sp.
GGGCTCGGCATCAAGGAGCTCTGGGAGATCGATCCCGCGAAGCACGAGGCGGGCCGGATCCTGCACACCATCGGCTGGCCGCTCGACCAGCGCACCTATGGCGGCTCCTGGCTCTACCATTTCGAGAAGAACCAGATCTCCATCGGCTTCGTCGTCGGCCTCGACTACACCAACCCGCATCTTTCCCCGTTCGACGAGATGCAGCGGCTGAAGACGCACCCGTCGATCCGGCCGTTGCTCGAGGGCGGCCGGCGGATCGGCTATGGCGCCCGGGCCCTCTCCGAGGGCGGGCTGCAGTCCCTGCCGGGGCTCGTCTTCCCGGGCGGTGCCCTCGTCGGCGATGCGGCCGGCTTCCTCAACGTGCCGAAGATCAAGGGCAGCCATACGGCGATGAAATCCGGCATGCTCGCGGCCGAGGCCGCCTTCGAGGCGCTGGCGACGGACGAGCAGCGGCCGCTGCTCGCCGCCTATCCCGAGAAGTTCCGTGCGAGCTGGCTCCATGAGGAACTGCACGGAGTGCGCAATGTGCGGCCGGCGTTCAGGTGGGGCCTCTGGCCTGCTTTGGCGCTCAATGCCATCGACACCTTCGTCTTGCGCGGCAAGGCGCCCTGGACGCTGGCGCATCACGGTGCCGACCACGACACCCTGGTGAAAGCCGCGGACGCGCCGAAGATCGCCTACCCGAAGCCGGACGGGAAGATCACCTTCGACAAGCTGAGCTCGGTCTTCCTCTCCGGCACCAACCACGAGGAGGACCAGCCCTGCCATCTCACCCTGGCCGATCCGACAGTGCCGATCCGGGTCAACCTCGCCGAGTACGACGCACCGGAGCAGCGCTACTGCCCGGCGGGCGTCTACGAGATCGTCAAGACCGACGACGGCGCGGATCGGCTGCAGATCAACGCCCAGAACTGCGTGCACTGCAAGACCTGCGACATCAAGGACCCGACGCAGAACATCGTCTGGATCGCGCCCGAAGGCGGCGGCGGGCCGAACTACGCCGGCATGTGAGAAGCATCCGCCTGCGGGTTCGGGCATGAACGAGAGCGAGGCCCGCCGGACCTTGCTGGTGCGGGCATTCGAGGCGCCGCTCACCGCGCCCTGGACCGAGGCCGACCGCGATTGGGCGAACCGCGAGGCACGCCAGCGCGAGGGCTCGCAGGCCGTGCCGGAGCGGCTGATCGCGACCCGTGCCGCGCTCGCAGCGCAACGCCTGTCGGAACGCGACCCCGCGGCCGCGGCCGCGCTGGCCGCGACCGCGCCGCACGCGGGTTTCGGCGCGCTGCTCCTGCTGGCCGCGTTTGCCACCGGCGTCGCGCTCGACAGCCTGGGCGCACTCGGCCGCATCGAAATCCTGTCGCCGCCGCTGCTCGCGCTGCTCGCGTGGAATCTGGGCGTCTACCTCTGGCTGCTCGTCGCTCACTTCGCCGCGGCCGCAAGGCCCGATCGTCGATCGCACTTCAAGGCGCCGGCGTGGCTGGCGCGGTTCTGGCGCGGCGAGGCCCGCGGTCGCTCGCCGGCGCTGGCGCGCTTCGCCGCGGACTGGGCGAGCCGAAGCGGGCCGATGCAACAGGCGCGCGTCATCGCGCTGCTGCATGCGGGCGCGGCGCTGCTTGCGCTCGGCGCGCTGGCGTCGCTCTACCTGCGCGGCACGGTGTTCGAGTTTCGCGCCGGCTGGGACAGCACCTTCTTCGACGCCAACGCCGTACACGCGATCGCGGCCGCGCTCTACGGCCCGGCCTCGTTCGCGAGCGGCATCGCGATCCCGAACGCCGAGGACATCGCGCTGCTGCGCTTCGCACACGGCAACGGCGGCAACGCGGCGCAATGGATCCACCTGCAGGCAATAACGGTGGCGGGCGCGATCGTGCTGCCGCGCGTCGTCCTCGGCGCCCTCGCACGCGCGCGCGCCCAGCGGCTGGCGCGTGCCTTCCCGTTGCCCCTCACCGACAGCTACTACCGGCGCCTGCTGCCGCGCCCGACCGAGGGCGTGCCCGTCTGCGTGCTGCCCTACAGCTACCATTTCCCGGAGGCGCGGCTTCCCGCGCTGCGGGCGTTGATCGAGCAACAACTTGCGGCGCGCGCGGCGCTCGAAGTGGCCGACAGCCTGCCACCCGGCGCGGAGGACGATCTCGATGCACTGCTGCCCCCTGAAGCTGCCGATGCGCAATCCCTCATCGCGCTCTTCGCGCTCACCGCCACGCCCGAGCATGAAACACACGGCGCCTTCGTGCGCGAGCTGGCGGCGCGTGCGGGCGACGGCGCGCGGCTGCAGGTGATGGTCGACGAGACCGACTTCCGTGCCCGCTTCGGTGCCGACGGTGGCGGCCGGCTTGCGCAGCGGCGCGACGCCTGGCGCCGCCTGCTGGACGATGCGGGCGTCGAGGCGCAGTTCGTCGATCTCGGCCGAGTTCCGGAGCCCACATGAACGCACCGGCCGATCGCCCCATCGCGCTCAGCCTCGTGTCGCACACCAACGTCGGCAAGACGACGCTTGCGCGCACGCTGCTCCAGCGCGACATCGGCGAGGTGCGCGACGAGGCGCACGTGACGATGGACGCCGAGCGCCACACCTTGATCGAGACACCACAGGGCGATCGCCTCGAGCTGTGGGACACGCCGGGCTTCGGCAACAGCGAGCGCCTCGCGGCCCGTCTTGCGCGCAACGCGAATCCGATCGGCTGGTTCCTGAACGAGGTCTGGGACCGCTGGCGCGACCGCGCACTGTGGTCGAGCCAGGCCGCGGTGCGTAATGTGCTGGAAGAGGCCGACGCCGTGCTCTACCTCGTCAACGCCTCCGAGGCGCCGCAGGATGCGGGCTACGTCGCCCCCGAGCTCAAGGTGCTGGACCTGCTCGACAAGCCGACGATCGTGCTGCTCAACCAGATCGGCAAGCCGCGCACGCCGGCGGAGGAAGCGGCCGAGGTCGAACGCTGGTGGGCGCACTGCGCCGATCATTCGAGCGTGCGCGCGGTGCTCGCGCTCGATGCCTTCGCACGCTGCTGGGTGCAGGAAGGGACGCTGCTCGATGCGCTCGCCGACGTGCTGCCGTCGACGCGGCGGGAGGCCTTCGGCCGCCTCGCGACGGCCTGGCGCGCGCAGCACCGCACGGTCTGGCGGGCGTCGATGGACGTGCTCGGGACGCGACTGGCGCGCGCCGCCTTCGACCGCGAGGCCGTGCGCGACGAAGGCTGGTCCGGCAAGTTGAAGCAGGTCGGTGCATCGATCGGGCTGCGCCGCGAGGGCGCGCTCACGCCGCGCGATCTGGCGATGCAGGCGCTGGCCGAGCGGCTCGACGCCGACATCCGCGCGTCGACCGATCAGCTCATCAAGCTGCACGGCCTCGACGGCGAGGCGACGCAGACGGTGCTGCTGCGCCTGGCCGAGAACTTTGCGGTGCGCGAGCCGCTCAGCGAAGGCAAGGCTGCGGTGCTCGGCGGCCTCGTCACCGGTGCGCTCGCGGGGCTCAAGGCCGACATCGCGACCGGCGGGCTCACGCTCGGCGGCGGCCTGCTCGCCGGCGGCGTGATCGGCGCCCTGAGCGCGGCCGGCCTGGCGCGGGGCTTCAACCTGGTGCGCGGCGTCGACAAGCCGACACTCGCCTGGTCCAGCGAGGTGCTCGACGGCCTCGTGCATTCCGCCCTGCTCGGCTATCTGGCCGTCGCCCACTTCGGCCGCGGGCGCGGCAACTGGACGGCTTCCGAGCACCCCGAGTTCTGGCCCGAGCAGGTCAGCGCCGCGCTGGCGCCGCGCCGCAAGGCCTTGCAGGCCCTCTGGGGGCGCCGCGCAGACGCCGACGAGCTGGCCGAAGTGCAGGCCGAACTGCAGGCGCTGCTGCGCGCGGCGAGCATCGACCTCTTCGTGCGCCTGTACCCCGATTCGAAGGACATGCTGCGCGCAACCGACGGTTGATGCGCTTGCGCGATCGGTGCACGGGGCTAAACTCGACGCCGTTTTTGTCCGAAATGGGTCCGAATCCACGATCGCCGATGCACCCCCTGTCCCGCCGAAGATTCGCCGCCGCGCTTGCGGGCGCGGTGCCGCTGAGCACGCTGCCGCGCTGGGCGCTGGCCGCCAACCCCACGCCCCGCGCATTGCGCTTCGAGCATCTGCACACCGGCGAGCGCCTGAGCGTCGAGTACTTCAGCGGCGGTGCCTACCTGCCTGACGCGCTCGCGGCGGTGAACCATCTGCTGCGTGACTTCCGCACCGAAGACGTCGGCGAGATCGACCCGCAGTTGCTCGACCTGCTGTACCGGCTGACGGCGCTCACCGAGACGCACAGGCCGTTCGAGATCATCTCCGGCTACCGCTCACCGGCGACGAACGCGATGCTGCGCCAGCGCAGTTCGGGCGTGGCCAGCGGCAGCCTGCACCTGAAGGGCCAGGCGATCGACATCCGCCTCGGCGATATACAGCTTGCGGCGCTGCGCAAGGCCGCGCTTGCGCTGGAGGCCGGCGGCGTCGGCTACTACCCCGCCTCGAACTTCGTGCACGTCGACACCGGGCGCGTACGCACCTGGTAGGGACGATCAGCGCAGGCGCTGCGCCGCCAGCGCGCGCGCAAGCTTCTTGTCGTGGCCGTAGATGTCGTCCGAGAAGTGCAGCCGGCCGTCCTCGGGCGAGACGATCGCGGTGACGTAGTACAGCAGCACCGGTAGCGGCTGCGACAGGTTCACGCGCAGGTTGGGCGTTTCCTGCATCGCGGCGACGATGCGCTCGCGCGTCCATTGCGGCTGGTCCTGGAGCACCCATTCGGCGAGGGCGACCGGGTCCTCGACACGCACGCAGCCGTGGCTGAAATCGCGGCGGCTGCGCTCGAACAGCGATTGCGCCGGCGTGCTGTGCAGATAGATGTTCGCATCGTTCGGGAAGATGAACTTCACGAGCCCGAGCGAGTTGTTCGGCCCCGGGCGCTGGCGCACGCGCGCCGTGCCGTCGCGCAGCAGCGCGACGCTTTCGGGCGTCGGCGCCAGCACCTGCGCGTTGTCGCTCGCGCCGCGCACGATTTCCATGTCGTGCTTGGCGAGGTAGCCGGGGTCGCGCGCGATCGCCGGCAGCACCTCGTTGCGCGTGATCGAGCGCGGCACGTTCCAGTACGGGCGAAAGACGAGGTAGCGCATCTTGTCGGAGAACACCGGCGTCTGCGTCTTGAGGGCGCGGCCGACGATGACGTCGATCGCGAGCGCCGGCTTCACGCTTCGCGGGTCGTCGCCCCAGGCCCACAGGCGAAACATCGGGATGTTGATTGCCAGGATGCGCTGCCCGTCCGGCTGCGGCAGCCAGCGCATGCGCTCGAGCCCGAACTCGATCTGGCGCACGCGCTGCGCGATCGGCACGTTCAGCGCGGTGAGCGTCGCCTTGCCGAGCACGCCGTCGGCGGCAAGGCCGTGGCGCGCCTGGAATCGCGTGACGCCTTCGGCGAGCGCGGCGTCGTAGATCGGCCCCGCGCCTTGCGGCGTCCCGGCCGGCAGGTCGCCTAGCTGCGCCAGACGCAGGCGCAGCGCGTCGGCGTCGGCGTAGGGGTCGCCTGGCCGAACCGACGTCTTCTGCGGCGCCAGCACGGTCGCGGGCATGTTGTGCGCGAGCTGGCGATAGCGCGCGAGCGCGTCGCGAAGTTCGGCGTATTGCGGAATCTGCGGCACCAGCTCCGCCGCCAGCTGCGTGACCCGGCGCTGCGCGATGGCCCCGGCGAGCCGTGCCGCCAGATCCTGCTCGTCGGCGCGGCGCGGTGAAACGCGAAAGCCGAGCGCCTTCGGGTCGACCCGCCCGAAGTGCAGATCCCGCAGGTAGCGCAGCACCGCCAGACTGAAGGCCGCATCCCATTCGGCGCGTGTCGCGGGCGAGGCATCGGGCAACGCGGGAGCACGCGCCGAGAGCGTGGCGATGCCGTAGTCGGCCGGGTCCAGGCCTTCGTTTTCGGCGGCCGCGAGCAGCTTGATCGCGTCGCGCGCGGCGTCGCTCGTCCGCCCCGACGCGTCGAGCCACAGCAGGTTGGCATTCGGGTAGAGACGCTGCAGTTCGGCGCGCTCGGTGGCGTTGGCCGCCGTCGCCGGCAACGCAGCGCCGGTCACCGGTGCCGAAATCGCCTCTGCGGCGCGAACCTGGGCACGAACCTCGGCGCCAAACGCGGCGCCTGCTGCCGCGCCCGCGGCGCCGACCGTCGCCAGCACGAACGCCGCTGCCCGCGCGAGCCGGCGCAGCGGCGTCATCAACGCGGCGCGGCCCAGTTCGGCGGGCGCTTGTCGATGAAGGCCTGCACGCCTTCGAGTGCGCTCTCGTCCATCATGTTGCACGCCATCGTCTGCCCGGCGTCGGTGTAGGCCGCCTCGATGCCGTGCTCGAGCTGGCGATAAAAGAGGCTCTTGCCCAGCGCGACGGCGACGCGCGGCTTGGCGACGATGCTGGCGACGAGCGACTCGACCGCGGCGTCGAGTTCCTCCGGCGCGGCAACCCGGTTCACGAGCCCCCTGGCCTGCGCCTGCGCGGCGTCGATGAACTCGCCGGTGACGAGCATCTCGAAGGCCGCCTTGCGGCCGAGGTTGCGCGACAGCGCGACACCCGGCGTCGAACAGAAGAGCCCGAGGTTGACGCCGCTCACCGCGAACTTCGCCGTGCTCGACGCGACCGCCAGATCGCACATCGCAACGAGCTGGCAGCCGGCCGCGGTCGCGATGCCCTGCACGCGCGCGATCACCGGCACCGGCAGGCGCTGCACCGCGAGCATCATCTGCGCGCACTGGTCGAACAGCTTGCGGTAGTAGGCTAGCGAAGGCGCTGCGCGCATCTGCTTCAGGTCGTGCCCGGCGCAAAACGCCTTGCCGGCGGCGGCGAGCACGACGACGCGCACCGACGCGTCCTTCGCCAATGCGTCGAGCTCTGCCTGGAGCGCGGCGAGCATCTCCTCGGACAGCGCATTGAACGCGAGCGGACGATTCAGCGTGAGCGTGACGGCGCCGCGCGCATCGGTGTCGCGCAGGACGAGGGGTTGGTCGGGGCCTGACATGGTCGCCTCCTTCACTCGATGGCCTGCGCCGAGCGGGCGCGCTCGCGCAGCTGGAACTTCTGGATCTTGCCGGTCGCGGTCTTCGGGATCTCCTCGAAGCGGACTTCCTTCGGCGCCTTGTAGCTTGCGAGCAGTCCCTTGCAGTGCGCGATCAGGTCAGCCTGCGTCACGTTCGCACCGGGCTTCAGTTCGACGAAGGCGAGCGGCGTTTCGCCCCACTTCGGGTCCGGCCTGGCGACGACCGCGCAGGCCAGCACGGCCGGATGCCGGTAGAGCGCGTCCTCGACCTCGATCGAGCTGATGTTCTCGCCGCCGCTGATGATGATGTCCTTGCTGCGGTCCTTGATCTTGACGTAGCGATCGGGCTCGATCACGGCAAGGTCCCCGGTGTGGAACCAGCCGCCGGCAAATGCCTCGGCGGTGGACTTCGGGTTCTTCAGGTAGCCCTTCATCACGATGTTGCCGCGAAACATGATCTCGCCCATCGCCTCGCCATCGGCAGGCAGCTCGCGCATCGTCTCGGCGTCCATCACCGTCATGCCCTCCTGCAGCGGATAGCGCACGCCCTGTCGGCCGTTCAGCCGCGCCTGTTCGGACAGGTCCTCGTCCGCCCAACCGGCGCGCTTGACGGCGACCGCCGCCGGGCCGTAGACCTCGGTCAGGCCGTAGACGTGGGTGATGTCGAAGCCGATCGCCGCCATGCCCTCGATCATCGACGCCGGCGGCGCCGCGCCGGCGACCATGCCGCGCACCTTCTGCGTGATGCCGGCGCGCTGCTCCGCCGGCGCGGCGAGCAGCAGGTTGTGCACGATCGGCGCCGCGCAGTAGTGATCGACCGCGTGCTCGCGCATCGCGTCGAGGATGTGCTTCGCGACGACGCCGCGCAGGCAGACGTGCGTGCCGCCGAGCATCGCCACCGTCCACGGAAAGCACCAGCCGTTGCAGTGGAACATCGGCAGCGTCCACAGGTAGCGCGGGAAGTGCGGCATGGTCCAGGTCGCCGCATTGCACACCGCGTTCAGGTAGGCGCCGCGATGATGCGTGACGACGCCCTTCGGGTCGCCGGTCGTGCCGGAGGTGTAGCTCACCGCGATCGCGTCCCACTCGTCCTGCGGCCCGTCGAGCTTGCGCAGCGGCGCGTGCGCGACGAGCAGCGCCTCGTACTCGTGCGCGCCGAGACGGTCGCCGGCGCCGGCATACTCGGTGTCGCAGACATCGATCACGACCGGCGCGCGGCCGTGCTCGTACTTCAGGATGCGCAGCGCCTCACCGATCACCGGCGCGAACTCGCGATCGGTAACGAGCACCTGCGCCTCGCAATGGTTCATCTGCCAGGCGAGCAGCGGCGCGTCGAGCCGCGTGTTGAGCGTGTTGAGCACCGCGTTCAGTGCCGGCACCGCGTAGTGCGCCTCGACCATCTCGGGCGTGTTGTGCAGCATCACGCTGACCGTGACGTTGCGCCGGACCCCGAGCGCGCGCAGTGCCGCCGCGAGCCGCGCCGAGCGATCGCGCGTCTGCGCCCAGCTATAGCGCCGCGCGCCGTGAATCACCGCCGGCAGATCGCCGAACACCTCGGCGCTGCGCTCGACGAAGCTGACTGGCGAGAGCGGCACGAAGTTCGCGTCATTGCGCTCCAGCCCCTGGTCGTAGATGCCCATTGCGCCCTCCTCGGACTCGTCGTGCAAGGCTGCACGCGTCAGCCGATCTTAGCGCCCGTGCTGCTAGGATGGCCCGAAGTCAACCGTCGCCACTGGTCGCGTATGAAACCTGCCAAGGCCTTCCTCGCCCTCGTGTTCGGTTTGAACGGCTCGCTCGCCTGCGCCAACGAGAGCACCGCCAGCGAGGTGTCGCACCTGATTTCGGGCGCGCTCATCGCGTCGGCCGCCACCGCGCTCGCCGATCACTACGACTACCGCGTCGAGGATCGCGGCTGGGTCGGCTTCTGGACGAGTGTCGGGATCAGCTTCGTTTCCGAAAGCGTGCAGGTGCTCACGAGCGGCTCTTCGCAGGTGCACGGCTCGGCGCTGGACTTCGGCTACAACCTGGTCGGCGCCGCGATCGGCGCCTACGTCACGGACCGCTACATCCTGCAGCCCGTCGTGACGCGCGACGCGGCCGGCAACCGCACCGTCGGCGTCGCAATGCAGATGCAGTTCTAGACCGGCGCAGGGCGCCTCAGCCGTCGCTGCGCTCGAGCGCCTGGTCGATGTCCCACAGGATGTCGTCGATGTGCTCGAGGCCGACCGACATGCGCACCATGTCGGGCGGCACACCCGCGGCGAGCTGCTGCGCGGCGTCGAGCTGGCGGTGCGTCGTCGATGCCGGATGGATGATGAGCGTGCGCGTGTCGCCGATGTTGGCGACGTGGCTCATGAACTGCGCCGCCTCGATGAACTTGACGCCCGCCTCGACGCTACCTGCCGCGCCCGCCGAGCGTGACTTCACGCCGAACGCGAGCAGCCCCGACGCGCCGGGCGCACCGTCGACCAGGCGCATCTGCCTTGCCACGAGCGCATGCTGCGGATGCTCGACGAGGCCCGGATAGTTGACCCAGCTCACGCGCGGATGCGCGCTCAGGAACGCTGCCACCTTGCGCGCGTTGATGCAGTGGCGCTCCATGCGCAGCGGCAGCGTCTCGATGCCCTGCAGCACCTGCCACGCGCTCGCCGCCGGCAGCGCCGCGCCGTAGACGCGCAGCGTCTCCATGCGCGCGCGCATGCAAAAGCCGAAGTCGCCGAAGGTTTCGTAGAAGCGAACACCGTGGTAGCCGGCCGAGGGCTCCGTCATGCCCGGGAACTTGCCGTTGTCCCATGGGAACCTGCCACTCTCGACGATGACGCCGGCGAGCGTCGTGCCATGGCCGCCGAGGTACTTCGTCGCCGAGTGGACGACGATGTCGGCGCCGAACGCGATCGGGTTGCACAGGAACGGTGACGGCACCGTGTTGTCGACGACGAGCGGCACGCCGTGCGCGTGCGCGACGTCGGCGACGGCTGCGATGTCGAGCACCGCGAGGCTCGGGTTGCCGAGACTCTCGGCGAACACGGCGCGCGTGTTGGGCCGCATCGCTTCGGCAAACGACTCGGGGCGCGTCGCGTCGACGAAGCTCGTCTCGATGCCGAACTTGCGCAGGTTCACCGCGAGCATCGTCACCGTGCCGCCGTACAGTGCGCCGGCCGCGACGACGTGGTCGCCCTGCTGCAGGATCGTCATCAGCGCCATCGCCTCGGCCGCCATGCCGCTGGCCGATGCCACCGCCGCACGCCCGCCTTCGAGCGCGGCCACACGCTCCTCGAGCGCAGCGACGGTCGGGTTCGACAGGCGCGAATAGACGTTGCCGAAGGTCGCGAGGTTGAACAACGCCGCCGCATGTTCGGCACTGTCGAACACGAAGCTCGTCGTCTGGTAGATCGGCAAGGCGCGCGCGCCGGTCGCGGCGTCCGGGATCTGGCCGGCGTGGATCGCCAGCGTTTCGGGGTGGAAGACGCGGTCTGCCATGCAGGTTTCCCTAGAGCGGCCGCCGCGCCGAAATCACGCGCGTGTTGACGCCGGCCCAGTGCAGGCCACCGAAGAGGCGCGCATGCTCGATCTTCACGCAGTGGTTCATCACCGAGTCGAGCCCGGCTTCGCGCACGAGCCGGTCCGCCTCGAGGTTCATCACGCCGATCTGCTGCCACAGGCACCTGGCACCGATCGCGATCGCCTGGCGCGCGATCGGCAGCACGTCCTCGGTGCGCCTGAAGACGTCGACCATGTCGATCGGGTGCGGCACATCGTCCAGGCTTGCATGGCACTGCTCGCCCAGCACCTCGCGGCCGGCATAGCGCGGATTCACCGGCACGACGCGGTAGCCGTGCTGCTGCAGGTAGTTCGCCGCGAAGTTGCTCGGCCGGTGCCATTCGGCCGACAGCCCGACGACGGCGATCGTCTTGCAGGTGCGCAGGATGCGGCGCAGCGTCGTGATGTCGTCGGTCATGGCGGGCGGGCTTGGGCGGGGCCAACGATAGCGCATGCGGACGCGCTTTCGTACCCGGTCGCACGCCCCGGCGCGACGGAATCGACCTGCAAATCGAGCGCCCCAGCGCGGCTGGGGTGCTCGGCCGCGATCAGGGACTCAGCCCGCCTCGGCAGCCGGGATGCCGAGCGCCTTGGCCACGCCGGCGCCGTAGGCCGGGTCGGCCTTGCTGCAGTTGCGGATATGGCGCAACTGGATCTCGCGCGGCGCATCGCCGATCGAGCGCGCCGTGTTGTCGAACAGCACCTGCTGCTGCGCCGCCGTCATCAGGCGGAACAGCGCCCCGGGCTGCGAGAAGTAGTCCTTGTCTTCACGCTGGTTCCAGTGGTCGGCAGCACCCGACAACGCGAGCGGCGGCTCGCGGAAGTCGGGCTGCTCGGCCCATTCGCCCTCGTCGTTCGGCTCGTAGCCCAGCGTGCCGCCGTGGTTGCCGTCGGTGCGCATCGCGCCGTCGCGGTGGTAGCTGTGCACCGGGCAGCGCGGCGCGTTGACCGGAATCAGGTGATGGTTCACGCCGAGCCGGTAGCGCTGCGCGTCGCCGTAGCTGAAGAGGCGCCCCTGCAGCATCTTGTCGGGCGAGAAGCCGATGCCCGGCACGATGTTCGCCGGGTTGAATGCAGACTGCTCGACTTCGGCGAAGAAGTTCGCGGGGTTGCGGTTGAGCTCCATCACGCCGACGTCGATCAGCGGATAGTCCTTGTGCGGCCAGACCTTGGTCAGGTCGAACGGGTGATACGCCACCTTGGCGGCGTCGGCCTCGGGCATGACCTGCACCTGCAGCGTCCACTTCGGGCAGTCGCCGCGCTCGATCGCATCGAAGAGGTCACGCTGGTGGCTTTCGCGGTCCTTGCCGATCAGCGTCTCGGCCTCGGCATCGCTCAGGTTCTTGATGCCCTGCTCGCACCTGAAGTGGAACTTGACCCAGAAGCGCTCGTTCTTCGCGCTGATGAAGCTGAAGGTGTGGCTGCCGAAGCCGTGCATGTTGCGGTAGCTCGCCGGGATGCCCCGGTCGCTCATCACGATCGTGACCTGGTGCAGCGCCTCGGGCAGCGAGGTCCAGAAGTCCCAGTTGTTCTTCGCGCTGCGCAGGTTGGTGCGCGGGTCGCGCTTGACGGCGTGGTTGAGGTCGGGGAACTTGAGCGGGTCGCGCAGGAAGAACACCGGCGTGTTGTTGCCCACCAGATCCCAGTTGCCCTCCTCGGTGTAGAACTTGATGGCGAAGCCGCGGATGTCGCGTTCGGCATCGGCCGCGCCGCGCTCGCCGGCCACCGTCGTGAAGCGCGCGAAGAGTTCGGTCTTCTTGCCGACCTTCGAGAAGATCTTCGCCCGCGTGTACTTCGTGATGTCGTTCGTGACGGTGAACGTGCCGTAGGCGCCGCTGCCCTTGGCGTGCATGCGCCGCTCGGGGATCACCTCGCGGTCGAAGTGCGCGAGCTTTTCGAGGAACCACACGTCCTGCAGCAACTGCGGCCCGCGCGGGCCGGCGGTCATGACATTCTGGTTGTCGGCAACGGGGCAGCCGGCGTTGGTGGTGAGTTTCTTGCTCATCGATCTTCTCCATGCTTGGGTTCGAAGCCTGTGACTCGACAGGGCGACGCGTTCGATCCTGGTTCCATCGAAAGCGTTCCAAAGAGCTTACCGCGACCGCTCGGACAACCGATGCGGTTTCTCAACGGCAGCCATTGCACCCTCCTTCGATGGCCCGCGGCTTCTGGCGGACACGGCCACAGGCCGCTTCGTGCACAGCCCGGGCCGCACCGCTCGGGCCGTACCGCGCTGCTACACTTTGCGCGCCAGGAGAGAGCCGCGAAGCCACCGCTTCGCAGCCGCCGAAGGCGCAGGGGCAAGCCCCGAACGCTCAGGCAAAAGGACTGGCAAGCGCCCCGAGGCGACGACGGGCGTTCCACGCTGGAGAGAGGCCGGCCCCGAGCCGGCCCACCGAAGGGGCAAGTGGATCGCGTTGCAGTGCGAACCACCAATCTCTCAGGTAGAGAGGACAGCGAGGGCATCCCCACGGGACTACAGTGGGGGCACTGAACGCCCTCGAAAGGTTCGCCATGAACGATGCCTCCAGCCCCTCCAGCGATCTGCAACACACACCCCTGCACGCGCTGCATCTCGAACTCGGCGCACGCATGGTCGAGTTTGCGGGTTACGACATGCCGGTGTCGTATCCGGCCGGTGTGCTCGCCGAGCACCGCCACTGCCGCAGCGACGCCGCGCTGTTCGACGTCTCGCACATGGGCCAGTTGCGCCTGCTCGGGCCTGACGCGGACCGCGCGCTCGAGTCGCTGGTGCCGGTCGATGTCATCGGCCTCGGCATGGACCGGCAGCGCTACGGCTTCTTCACCGATGCCACCGGCGGCCTGCTCGACGACCTGATGATCACGCGCCGCAGCGGCGACCTGCTGCTGATCGTCAACGCCGGCCGCAAGGCGGCCGACATCGCGCACCTGACGACGAACATCGGCATGCGCTGCACGGTGCAGCCGCTGCCCGAGCAGGCCCTGCTCGCGCTGCAGGGCCCGAAGGCGGTCGCCGCGCTGGGGCACTTCGCGCCCGGCGTCGCGGCGCTGACCTTCATGAGCGGCGGCACCTTCACGATCGCCGACGCCGAGTGCTACGTGACGCGCTCCGGCTACACCGGCGAGGACGGCTTCGAGATCTCGGTGCCGGCCGCGCAGGCCGAGGCGCTGGCGCGCGCGCTGCTGACGCAGCGCGAAGTACGGCCCGCAGGCCTCGGCGCGCGCGACACGCTGCGCCTCGAAGCCGGCCTGTGCCTGTACGGCCACGACATCGACACCCGCGTGACGCCGGTCCACGCCGGCCTGACGTGGGCGATCCAGAAGGTGCGCCGCGCCGGCGGCGAGCGCGCCGGCGGCTATCCGGGCGCGAGCGTGATCGACGCGCAGATGGTGGGCGGCGTGCCGCACAAGCGCGTCGGCCTCGTCGGCCTCGAGCGCGTGCCGGTGCGCGAGGGCGCCCAGCTCGACGACACCCAGGGCCGCCGCATCGGCCTCGTCACCAGCGGCACGCTCGGGCCGACCGTCGGCAAGCCGATCGCAATGGCCTATCTCGCCGCCAACCATGCACAGCTGCACCACGAGGTGTATGCCGAAGTGCGCGGCCAGAAGCTGCCGATGCGCGTCACCGCGATGCCCTTCACCCCACACCGCTACTTCCGCGGCTGACTCACCACCCACCGAGGAGACCACCGATGACGACCCGCTTCACTGCCGACCACGAATGGATCAACATCGAAGACCACGAAGCCGCAACCGTCGGCATCACGCTGCATGCGCAGGACGCGCTCGGCGACATCGTGTTCGTCGATCTGCCCGCCATCGGCGCGAGTTTCGGCAAGGGCGATGTGGCCGGCGTGGTCGAGTCCGTCAAGGCGGCGGCAGACCTGTGCATGCCGGTCGGCGGTGAAATCGTCGAGGTCAACGAAGCGCTGCGCGCCGATCCGTCGCTCGCCAACACCGACCCGATGGGCAACGGCTGGTTCTTCAAGGTCCGCATTGCCGACATGACGGAGTACGACCAGCTGATGGACGTGCCCGAGTACGACGCGCTGCTCAAGACGCTCTGACGCCCCCGCCTCGCCCAGAGGCTTCTTGCGGCGGGCCCAACGTGGCATCGCCGCGCAGGACCTGCCATGCCGAAATCGACTGACCACAGACCCCTGAGCGAGCTCGAAGACGCCGCCGCGTTCGCGGCGCGTCACATCGGCCCCGACGCCGCCGACGAGGCGCAGATGCTGAAGGCGATCGGTTGCGCGTCGCGCGCGGCGCTGATCGAGGCGCTCGTGCCGGCCAACATCGCACGCAGCACACCGATGCAACTGCCGCCGCCCGCGACCGAGGCGCAGGCGCTGGCCGAACTGCGCGCGATCGCGGCCGGCAACCAGGTGATGAAGAGCTTCATCGGGCAGGGCTACCACGACACCCACACGCCGGCCGTCATCCTGCGCAACGTGCTAGAGAATCCGGCCTGGTACACCGCCTACACGCCCTACCAGGCCGAGATCTCGCAGGGCCGGCTGGAAGCACTCGTCAACTTCCAGACCATGGTCTGCGACCTGACCGGTATGGCGATCGCCAACGGGTCGATGCTCGACGAGGCGACCGCGGCGGCCGAGGCGATGACGCTCGCCCGACGCAGCGTCAAGAGCAAGAGCGACACGATCGTCATCGCCGGCGACGCCCACCCGCAGACGATCGAGGTGATCCGCACGCGTGCGGCGCCGCTCGGCATGAAGGTCGCGCTCGCGAACTCGGCCGAGGCATGGGACGCGCTGCTCGATGGCGGCGACTACTTCGCCGTCCTCACGCAGATCCCGGCGACGAGCGGTGCGATTCACGATCACCGGGCCGACGCCGCGCGCATCCACGCGCACGACGCCGCCTTCATCGTCGCCGCCGATCTGCTCGCGCTGACGTTGATCGTGCCGCCGGGCGAACTCGGCGCCGACATCGCGCTCGGCAGCACGCAGCGCTTTGGCGTGCCGATGGGCGGCGGCGGGCCGCACGCCGCCTACCTCGCCTGCCGCGACGAGTACAAGCGCAGCCTGCCCGGGCGGCTCGCCGGCGTCAGCATCGATCGCCACGGGGCGCCGGCCTACCGCCTGGCGTTGCAGACGCGCGAGCAACACATCCGGCGCGAGAAGGCGACGAGCAACATCTGCACCGCGCAGGTGCTGCTCGCGGTGATCGCGAGCATGTACGCCGTCTACCACGGCCCGGCCGGCCTGAAGCGCATCGCGCAGCGCGTCGCGAGCTACACCGCGGTGCTGGCGCAGGGCCTGCGCGAACTCGGCGTCAAGGTCCGAAGGGATGACGCGTTCGACACCCTGACGCTCGACACCGGAGACGCGACGGCCGAATTCGCCGCGCGCGCGCGCGCTGCCGGCATGAACCTGCGCCGCTACCCCGAATGGGGCGACACGATGATCGGCATCTCGCTCGACGAGACGACGACGCGCGACGACATCCGCGCGCTGTGGGATGTATTCGCGGCGCCCGGCCAGAAGCTGCCGAGGTTCGACGACTTCGAGGCCGGCATCGACTCGATGATTCCGCCGGCGCTGCGCCGCACGAGCAGCTACCTGACGCATCCGGTCTTCAATACGCATCACAGCGAAACCGAGATGCTGCGCTACATCCGCAGCCTGAGCGACAAGGACCTCGCGCTCGACCGCAGCATGATCCCGCTCGGCAGCTGCACGATGAAGCTGAACGCGACGAGCGAGATGCTGCCGATCAGCTGGCCCGAGTTCGCGCGCGTCCATCCGTTCGCGCCGCGCGATCAGCTCGCCGGCTACTGGGAGCTGAACGATCAGCTCTGTGCCTGGCTCGCGCAGGCGACGGGCTATACCGGCGTCAGCCTGCAGCCGAACGCCGGCTCGCAGGGCGAATACGCCGGCCTGCTCGCGATCCGCGCCTGGCATGCGAGCCGCGGCGAAGCGCAGCGCGACATCTGCCTGATCCCGGAGTCGGCACACGGCACGAACCCGGCGAGCGCCGGCATGACGGGCCTGCAGGTGGTCGTCGTCAAATGCGACGCGATGGGCAACGTCGACCTGGCCGACCTGCGCGCGAAGTGCGAGAAGCATCGCGACCGCCTGGCCGCGGTGATGATCACCTACCCCTCGACCTACGGCGTGTTCGAGGCGCGCGTGAAGGAGCTGTGCGCGCTGGTCCACGAGCACGGCGGCCGCGTCTATGTCGACGGCGCGAACCTGAACGCGCTCGTCGGCCTCGCCGCGCCGGGTGAATTCGGCGGCGACGTGAGCCACCTGAATCTGCACAAGACCTTCTGCATCCCGCACGGCGGCGGCGGCCCCGGCGTCGGGCCGGTGTGCGTCGCCGCCGATCTGGTGCCCTTCCTGCCGGCGCACCAGACCGCGGGCATCGAGGGGGCCGTGGGCGCGATCTCGGCTGCGCCGCTCGGCAATGCGGGCGTGCTGCCGATCAGCTGGATGTACATGCGCATGATGGGCGCCGACGGCCTGCGCGCCGCGACCGAAGTCGCGATCCTGAACGCCAACTACATCGCGGCGCGCCTGGACGGCGCCTACGACATCCACTTCAGCGGCAACATCGAAGGCATCAAGGGCGGCGGCGTCGCCCACGAGTGCATTCTCGACCTGCGCCCGCTCAAGGAAACCTCCGGCGTGACCGCCGAGGACGTCGCCAAGCGCCTGATCGACTACGGCTTTCACGCGCCGACGCTGAGCTTCCCGGTGGCCGGCACGCTGATGGTCGAGCCGACCGAGAGCGAATCGCTCGCCGAGCTCGACCGCTTCATCGACGCCATGCTCGCGATCCGCGCCGAGATCGCGAAGGTCGAGCAAGGCGAGTGGCCGCGCGACCACAACCCCTTGAAGGCTGCGCCCTTCACCACCGAGGATCTGGCCCAGGCCGACTGGCCGCATGCCTACACGCGCGAACAGGCTGCCTTTCCGCTCCAGTCGCTGCGGCGCCAGAAGTACTGGGCACCGGTGGGGCGCATCGACAACGTCTACGGCGACCGCAATCTGTTCTGCAGCTGCGTGCCGATGAGTGCGTACGAGAGTTGAACCGAACGTCAGCCCGAACCTCATCCCGAACCTCATCCCGAACGTCAGCACGCACGACTGCGCATGGTCCTCATCGAGCACCTCGACCACCGCGACCCATCGGTGGCCGAGCTGATCCACGGCGTTCTCCTGCTCGCCTACGCGCAGGAGGCGGCCCTCTTGCAGGTCGTGCACTTCGCGCCGCTCGATCAGACAGCCGATGACGTCCGGGCCAGCGAGGCCTGCTTCTTCGGCGCCTTCAAAGAGGGCACGCTCGTCGGCGCGGTGAGTTTCGTGCCGGATGACGAGCCCGACCAGTTCCTGGTGACCTCCCTCGTCGTGCATCCCGATCATCAGCGGGAAGGCACGGCGCGAGTCCTCATGGCAAGGGTACTCGCCCTTGCCGGCAACTTCCCGACCGCGGTCGCGACCGCCGCGCAGAATGCGCCTGCACTTGCCCTGTACCGCGATCTGGGCTTCGTCGCCTACCGATTCGGCACCATCGGCGTGGAATCGCTGCCACTCGTCAAGCTTCGGCGGGCGTGTTCCGACGCCACGGTTCAGGGAAGTCGCAACTGACGGGTTGGCGTCGCCGCGCGTGGCCGGCTCGGGGGCCAGCCCTCGTGGCAGCCGTAAAAGGTCTCGGGCTCTGCGGCCGGGTTGCGTCTCGCGTGTCCGTGTAAGTGCTCATACTGCTCAGGAGGGCGCGGTCATAGGATCGGCAGGATTCGTCCGGCCACGGCCGCCCGTTTTCAGGAGCCCGCACATGCATACGTCCACGACACGTTCTCTCGTCCTTGCCGCCGCGCTGCTCGCTGCGGCCACGGCCGCGCAATCCCAGCAGCTCAAACTGATGACCGGGCCGCAGGGCGGCTCGTGGTACCCGCTCGGCGGCGCGATCGCCAACATCGCCGACAAGTCGGGCATGAAGGTGCAGGTGCTGCCCGGCGCCGGCATCGCCAACGTCAAGGGCGTGCAGGCGGGCAAGGCGGACATGGGCTTCGCCAACTCGATCTCCACCGTCGACGGCGTTGCCGGCCGCGCGCCGTTCGAGGCCAAGGCGACCAATGTCTGCAACGTCGCCACGCTTTATCCGCAGTACTTCCAGGTCGTCGCCAACGCCGACGCCAAGATCAGTTCGCTCGGCGATTTCAAGGGCAAGTCGATCGCCTTGCAGCCCAAGGGCAACACGGCCGAATTCATCAGCCAGCAGGCGCTCGAGGTCTACGGCCTCAAGTACGACGACCTGGCGCGCACCAGCTTCGTCTCCTATACCGACGCCGTTTCGCTGATGAAGGACAACAACGCCCAGGCCTTCACGCTCGGCACGGCGGTGCCGGCGTCGGCGATCATGGACCTGGCCTCGGCGCGCGACGTGACGATCATCGGCATCCCGGACGACAAGCTCGCGGCGATGAAGAAGCTCAACCCCGGCTACACCAAGCTCGTCATCCCCGCCAACAGCTATCCGAAGCAGACCAAGGACGTGCAGACGATCGGCTACGCGACCCACATCATCGCCCGCTGCGACCTCGACGAAGCGGTGGTCTACAAGATCCTCAAGGGCATGATCGACAACAAGGCCGACCTGTCGGTGATCGCCAAGGACATGGCCGTGACGACGCCCAAGATGATGGCCGAGGACATCGGCGTGCCGATGCACAAGGGTGCGCTGAAGTACTACAAGGAAGCGGGCGTTCTCTGATCCCCGGTATGCGCCGCGGCCCTCGCCCGGCCGCAGCACATTGCCACGCCGACCTGCGGCCGCGCGGCGGTTTCAGCGCCGCGATGATTTCGTGAAGCCGCCGCCCGCCGGAGCCCGCGCATGCCCCATCTGCCTGCCGCCTTCACGCGCCGCCTGATCACCGTCGTCGCGGTGGCGATGTCGGCCTTCCACTTGTGGGTCGCCTTCGTCGGACCACCCGACGCCTACGTGATGCGCGGCGCCCACCTTGCCTTCGCGCTCGCATTGGCCTACCTGATCCTGCCCGGGCTCGCCGGCAAGGCCGATCGGGTCGGCCCGGTCGATCTGCTGCTGGTGCTGCTCGCCGTGGCCGCGGCGCTGTACCCGGCGGCAAGCCTCGACTACATCCAGAACCGCATCTACTACGTCGATGATCCACGCGCCGCCGACTATGTCTTCGGCGGCCTGTTGATCGTGCTGATGCTCGAGGCCACGCGGCGCGCCGCCGGCTGGGCCCTGCCGGTGACCGCGGTCGTCTTTCTGGCCTACGGGCTCACGCTCGGCGGGCAATCGGCCGGCATCATGCTCGACCAGCTCTACCTGACGACCGAAGGCATCTTCGGCATCCCGCTCTACGTCTCGGCGACCTACGTGATGCTGTTCATCCTGTTCGGCTCCTTCGTCGAGCGCAGCGGCGCGGGTCAGTTGTTCATGGACTTCGCGCTGGCGATTGCCGGCCACACCTCCGGCGGCCCGGCCAAGGTGGCGGTGATCACGAGCAGTCTCTTCGGCACCGTCTCCGGCAGCGCCGTTGCCAACGTCATGACGACCGGCACCTTCACCATTCCGCTGATGAAGCGCACCGGCTACAGGCCGGCATTCGCCGGCGCGGTCGAGGCGGTCGCCTCCACCGGCGGCCAGCTGATGCCGCCGATCATGGGCGCCGCGGCGTTCGTGATGGCCGAGTTCCTCGGTGTCTCTTACCTCACCGTCGCCGGCTTCGCATTGCTGCCGGCGGTGCTGTACTACGTCGCCGTCTTCATGGCGGTGCACTTCGAGGCCAAGCGCATCGGCCTCGTCGGCCTGCCGCGCGCGGACCTGCCGCGCATGCGCCAGGTGCTCGCCGAGCGCGGCCACCTGTTCCTGCCGCTCGTCGTGATCGTTACCGTGCTGCTCAGCGGCCGCAGCGCGGCCTTCGCCGCGCTCATCGGCATCGGCTCGGTGATTCCGACCACCTGGCTGCGCGCGAGCACGCGACGCACCTTCACGTTGCGCGCGATCGTCGAGGCGCTCGAGAGCGGCGCGCGCAATACGCTCATCGTCGCGCTGGCCTGCGCCTGCGCCGGCATCGTGATCGGCGTCATCACCCTGACCGGGCTCGGGCTGTCGTTCACCGGCGTCGTGCTCGCGCTGTCGCAGAACTCGCTGCTGCTGGCGCTGCTGCTGACGATGCTCGCCGGCATCCTGCTCGGCATGGGGCTGCCGACGACGCCGGCCTACATCGTGCAGGTCGCATTGCTCGTGCCGGCGCTCGTGAAGCTCGGCGTTACCGTCGAGGCCGCGCACCTGTTCGTGCTGTATTTTGCGGTGCTGTCTGCGATCACGCCGCCGGTGGCGATGGCCGTCTACGCCGCCAACGCGATCTCGAGCGCGACGCTGATGGATACGGGCTGGGCGGCCGTGAAGCTCGGGCTGACCGGCTACATCATCCCCTTCATGTTCGTCTTCGCGCCCTCTTTGCTGCTGATCGGCGACGCACCGACGGTCGCGCTCGCCGTGGCGACGGCGACGCTCGGCGTGGTCTGCCTCGCCGGCGGCCTGCACGAATACTTCTTCCTCGGCTCGGCGCGCTGGTGGGAGCGGGCACTGCTGATCGTCGCCGCGCTGGTGCTGATCAAGCCGGGCTGGATGAGCGACCTTGTCGGTTTCGTGCTGATCGGCCTCACGCTCGCCAGCCAGCGCTGGCTGCGGCCGCACGCGGTCACTTCGACATGAACCTGGAGCACAGATGAGCATTGAACTTCACACTTTCGACACCCCCAACGGCCGCAAGATCAGCGTGGCACTCGAGGAGATGGGCCTGCCCTACAGCGTGCACGTGGTCGACATCACGCGCGGCGAACAGCACGACCCGGGCTTCGTGCGCCTGAGCCCGAACCACAAGATCCCGGCCATCGTCGACCCCGATGGCCCGGGCGGCAAGCCGATCAGCGTCTTCGAGTCGGGCGCGATCCTCTTCTACCTCGGCGAAAAGACCGGCAAGTTCTGGCCGAGCGACCTGCGCACGCGCACGACCGTCATGGAGTGGCTGATGTTCCAGATGGGCGGCTTCGGGCCGATGCCGGGCCAGGTGCACCACTTCATCGCGCTCGAGGACGAGACCTCGCGCACCTACGGCCTGAAGCGCTACATGGCCGAGACGCGCCGCCTCTACGGCGTCATGGATGCGCGCCTCGCCGAGAACGAATACTTCGCCGGTGAACTCTCGATTGCCGATTTCGCGATCCTCGCCTGGGCCTGGCGCCATCCGCGCCACAAGGTCGAACTCGCCGACTTCCCGCACGTCGCGCGCTGGTACCAGGCGCTGATGGCGCGTCCGGGTGTGGCGCGCGGCTTTGCGGTGCCGCTGAAACGCGATTGACGCAGGCGGACGACAATCCTGCATGGCAGTCTCCGTCTTCGACCTCTTCAAGATCGGCATCGGGCCGAGCAGTTCGCACACCGTTGGGCCGATGCGTGCCGCGCGCATGTTCGCGCTGCGGCTCGATCACGACGGTCTGCTCGCCGCGACCGCGCGCGTTCGCGCCCAGCTCTACGGGTCGCTCGGTGCGACCGGCAAGGGGCATGGCAGCGACAAGGCGGTGCTGCTCGGCCTCGCCGGCTTCGAGCCCGACACCGTCGATGTCGAGGCCATCCCGGCGCAGTTGCAGGCGATCCGCGCCGAGCGCGGCATGCGCCTGCTCGACAAGCAGGCGATCGCGTTCAACGAGAAGACCGACCTCACCTTTCACCGCCGCGAGACACTGCCCTTCCACGCCAACGGCATGCGCTTCACGGCCTTCGATGCCCAGGGCGCGGAGCTCGCGAACCGGCTCTACTACTCCGTCGGCGGCGGCTTCGTCGTGAGTGACGAAGTCGCGCACGACGGCACGCTGCAAAAGGTGATCGCGCCGGACACGACGGTGCTGCCGCTGCCGTTTCGCTCCGGCGCCGACCTGCTCGAGATCACCACCCGCGAACGGTGCTCGATCGCGGGCCTGATGCGGCGCAACGAGCGTCACTGGCGCGACGACGCGGAAATCGATGCCGGCCTGATGCGCATCTGGGACGTCATGCAGGCCTGTGTCGTGCGCGGCTGCAAGACGGCCGGCACGCTGCCCGGCGGCTTCAAGGTGCGCCGCCGCGCGGCCGAATTGCACCGCCAGCTCTGCGCGAACCCGGAAGCCGCGCTGCGCGACCCGCTGCAGGTGCTCGACTGGGTCAACCTCTACGCCCTTGCCGTCAACGAAGAGAACGCCGCCGGCGGTCGCGTCGTCACCGCGCCAACGAACGGCGCGGCCGGCATCGTGCCCGCCGTGCTGCACTACTACACGCGCTTCGTGCCGGGCGCGACCGATGCCGGCGTGATCGACTTTCTGCTGACGGCGGCGGCGATCGGCATTCTCTACAAGGAGAACGCGTCGATCTCGGGCGCCGAAGTCGGCTGCCAGGGCGAGGTCGGCGTCGCCTGTTCGATGGCTGCGGGCGCGCTCTGCGCCGTGCTCGGCGGCACCCCCGAGCAGGTCGAGAACGCGGCCGAGATCGGCATGGAGCACCACCTCGGCCTGACCTGCGACCCGGTCGGCGGCCTGGTGCAGATCCCCTGCATCGAACGCAACGCGATCGCCTCGGTGAAGGCGATCAATGCCGCCCGCATGGCGCTGCGCGGCGACGGCACGCACCATGTGTCGCTCGACAAAGTCATCAAGACGATGCGCGAGACCGGCGCCGACATGATGACCAAGTACAAGGAAACGGCACGCGGCGGGCTGGCGGTGAATATCGTCGAATGCTGACGGGCTTCGACGGCGCGGCAGCGCACGCGCGGCAGCCATGGCGCTGCTATCCTTGCCCAGCCTCTGCGGCATCATCCACACGCTCTCGGCGCCGAATGCGTCCTCGGCGTGCTTGGACGTCGACCTTTGGATGACGAGCGGTGGCCTGGTGTCAGCGCCTGAGGAAAGCCGATGAGTGAACCCCTCTCTCCAGCATCGAGCGCCGCCCTCGCCCACGAGCGCGCCTTCGACGCGGCGCCGCTGGTGCGTTTCGTCGGGGTGCAGAAGACCTACGACGGCGTGCAGCTTGTCGTGCGGCAGCTCGATCTCGACATCCAGCGCGGCGAGTTCCTGACCCTGCTCGGCCCCTCGGGCTCGGGCAAGACGACGATGCTGATGATGCTGGCGGGGTTCGAGTCGCCGACCGCCGGCGAGATCATGCTCGATGGCCGCTCGATCACGCGCACGCCACCGCACAAGCGCAACTTCGGCATGGTGTTCCAGAACTACGCGCTGTTCCCGCACCTGACGGTCGGCGACAACGTCGCCTACCCGCTCACGGTGCGCAGTGTCGCCGCGCCCGAGCGCGCTCGGCGCATGAAGGAGGCGCTGGAAATGGTGCGCATGGCGGGGCTCGAGAGCCGCTACCCGGGGCAGTTGTCCGGCGGCCAGCAGCAGCGCGTGGCACTCGCGCGCGCGCTCGTCTTCGAGCCTCAGCTCGTGCTGATGGACGAGCCGCTCGGGGCGCTGGACAAGCAGTTGCGCGAGCACATGCAAATCGAGCTCAAGGAATTGCACCGCCAGCTCGGCGTGACCTTCGTCTATGTGACGCACGACCAGGGCGAGGCGCTGACGATGAGCGACCGCGTCGCGATATTCGACAACGGTGCGATCCAGCAGATCGCGCCGGTCGAAGACATCTACGAACGCCCGGCAAACCGCTTCGTCGCCGGTTTCATCGGTGACAACACGGCACTGCAAGGCGTCGTGCAAAGCCGCGAAGGCGAGCGCTGCGCCATCGCGCTGGACGGCGGCCGGACGATCACGGGTCTGAATGTCAACGGCGCGGCCGTCGGCGACCGTGTCGAGGCCTGCATCCGGCCGGAACGCATCATGCTGCACCGCGGGCCGCAGGCCGGGCGTGCCAACACCGTGCCGGCGCGCGTCTCCGACGTGATCTACTACGGCGATCACTTGCGCGCCACCTGCACCGCCGGCGAAGGCTTGCCCGCGGCCACCGTGAAGTTGCCGCTTGCCGGCGGCCCCCCGCCGCGAGCCGGCGATGAGGTCGACCTCGAATGGCCGGTTGACCTGACCCGCATCTACAGCTAGAACCCGACTTCCCCCAACCAGGAGATCCAGACCATGAAGAAGCTGCTGACTGTCATCGCACTGAGCGCCGCGCTGCCGGCACTTGCCGCGCAGCTCACCATCGTCAACTTCGGCGGTGCCAACGGCAACGCGCAGAAGAAGGCGTTCTACGAGCCGTTCGACAAGGCCACCGGTATCAAGATCGTGCCCGTCGAATACAACGGCGAGCAGGCCAAGATCAAGGCCATGGTCGACACCAAGAACGTGAGCTGGGACGTGGTCGAGGTCGAATCGCCCGACGTTGCGCGCGGCTGTGACGAAGGCCTGTTCGAGCGCATGGACTGGTCCAAGGTCGGACCGAAGAGCGACTTCGTTCCGGCCGCCGTGACCGATTGCGGCGTCGGCATCTTCGTCTGGTCGACGGTCCTCGCCTATGACGGCACCAAGCTCAAGACGGCGCCGACAAGCTGGGCCGACTTCTGGGACGTGAAGAAGTTTCCCGGCAAGCGCGGCATGCGCAAGGGCGCGCGCTACAACCTCGAGTTCGCGCTGATGGCCGACGGCGTGAAGCCCGTGGACGTCTACAAGGTGCTGGCGACCAAGGAAGGCGCCGACCGCGCCTTCAAGAAGCTGACCGAGCTCAAGCCCAACATCCAGTGGTGGGAGGCGGGCGCGCAGCCGCCGCAGTTCCTGGTTGCCGGCGACGTGGCGATGAGCACGGTCTACAACGGCCGCATCGATGCCGCCAACCGTGAAGGCCGCAACCTGAAGATCAGCTGGACTGGCGGCATCTACGATCTCGACTACTGGGTCATTCCGCAGGGCACGCCGAACAAGGCCGAGGCGATGAAGTTCATCGCTTTCGCCAGTTCGCCGCAGGCGCAGGCCGACTACGCGAAGAACATCGCCTACGGCCCGACCAACAACAAGGCACTGGCCGCGCTCAGCCCGGCGGTGCTGGCCGACCTGCCAACGTCGCCGGCGAACGCCAAGACGGCGCTGCAGTTCAACGTCAAGTTCTGGACCGACCAGGGCGAGCAGCTCGAAAAGCGCTTCGCCTCCTGGGCCGCGCAGTAAGACCGCCACGGCTCGGCGGCGATGGACGCCCTCACGCTGCCCGCCGCCGTCGATTCGCAACGGCTCAAACGCCAGCTCGGGCGTGCCGAGCGGCAGCGCAAGATGTGGGCGTTCGCGCTGACTGTGCCGCTGCTCGTCTTCCTGCTGCTGACCTTCCTGGTCCCGATCACCGCGCTGCTCGGGCGCGCGGTCGAGAACCCGGAGATTGCGACCGCGTTGCCGCGCACGGTCGTCGTGCTCGCCGACTGGGACCGCAAGGGCCTGCCGCCGGCGACTGCCTTCGCCGCCCTGGTGGCCGACCTTGGCGCGCTGCCCCAGCAGGCCGAGGCCGGCGCCTTGGCGAGGCGCCTGAACAACGAGGCGCCGGGGGCGCGCTCGCTCGTGATGGGCACTTATCGCGCGCTGCCGCTGGAGGGCGCCGAGACGCCGGACGCGGCCAAGGCCAAATTGATCGCCACCGACGACCGCTGGTCGCAGCCGGTGTTCTGGCAGGCGATCGCGAAGAACGGGTCGCGCTGGACGCCCGACTACCTGCTCGCCGCCGTCGATCTGCGGCGCAACGCCGTCGGCGATATCGAGCGCATGCCGCCGAACCAGCGCGTGTTCGTCAACATCCTGGCGCGCACCTTCGAGATCAGCGCCGTGGTCACGCTGGCCGCGCTCCTGCTCGGCTACCCGCTTGCCTACTGGTTGTCGACGCTGCCGGCACGCAAGGCGAACCTGCTGATGATCCTGGTGCTGGTGCCGTTCTGGACCTCGGTGCTGGTGCGCATCGCGGCCTGGATCGTGCTGCTGCAGTCGGAAGGCCTCGTCAATCGCGCCCTGATCGGCGTCGGCATCATCGACCACCCACTGGCGCTGCTGTTCAACCGCCTCGGGGTCGAGATCGCGATGGTCCACATCTTGTTGCCGTTCATGATCCTGCCGCTGTACAGCGTGATGAAGGGCGTGCCGCCGACCTACCTGCGCGCCGCCGTCTCGCTCGGCAGCGCGCCACTGGCGGCGTTCTTTCGCGTCTATGTGCCGCAGACCTACCCCGGCATCGGCGCCGGCGGATTGCTCGTCTTCATCATCTCGATCGGCTACTACGTGACGCCGGCCCTGCTCGGCGGCGCCGACGACCAGATGCTGAGCTACTACGTCGCCCAGTACACGAACGTGACCATCAACTGGGGCCTGGCCTGTGCGCTCGGCGCCGTGCTGCTGACCGCGACGCTGCTGCTCTATGCGGTCTATCGGCGTGTCGTCAAGACCGAGTTGAGCATAGGCTGAAAGACACGCGATGAAGCTGCGCCTGCCGAAGTTCCCGGCCTACGCGACGCCGCTCGACAAGCTCGGCTGGTGGACGCTGCGCTTCGGTTGCGTGGCGGTGCTCGTGTTCCTGCTGCTGCCCATTCTCGTCATCATCCCGCTGTCGTTCAGCAGCAGCTCGTTCCTCGTCTATCCGATCACGGGCTGGTCGCTGCGCTGGTACCAGAACCTGTTCACGTCACCCGAATGGGGGCGCGCGGCGCGCAACAGCTTCATCATCGCGCCTGCGGCGACCGTCATCGCCACGACCTTGGGCACGCTGGCGGCGGTCGGGCTGGCGCGCGCAAACTTCGCCTTCAAGGGGATGTTGATGAGCCTGCTCATCGCGCCGATGGTGGTGCCGGTCGTCGTCGTCGGCGTCAGCACCTACATCTTCTTCGCCAACCTGGGGTTGAGCGACAGCTACATGGCGCTGATCATGGTCCACGCCGCGCTCGGCGCGCCCTTCGTCGTCACGACCGTGCTCGCGACCTTGCAGGGCTTCAACCAGAACCTCGTGCGCGCGAGCCTGAGCCTGGGCGCGGGGCCGTTCGAGACGTTCTTTCGCATCACGCTGCCGGTGATCGCGCCGGGCGTGATCTCGGGCGCGCTGTTCGCGTTCGCCACGTCGTTCGACGAGGTCGTCGTCGTGCTCTTCCTGGCCGGGCCCGACCAGGTCACGTTGCCGCGCCAGATGTTCACCGGCATCCGCGAAAACATCTCGCCGACGATCGCCGCCGTCGCGACGCTGCTCATCATCTTCACCACGGCGCTGCTCGGCACGCTCGAGTGGCTGCGCGGCCGGCGCCGTTGAAAGAGGGAAGCGATGAGCGCGAAGAACCAACCCCTGGGCGGCAACGAAATGCCGCGCTTCGGCGGGCCGGCGACGATGCTGCGCCTGCCCTCGGCCGACAGCGCCGCCGGTCTGGACGCCGGCTTCATCGGCGTGCCGCTCGACATCGGCACGTCCAACCGCGCTGGGGCGCGCTTCGGTCCGCGTCAGATCCGCGCCGAATCGGCGCTGATCCGGCCCTACAACCTGGCCACCGGTGCGGCGCCGTTCGACGCGCTGCAGGTGGCCGATCTGGGCGACGTGCCGATCAACACCTACTCGCTCGAGAAGTCGGTCGCGATCATCGAGGCCTTCTACGACCGTGTGCTCGGCACCGGCTGCAAGCCGCTGACGATGGGCGGCGACCACACGATTGCGCTGCCCATCCTGCGCGCGCTGGCGCGTCGCCACGGGCCGCTGGCGCTGGTGCATGTCGATGCGCATGCCGACGTCAACGACGACATGTTCGGCGAGCGCATCGCGCACGGCACGCCGTTTCGACGCGCGGTCGAGGAAGGCTTGCTGCAGGGCCCGCGCGTGTTCCAGATCGGTCTGCGCGCGACCGGCTACGCGGCCGACGACTTCGACTGGCCGCGTGCGCAGGGCTTCAACCTGGTGCTCGCGCACGAGATCTGGTATCAGTCGCTCGCGCCGCTGATGGCGCGCGTGCGCGAGACCATTGGCGACGCGCCGTGCTACTTCAGCTTCGACATCGACGGCATCGACCCGGCCTTTGCCGGCGGCACCGGCACGCCCGAGATCGGTGGCCTGACGGTGCCGCAGGCGCTCGAGATCGTGCGCGGCTGCCGCGGCCTGAACCTCGTCGGCGCCGACCTCGTCGAAGTTGCGCCGCCCTACGACACCAGCGGCAACACCGCCTTGCTCGGCGCCAACCTGCTCTACGAAATGCTGTGCGTCCTGCCCGGCGTACCGTTGCGCTGATGTGCGGGCGGGCCCGGCAGCGCCAACAGCGGGAGGCCACTGGCCATCCTGGCCAGCGAGCAGCCGTCGAGATTGCTCAAGGCACGCGCCCGAGGCTCTTCCAGAGTCACCCGAATGGATCGCAGGAGGCGCACGCATGAGCCGCATGAACAACATACTGGTCGCGACCGACCTGTCGGGCCCGGCGCGCCAGGCGGCCGACCGTGCCGCGCGGCTTGCACGCAGTTCGGGGGCGCAGTTGCGGCTGGTGCATGCGCTCAATGCAGGCGTGGTGGCGCAGCTGCAGCAGTTGCTGGGCCTGGGCAGTGCGCTCGAGCAGACGCTCGTCGAGCAGACGCGCAACGAGCTGCGCTCGCTGGCCGACGAACTTGCCGCCGAGCGCAATGTGGTCATCGAGTCGGCGCTGCTGCAGGGCGCGGTGGTGGACGAGATCATCCGTGACGCGCAGGCGAATCATGCCGACCTGGTCGTGCTCGGGGCGCGGGGCACGGGCTTCCTGCGCCGCCTGCTGCTGGGATCGACTGCCGAGCGGCTGCTGCGCAAGTCGACGCTGCCGATGCTGGTCGTCAAGCAGCGTGCCCATGAGGCATACCGGCGGGTGCTGGTGGCGGTGGATTTCTCGGCCTGGTCGGCCCCGCTGGTCGACCTGGCGCGGCGCGTCGCGCCGCGCGCGCATCTGGTGCTGCTGAGTGCGTACGCGGTGCCCTTCGAAGGCAAGTTGCGCTACGCAAGCGTCCCCGACGCCACGATAAAGACCTATCGCGAGCAGGCTCGGCGGGCCGCAGAGCAGCAACTGCATGCGCTGGCCGCAGGCGCCGGCCTGACGCCGGGCCAATGGACCCCGTGCCTGCCGCATGCCGATGCATCGCTCGCCATCGTCCGGGCGGAGCTGGAACAGGCCTGCGACCTGATCGTCATCGGCAAGCATGGCCGCAACATGGTCGAAGAGATGCTGCTCGGCAGCGTCACATCACACGTGCTGGCCGAATCCGCAGGCGACGTGCTGGTGTCGACCGAAACGCTCGCCTGAAATACTCATGAACGACGCGCGCTGCGCGGCGTGCCGATGGCAACCGTCAACGCACACAGCGTGACGACGATGGCGGGCGCGAGCAGGACGAACAACTCGCCCAGCCAGCGCGTTGAATAGGCGCCGGCGAGCGCGCCGCCCGCCAGGCTGAGCCACAGGAGTGCCGGCTGCCGGACCGTCCCCCAGGACCCACGCCCCGTCAGCGCGTCGGTCACGCCGCTGGCGAAGGAGACCAAGGTGCCGGTGATATAGCCCCGGGGCGCGACGCCGTTCGTCGGCGTCAGCGCGACGTTGTTCCAGCCCATCGCGGCCGCCAGCAGGCCGAGGGTGAGCGTGTCGGGCGCCGTGCTAGCAGCCGCCAGCGCGGCAGCGAAGATCAGCGACGCCTCGAGCAACAGGCCGGCGGCCTCGCGACCGCGGGTGCCGTCGTTGACCCAGCGGCCGGCGGCGGCACCGAGCACGAACAGCACGATGGCCGCGCCAAACAGGCTCAGGCGCAGCAGATCGCCGTCCGCCGCCGAC
Organism: Rhizobacter sp.; assembly: GCA_023954175.1. Classification (GTDB taxonomy): domain Bacteria; phylum Pseudomonadota; class Gammaproteobacteria; order Burkholderiales; family Burkholderiaceae_C; genus CAIKUF01. The sequence continues at coordinate 30,303 of JAMLIM010000017.1, forward strand.
ACGAACAGCCGCGTCGTGTTGCCGCTCATGTAGGTCGGGAAGATGCGCAGCTCTTCGAAGAACAGCATGATGCCCACGGTATCGACCCAGCCGGCGGTCGCGGTCAACGCATAGGCGGCCAGGGTGCGCGTGGCGACCACGAACTGCCGTTCAGGGCTGCAACAAGCGCGAATGCGCCGCGATGAACTGCCGTGCCCCGGCCCCGATGGACGATCGCCGCATGCTGTCCTGCGCGGCAGGCCTTGCTTCGCGTGCGAGCGATAGCGGCGCCATCGTCGGCCGCGGGGTCAGCCCGGCAGCATCCGGCGCAGCACCATCTGCAGGATGCCGCCCTGTTCGAAGTACTCGACTTCGGACGGTGCGTCGATTCGGACGGTCGCGCTGAAACGCCCCTTCGAGCCATCGACGCGCGTGAACGACACCTCGACGCGTTGGCGCGGTTCGATGCCGGCGGCGATGCCGCTGAAGCTGAAGGTCTCGGTGCCGTCGAGGCCGAGCGACTTTGCCGAATCGCCCTCTGCGAACTGCAACGGCAGCACGCCCATGCACACCAGGTTGCTGCGGTGGATGCGCTCGTAGCTCTGCGCGATGACGGCCTTGATGCCCAGCAGCGCGGCGCCCTTGGCGGCCCAGTCGCGCGAACTGCCGGAGCCGTATTCGCGCCCCGCGACGACGACCAGCGGCGTGCCTTCCTGCTGGTAGCGCATCGAGGCGTCGTAGATGCTCATCTTCTCGCCGCTCGGCAGATGCACCGTCCACGCGCCTTCGACCCCGGGGACCATCTCGTTGCGCAGACGTATGTTGCCGAAGGTGCCGCGCATCATGACTTCGTGATTGCCGCGGCGCGAGCCGAAACTGTTGAATTCGGCCGCGGCCACGCCCTGCGCGAGCAGGTACTTCCCGGCCGAAGAGCCCGCGCCGATGGCGCCGGCCGGTGAAATGTGATCGGTGGTGATCGAGTCGCCCAGCATCGCGAGCGCGCGTGCGCCCTGGATGTCGCGCAGCGCGGGCGCGGTCTTCGCGAAGTCGATGAAGAAGGGCGGCTCGCGCACGTAGGTCGACTCCGGCGCCCAGTCGAACAAGGTGCCGGTCGGCGCCGGCATGCTCTTCCACTTCTTGTCGCCCTCGAAGATGCGGCTGTACTCGGCGTCGAACTGCTGCGCCTTCACCGACGACGCGACCAGTGCTTCGATTTCCTCGGCACTGGGCCAGATGTCCTTCAGATACACCGGCTTGCCGTCGGCACCGGTGCCCAGCGGGTCGGTCGTCAGGTCGCACAGCACCGTGCCGGCCAGCGCATAGGCAACCACCAGCGGTGGCGAGGCCAGGTAGCTCGCCTTCACCTGGCTGTGGATGCGGCCTTCGAAGTTGCGGTTGCCCGAGAGCACCGCCGCCACGGCCAGGTCCTGGCCGGTGACGGCGTTGGCGACTTCTTCCGGCAACGGACCCGAGTTGCCGATGCAGGTCGTGCAGCCGTAGCCCACCAGGTTGAAGCCCAGCTGGTCCAGGTAAGGCGTGAGCCCGGCCTTGGCGAGGTAGTCGGTGACGACGCGCGAACCCGGTGCGAGCGAGGTCTTCACCCACGGGCGGCTTTGCAGGCCGGCCTCGACTGCCTTGCGCGCCAGCAGGCCGGCGGCGATCATCACCGACGGGTTCGAGGTGTTGGTGCAGCTCGTGATCGCCGCGATGACGACCGACCCGGTCGTCACCGATGCGGCGGCCTCGGGCTGATGCAGTCGCTCCGGTGGCGCCTTCAGGAACCTGCCGGCCTCGGCGTTGCCCTCGCCGCTCAGGCGGTCGATCTGCTTGGCGCTGACTTCGCCTGCGGCGCCGGAGACGCCGGATGTGAACGACTGCGCGACGCCGCTCAGCGCGACGCGGTCCTGCGGCCGCTTCGGTCCGGCAAGGCTGGGTTCGACCTTGCTCAGATCGAGATCCAGCACTTCGCTGAAGATCGGCTCGGGATCGTCGTCGCTCCTGAACAGACCCTGTTCGCGCGTGTAGCGCTCGACGCGTTCGACGATGTCGCCGCGCCCCGTCAGGCGCAGGTACTGCAAGGTGTTGGCATCCACCGGGAACAGTGTGGCCGTGGCGCCCGACTCCGGCGACATGTTCGACAGCGTCGCGCGGTCGGCGATGCCGAGGTTGCTCAAGCCGGCGCCGAAGAACTCGACGAACTTGCCGACCACGCCGTGGGCGCGAAGCATCTGCGTCAAGGTCAGCACGAGGTCGGTGGCGGTCGTGCCGGCCGGCAACGCGCCGCGCGCGCGCACGCCGAGCACCACCGGCTTGGGCAGGAACATCGGCTGGCCGAGCATCGCCGCTTCGGCCTCGATGCCGCCCACGCCCCAGCCGAGCACGCCCAGGCCGTTGATCATCGGCGTGTGCGAATCGGTGCCGACCAATGTGTCGGGAAAGAGCCAGCCGTCGCGCTCGATGACCACCTGGCCCAGATGCTCCAGGTTCACCTGGTGGCAGATGCCCATGCCGGGCGGCACCACGCGAAAGCCCTCGAAAGCCTGCTGCGCCCAGTTGAGCAGCGCGTAGCGTTCGCGGTTGCGTCGGTACTCCCAATCCAGGTTGGCGGCGTAGGCATCGGCACTGCCGAAGCGGTCGACCTGCACCGAATGGTCGATGACCAGATCGACCGGCACGAACGGATTCACGCGCCTCGGGTCGCCGCCGGCGCGCTCCATCGCGCTGCGCATCGCGGCCAGGTCCACCACCGCCGGCACGCCGGTGAAATCCTGCATCAACACCCGCGCCGGCATGAACGCAAGCGAAGCGTCGGCGCCGTTCGGCCAGCGCGCGAGCGATTCGACATCGGCCGGCGCGACATCGCCCTCACCAACCCGGCGCGCGATGTTTTCCAGCAGGATCTTGACCGTGTGCGGCAGCCTCGCGACGTCCGCACCGGTGCGTTCGGCGAGCTTGGCCAGGCTCAGGTAGCGCGCACTCGATGATCCCGACTTCAGTGTCGCCGCGTAGTCGAGCGCTTTCATGTCGACACCTCCTTCGATGGCTTGCGGCAGGATAGATCGAAGGTGTTCACGAGGCATTCTCCTGACCCTGAGACGGGTCTTTCGTATCGAATCGAAGTGCAGCCGGACGCTGCACGATCGAGCGGGCATGGTGCCACAGTTGCCGCGGTCAAGGCCCGCGCCGGGCCGCGCCGGATCGTCACCCGGGTGGCGCCGACTGGACCTCGTCCAGCCGCGACGCCATCACGATCGCCAGTGCCGCCATCAGCGTGAAGATCCCCAGCACGACGCCGATGCCGAGCCACTGCGCGATGAGGCCGAACACGCCGCCGGCGAGCAGGATCACGCCGACCACCGAGTTGCTGAGCGCGGTGTAGGTCGCGCGGTTGTCCACATCGGCCATGTCGACGATGTGCACCGAGCGGCCGAGCCGCACGCCCTGGTGCGCGATCATGAGCACGAACAGCATCGCCGGCAGGAACCAGCCCGCTGCCAGGCGGTCCGGCATGACGAGCGCCGTGAAGGCGGCGACTGCATTCGCCACGCTGGCCAGTGCCGCGGCGAACATCAGCACGCGCCGGCTCGACCGGTCGGCGAGCCGCCCCCAGATATAGGTGCTCGCCAGACTGGCCGCCGCGGACGCCACCATGAACGTGCCCAGCGTGCCAAGGCCGCTGGCCTGGTGGTCGCCGCTGAGCGCAATGTAGAACGGCGGCGCCAGCGCCGTCGAAAGCAGCAAGGCGCGCGTCACGATCAGGCGGCGCAGCGGCGCATCGCTGCGCAACAGGCCAAGTTGCGCGATGACCGCGGCCAGGCCGTCGATGCTGCCGTCGGTCGCGCCGGGTTCTTCCTCGATCGACCCGAAGACGAACGCGGCCAGCAGCCAGCAGATGCCGCCGAGCGCGACCATGCCGGCGACGACCGGCACCGTGAGCGGAATCCAGCCGATCGAATAGCCGATCGCCAACAGCAGCGTCGCCGCGGCGGCGATGGTGCCCGCCGTACCGCTGATGGTGCCGCGCTGGCCCACGTCCACGGTCTTGCCGAGCACGTCCTTGAAGCTGATCGAGCACAGGCTGCGGCCGAGCGCAAACACCGCGATCAGTGCAACCGCGGCGATGCCGGCTGCGGTGCCGGAAAGCAGCTGCGCGAACCACGCCATCAGGCCGAAGCCGATGATCGCCGCGCCCTGGACGACACAGCCCGCGACGTAGACCGTCTTGCGAACGGCGAGCCGCCGGATGTGCGCCGAGATCGCCAGTTGCGGCAGCATCGCCAGCGATTCGCGCACCGGCACCAGCAGGCCGAGCGCCCAGGTCGGCGTGCCGATCGCGTCGAGCAGCCACGCGAGCACGAGCTTGGGATCGGCCAGACCTTCGCCGACCTTGGTCAGGCCGAGCGACACGACGTGCACGCCGTAGTTGCGCGGCTGCGCGCGGCAGGCGGACTCGGGCAGGTCGCGACACACCTGCACCAGCGTGTCGTCGTCGACGAGCAGCGCGTGCAGGCGGGCGTAGGCGCTCATCGGTGGCGGCGACAGATTGCGGCGGCAGCGCGTACCGGCGCGCGCTCGGCGCGGACGTCGAAGAATGCGCCGCTCTGCGTCATGTCGCCGTCACCCGAAGCGCTTCATTTGCGCTGCGCCGCATGCAGCCTGACCCATGCGGCGTACTTGTCCATCCAGGTTTGCAGAAACTTCTTGCTCGCCTCGCCGATGCTTCCGTCCGCCGCGAACAGGCCTTCCTTGGCCTGAATGAACGCTTCCGGCTGGCCGAGCACCGGCATGTCGAGGTACGCCAGCACATTGCGCAAATGCTGCTGCGCCAGCGAGGTGCCGATCACGCCCGTCGAAGCCCCGATCACGCCGGCGGGCTTGCCCGCCCACGCGCTCGTGCCGTAGGGGCGTGATGCGTGATCGATCGCGTTCTTCAGCACACCGGGAATCGAACGGTTGTACTCCGCGGTCACGAACAGCACACCCTGCGCGGCGGCGACACCGGCCTTCAGCCGCTTGACCGCCGCCGCCTGATCGGCATCGTCGTCCTGGTTGTAGAGTGGCAGGTCGTCGATCTGCATCTGCTTGAACGTCAGGTCCGGCGGCGCCAACTTTGCCAGGCCGTTCGCCAGCTTTCGATTGAAGGATTCCTTGCGCAGGCTGCCGACGATGACGGCGATCTCGTATTGACTCATGAAGGTCTCCCGAAGGGGCGGCGTTCGGCAGGATGCACGATTCGCCGGCAGATCGAGGATACGGCCTTCGCCGGCGCTGACGGACCGGACTCCTGAGTGCCCTTGCAAAACGCCCGGATCACGATCTCGGGCGAAGAAGCGAGGCCGGGGCACGCTGCGAGCGAGCCCCTGTCGTTGCAGACGCGCAAACCGCAGAGACCACCTGCGCCGCCCCGGGCCGTTGCCCTGAGCGTGAGCCGGTTCAGCCCGAGGGCACGCGCCTCGGCCAGCGCGTCGTGCACGACGGCATGAAGTACGCCGAGGGCTCGATGCTCGACGCGCCGGCGCTGCCGGCGGCGATCGCCCTGTCCGTCACACGACGACCTTTTTCAGGTCCTCGCGGCGCGCCTTGGCGACGAGCACCCCGACGGCGCAGGACGCGAGCCGCGTCTGCACCGAGTCGGCGCGGCTCGTGAGGACGATCGGCACCCGTGCGCCGAGTACGATGCCCGCGGCGTCGGCGTCCGCCATGAAGGACAGGCTCTTGGCGAGCATGTTGCCGGCCTCCAGGTCGGGCACGACGAGGATGTCGGCCTGCCCCGCCACCGGCGACGCGATGTTCTTGATGCGCGCGGCGCCGAGGTTGATCGCGTTGTCGAGCGCGAGCGGCCCGTCCAGCACGCCGCCGGTGATCTGGCTGCGCTCGGCCATCTTGCACAGCGCCGCGGCGTCGATCGTCGAAGGCACCTGTGGGTTGACCGTCTCCATCGCCGACAGGATCGCGACCTTGGGGTTCTCGAGCCCCAGCGCATGAGCAAGGTCGATCGCGTTCTGCACGATGTCGACCTTGTCCGTCAGCGTCGGCAGGATGTTGATGGCGGCGTCGGTGATCATCACGACGCGGTCGATCGCCGGCACGTCCATGATGAAGCAATGGCTGATTCGCCGTTCGGTGCGCAGGCCGGTCTCGCGATGGACGATCGCGGCCATCAGTTCGTCCGTGTGCAGGCTGCCCTTCATCAGCATCTCGGCCTTGCCCTCGCGCGCCAGGCGCACGGCGATCTCGGCCGAGGCATGGCTGTGCGGGGTATCGACGAGTTCAAGCCCGGCGAGGTCGATTTCCGCCTGCGCGGCGATGGCCGCGATGCGCGCCTGCGGGCCGACGAGGATGGGCCGAATCAGCCCCATCCGCCCCGCTTCGATGGCGCCACGCAGCGAGCTCTCGTCGCAGGGGTGCGCGACCGCGCAGTGCGTCGGCGGCAGCTCCCTGCATTGCGCGATCAGTTGCCGGTACTTCGAGTGATTGCCGCTCATTTCCGCTTCCTCGCCATGGTGGATCTGGGGCGCGCCGCACGCTGGTGGCGGCGTCGCTGCTCGGTTCGGTGCCTCGCTGTGAGGCCAACGAACCCGGCGCCGCGTGTCAAAGGCAGCGCATCGGTTCAGCAATTCGACCGGTGACGACATCCGATGAACGCAGAAAAACTAAAGGGTCAGCCGGCGCTAACCTGCTGACCCTCGTCGCTTCTGGTCGGGACGGCGGGATTCGAACTCGCGACCCCTTGCACCCCATGCAAGTGCGCTACCAGGCTGCGCTACGCCCCGACAAGGCTCGGATTATAGGGCCCGCGCCACGCGTTCCGACTTTGCCTCGCGGCGCAAGGCGTGCGGCGATCGCAATCACGCCTTCGCACCACGCCTTCGCATCACGCCTTCGCACCACGCCTTCGCATCACGCCTTGAGCAGATCGCGTATCGCCAACAGTTCGCGGCGCATGGCGTCGGGTGTTATCGATGCGCTCGCCGCTTCCGTGGCGTCCCGGGTCGGCGCCTGACGTGGGCGAGGCATGCCGTTCCCGGGCTCGCCGTCGGCCGCTTCGGCCTCCATCGCGTCCGCGCTTTCGGCCATGTTGGCGTCCGGCACGAAATCATCGTGCCGTCTTCCCGGCGTCACCTCCGACAGCCGATTGCGTGCGCCGCTGATCGTGAAGCCCTGCTCATAGAGCAGTTCACGGATGCGCCGGATCAGCAGCACCTCGTGGTGCTGGTAGTAGCGCCGGTTGCCGCGCCGCTTCATCGGCCGCAGCTGCGTGAACTCCTGCTCCCAGTAGCGCAGCACGTAGGGCTTGACGCCGCACAGCTCGCTCACCTCACCGATCGTGAAGTAGCGTTTCGCCGGAATCGCTGGGAGCGCTTTCTCCATATGAATCAATAAGATCGGCAGAGAAAGCTAAGACTTTACTCGAACTCGTCTCCAACCGGTATTTCGCCCTGCACAACGCCCTTGAGCTTGTGGCTGGCGTGAAATGTGACCACATTTCGGGCCTTGATCGGGATCGCTTCACCGGTGCGCGGGTTGCGGCCGGGGCGCGGCGCCTTGCGCCGGATGTTGAAGTTGCCGAAGCCCGACATCTTCACGTCGCGGCCTTCGACGAGCGCGGCGTGAATGATGTCGAAGAAGGCCTCGACCATGTCCTTCGACTCGCGCTTGTTGAGGCCCAGGCGCTCGAACAGCAGTTCGGACAGCTCGGCCTTGGTCAGCGTCGGCGTCTCGAGGGTCGGCAGCAGCACCCCGCGGGGACTCGTCTTGTCATTCATCTGCCGGCTCTCGCTCAGGCGCGCAAGCGCGCACCGAGGCGCGTGCGCAGGGTTTCGACGACGCGTGCAACCTCGGCGTCGATACGCTCGTCGGTCAGCGTCGCCGCTTCGTCGAGGAGTTCGAGACGCACGGCGAGACTGCGCTCACCGGCGGCGATGTCGGTCGTCGTCGCTGTCGTGGTCTTCGCCGGCTTGTAGACGTCGAACAGCCGCGCGCTGCGAACCAGACCCTGCGGCCCGGCGCCGATGGCGTCCATCAGCGCATCGTGGCGGACGTCGTCACCGACGATCAGCGCGAGGTCGCGCCACGCCGATTGCTGGCGCGGCACCGGCGCATAGACGGGCAGCGGCTGTCGCTGCAGCGCGACGGCGTCGAGCTCGAACACCACGGGTGCGGACGGCAGCTCGTAGGCCTGGCGCCACCTGGGGTGCAGCTCGCCGACGAAGCCGATCGCCTCGCCGTCGAGCTCGACCGTCGCGCAGCGCCCCGGATGCAGCGCCGGATGTGATGCGGCAACGAAACGCGCCTGCCGCGGCGCCAGCAGCAGCTCGACGTCGCCCTTGACATCGAAGAAGTCGACTGCGCGCTCCTTGCGCCCCCACTGCAGTGCGTCCGCCGGGCCCCAGGCCAGCCCGCCCAGGCGCAGTGTCTGCGCAACGCCGGCGACGCTGCGCTCGCCCGCCAGCGCCGCCGCATCACGCCGGTAGACGCTGCCGAGCTCGAACACGCGCACGCGCGAAGCCCTGCGCGCGAGGTTGAAGCGCAGCACCTGCACCAGGCTGCCGACAAGGCTGGAGCGCATCACCGACTGCTGGCTCACGATCGGGTTCAGCACCTTGATCGGATCCGCGTTGCCGGCGAGCTCGTGCTCCCAGCGCGGTTCGACGAAGCTGAAGTTGATCGTCTCCTGATAGTCGCGCGCCGCCATCGCATGGCGCAACGCGTGGCGACTGCGGCGCGACTCGGACCGCACGCGCGGCGTGACGGCCGCGATCGGCGACGCTTCGGGCAGCGTCGCGTAGCCGAGCACGCGGATCACTTCCTCGATCAGGTCCTCCTCGATGCGCAGGTCGAAGCGCCAGCTCGGCGGCGTGACCGTCAGCAGGTCGGGCCCCTCGACGAACGGCAGCGCGAGGCGCTGCATCACGCCAGCGCATTGCGCCTGCGTCAGCGGCATGCCGACCACACGCGCAGCGCGCGACGGCCGCAGGCGCACCGGCTCGCGCCCGGGCATGTTCACGATCTGGTCGTCGATCGGCCCCGCTTCGCCGCCGCAGATCTCGATCACGAGCTGCGAGATGCGATCGATGTGGGCCACCGTCAACGCCGGATCGACGCCGCGCTCGAAGCGGTGGCCGGCGTCGGTCGTGAAGTTGAACCGGCGCGAACGGCCGGCGACGGCCTCGGGCCACCAGAAGGCAGCCTCGACGTAGATGTTGCGCGTCGCGTCGGACACGGCCGTCGCTTCACCACCCATGATGCCCGCAAGCGATTCGACCGCCTGATCGTCGGCGATGACGCCGACCGTCTCGTCAACCTCGACCGTGTCGCCGTTGAGCAGCTCGAGCGTCTCGCCCTTGCGCCCCCAACGCACCTGCAGGCCGCCGTGGATCTTGTCGAGATCGAAGATGTGCGAAGGCTGGCCGGACTCGAACATCACGTAGTTCGAGATGTCGACGAGCGCCGTGACCGAGCGCTGCCCGCAGCGTTGCAGGCGATCGACCATCCAGCCCGGCGTCGCGGCGCGCGTGTCGACGTTGCGGATGATGCGGCCCGAGAAGCGCCCGCACAGGTCACCCGCCTCGACCTTGACGGGCAGCCTGTCGTCGTGCTTCAGCGCGACCGGCCGCGCGGAGGCGACGGCAGCCGGCGTCCTGAGCGGCGCGCCGGTGAGTGCTGCGACTTCGCGCGCAATGCCGAAGACGCTCAGGCCGTGCGCCAGGTTCGGCGTGAGCTTGAGCGTGAAGAGCATGTCGTCGAGCTGCAACTGCTCTCGAACGTCGCGCCCGAGCGGCGCATCGGCGGGCAGCTCGAGCAGGCCGGAGTGGTCTTCCGAGAGCTTGAGTTCGCGCCCCGAGCACAGCATGCCCTGGCTCTCGACGCCGCGCAGCTTGCCGGTCTTGATCTCGAACGGCGCGCCGCCCTCCTCCGCCGCCGGCAGCAGCGCACCCACGAGCGCGCAAGGCACCTTCATGCCGGCACGCACGTTGGGCGCGCCGCAGACGATCGTCAGCGGCGTGCCGGTCCCGGCATCGACCGCGCAGACGTTGAGCCGGTCGGCATTCGGATGGCGCTCGACCGCCATCACCTGCGCGACGACGACCTTGCTGAAGGGCGGCGCGACGGGTGTGAGCGACTCGACCTCCATGCCCGACATCGTCAGCAGCTCGGCCAGCTGCGCGGTGCTCAGCGGCGGGTCGCAGAATTCGCGCAACCAGGATTCAGGAAACTGCATGCAGCGGGCGCTCCGTGATGGACTCGAAGATCACTTGAATTGGGCGAGAAAGCGCAGGTCGCTCTCGAAGAACACGCGCAGATCGTCGACGCCGTAGCGCAGCATCGCGAGACGGTCGATGCCCGAGCCGAACGCGAAGCCGATCTGGCGTTCGGGGTCGAGCCCCATGTTGCGGATGACCTGCGGATGGACCTGGCCGGAGCCCGAGATCTCGAGCCAGCGGCCCGCCAAGGGCCCGCTGCCGAACATCATGTCGATCTCGGCACTCGGCTCGGTGAAAGGGAAGTAGCTTGGCCGAAAGCGGATCTGCAGGTCGTCGGTCTCGAAGAACGCGCGGACGAAGGCGAGGTACACCGCCTTCAGATCCTTGAAGCTGATGTTCTCGCCGATCCACAGGCCTTCGACCTGGTGGAACATCGGCGAGTGCGTCGCATCGTTGTCGACGCGGTAGGTGCGGCCCGGCGCGATGACGCGAATGTCCGGAACCGGCAGGCCGGCGGCGATCGCTTCGGCGTGCCGTGCCGCGTGCGCCTTGGCGTACCTCACCTGCATCGGCGAGGTGTGCGGTCGCAGGTTCAGCCAGCGGCCTTCGTCGTCCTTGATGTCGACGTAGAAGGTGTCCTGCATCGAGCGCGCGGGATGGTTCTCGGGGTTGTTGAGCGCGGTGAAGCTGAACCAATCGGTCTCGATCTCGGGGCCGTCGGCGACGTCGAAGCCCATCGAGCCGAAGATCGCCTCGATGCGCTCCATCGCGCGCGTGATGGGGTGCAGGCCGCCGATGCCACGCTGGCGGCCGGGCAGGCTGACGTCGAGCGCCTCGGCCTGCAGCAGTTGTTCGAGCTCGGCGTCGGCGAGCGCCTTGCGGCGCGCATTGAGGGCGGCCTCGACGCGCTGCTTGGTCGCGTTGATCTCGGCACCGCGCGTTTTCTTCTCGGCCGCGTCGAGCGTTGCAAGGCTCTTGAGCAGGTCGGTCAGCCGGCCCGCCTTGCCGAGGTAGCGCGCCTTTGCGTTCTCGAGTTCGGCCGGCGTCGCTGCCTTGGCGAACTCGTCCTGCGCGGCGCGCACCAGTGTGTCCAGATCGTTCATTGCGTCGTCGTCGAGACCGTTGTCGGGCAGAAAAAAGGCCGCTACAGGTGGCGGCCTTGGAATGCTCGCCCTTCATGCGGCGCTGGGCCGCCAGAAGGGTGCCGCGGTCACGCCATGCCGATGCCGGCACGGCGCGTCCGCTGCGATCAAGCGAGTTGGGCGCGCGCCTTCTCGACGATGCTGCCAAAGGCAGCCGGGTCGTTGACGGCCATGTCGGCCAGCACCTTGCGGTCGATCTCGATCGACGCCTTCTTCAGGCCGGCCATGAACCTGCTGTAGGTCAGGCCGAGCCCGCGCGAGGCGGCGTTGATGCGCGCGATCCACAGATTGCGGAACACGCGCTTCTTGGTCCGGCGATCCCGGTAGGCGTACTGGCCGGCACGCATCACCGCCTGTTTGGCGATGCGAAAGACATTCTTGCGACGGCCGCGATAGCCCTTGGCGAGCGCCAGGACCTTCTTGTGACGGGCGCGTGCGGTGACACCACGTTTTACGCGAGGCATGAGTCGTTCTCCTTCAAGCGTTGATGACGGTCACAGGCCGGCGAATGGCAGCATCTGCGCCATGTGGCCCATGTTGGTCTCGTGCACCGCGACGGCGCCACGCAACTGGCGCTTGTTCTTGGTGGACTTCTTCGTCAGGATGTGGCGCTTGAACGCCTGGCCCCGCTTGACGGTGCCCCCCGGTCGAACGCGAAAGCGCTTCTTGGCGCCGCTCTTGGTCTTCATCTTAGGCATGACTGCTCCTTCTAGGTTGCTCCTGCAGGCGCCCGTGATGCTCACGGTCTTGTAGGCCTGCAGGGGCTTCTTGCAACGCCGCGGCGACCAGTCCCCGGCGTTGAATCTTCAATCTATCCCGCGCTTCAGTTCTTTCAGTTCTTTCGCTTGGGACCCAGCACCATCACCATCTGGCGCCCCTCGAGCTTGGGCATGTGCTCGACGACCGAGATATCGGCCAGTTCGTCGCGGATGCGTTCGAGCAGGCGCATGCCGATGTCCTGGTGCGTGATCTCGCGGCCGCGGTAGCGCAGCGTGACCTTGCCCTTGTCGCCGTCCTCGCCGATGAAGCGGCGCAGGTTGCGCATCTTGATCGCGTAGTCGCCCTCGTCCGTGCCCGGACGGAACTTCACTTCCTTGATTTCAATGACCTTCTGCTTGGCCTTCGCCTCCGCGGCGCGCTTTTGCTCCTGGTACTTGAACTTGCCGTAGTCCATCAGCCGGCAGACCGGGGGATCGGCGGTGGCCGCGATCTCGACCAGATCGACATCGAGTTCACCTGCCATTCGCAGCGCGTCCGCGGTGCTCACGATACCCAGGGCCTCGTTATCGACCCCGTTCAACCGGACCTCCGGTGCCATGATCTCGCGGTTCAGGCGGTGCTTGCGCTCGACATTCGGCGTGCGACGGTCTGCATAAGAAGTAGCGATGGTGTCAACCTTTCAATGGGCTCGAAGGCACCGAACCCCCACAGTGATCTGGCGCGGGCCCGACGCGCAACGGCAGGATCACTTGCGTGATGCGATCTCGCTCGTGAGCTTCTGCGCGAAGTCATCGAGCGCCATCACACCCAGATCCTGGTTGCCTCGGGCGCGCACCGCAACCGCTCCGTTTGCCTTTTCCTTGTCGCCAACGACGAGGATGTACGGGAGCTTTTGCAACGAGTGCTCGCGGATTTTATAGCCGATCTTCTCGTTGCGCAAATCAGTTTCGACTCTAACTCCTTGTTTTTGAAGCGTTTTCGCAACTTCCACGGCGTAGTCGGCCTGCGCGTCGGTGATCGCCAGCACGACCACCTGGAGCGGCGCAAGCCAGGCCGGCAGCGCGCCGGCGTGCTGCTCGATCAGGATGCCGATGAAGCGCTCGAGGCTGCCGACGATCGCCCGGTGCAGCATCAGCGGCGTGCGGCGCTCGCCCGATTCGGCCACGTATTCGGCGCCCAGGCGCTCCGGCATGTTGGGGTCGACCTGCATCGTGCCGCACTGCCACTCGCGGCCGATGGCGTCCTTCAGCGTGTATTCGATCTTCGGGCCGTAGAAGGCGCCCTCGCCGACCGAGACCTGGAAGTCGACGCCCGAGCGGCGCAGCGCCTCCATCAGGGCGCCCTCGGCACGGTCCCAGGACTCGTCGCTGCCGATCCGGGCGTCCGGCCGCGTCGCGACCTTGTAGATGATCTCGGTGAAGCCGAAGTCGGCATAGACCTTCTGCAGCAGCGCCGTGAAGGCGGCGCACTCGTCGAGGATCTGCTCCTCGGTGCAGAAGATGTGGCCGTCGTCCTGCGTGAAGCCGCGCACCCGCATGATGCCGTGCAGGCCGCCCGAGGGCTCGTTGCGGTGGCACTGGCCGAACTCGCCATAGCGCAGCGGCAGGTCGCGATAGCTCTTGATGCCCTGCTTGTAGATCAGCAGGTGGCCGGGGCAGTTCATCGGCTTCAACGCGTAGTCGCGCTTCTCCGACTCGGTCGTGAACATGTTCTCGCGGTACTTGCCCCAGTGGCCGGTCGTCTCCCACAGCGTCTGGTCGAGGATCTGCGGCGCCTTGACCTCGTGGTAGCCGTTGTCGCGGTACACCGCGCGCATGTACTGCTCGACCTGTTGCCAGATCGTCCAGCCCTTCGGGTGCCAGAACACCAGTCCCGGCGCGTGCTCGTCGAGGTGGAACAGGTCGAGCTCGCGGCCCAGCCTGCGGTGGTCGCGCTTCTCGGCTTCTTCGAGCCGGTGCAGGTACTGCTGCAACTCGTCCTTCGTCGCCCAGGCGGTGCCGTAGATGCGTTGCAGCATCTCGTTGCGATGGTCGCCGCGCCAGTACGCGCCGGCGAGCTTCATCAGCTTGAAGTGCTTGAGCTTGCCGGTGCTCGGCACGTGCGGGCCGCGGCACAGATCTTCGAACTTGCCTTCGCGGTAGAGCGACACGTCCTCGCCGGCCGGGATGCTCGCGATGATTTCGGCCTTGTAGTGCTCGCCCAGTCCCTTGAAGTACGCCACCGCCTCGTCGCGCGGCAGCACACGGCGAACGACGGGCTCGTCCTTCGCCGCGAGCTCGGTCATCTTCTTCTCGATCGCGGCCAGATCCTCGGGCGTGAACGGGCGCTTGTAGGCGAAGTCGTAGAAGAAGCCGTTCTCGATCACCGGGCCGATCGTCACCTGCGCTTCGGGGAACAGCTCCTTCACCGCATAGGCAAGCAGGTGCGCCGTCGAGTGGCGGATGACCTCCAGGCCGTCCGCGTCCTTGGCGGTGACGATCGAGAGCGCCGTGTCGGCCTTGAGCCGGGTGTCGAGGTCGACGATGCGCGCAGCGGCGCCCTCGCCGATGCGCCCGGCGAGCGCGGCCTTCGCCAGCCCGCTGCCAATGGTCGCGGCGACGTCGGCAACCGTCGGCGGCGACGCGAACTCGCGCTTCGAGCCGTCAGGCAATTGAATCGAAATCATTGGAGTTCCCCACCAAAACGAAAAAAGGCGCGGTGATCGACCGCGCCTCTTGCTTCACGAAACAACGAACAGTATGGACGTGACAACGCTGCGGTCAGCAAACCTCGGCAAAGGTCGTGTGAGTTCGCGGTGTCATAACCCGTCTGCCTTTCCTGCTCTTGCTCGTTGATCTGAAACGAAACGCGATTGTAATTCAGGCCCGCGGCAATGCACCGATGGCAGGTGACGCCGCCGACGCACCTACCAGCGTGCGCCGAAGGCCGTGCGCAGGTCTTCGATCTGCGCGTCGTCCAGAGGCGCGGGGCGCGGTGAGCAAAGCAGCCACAGGCGCGCCGTTTCCTCCAGTTCCTCGAGCACCGCGCTCGCTTCGGCCGGGCCCGCCTGCCACACGACCGGCCCGAGGCGATCGAGCATCACCGCGCGCAGCGGCAATCCGCGCGCGAGGCCGCCCTTCACCAGCGCCGCGACGTCCTGCGCGGCGCGCGAATCCCCCGGGCGGCGATAGGCGACGAGGGGCACGTGCCCGACCTTCATCACGAAGTAGGGCGTGATCGGCGGCACGATGTCCGCCTCGCTCCACACGCCTTGCAGCGTGAGCGCGACGAGATGCGTGCAGTGGCTGTGCACGACGCAGCCGGCGGCAGCGTCCGCGTCGTAGACGTGCCGGTGCAGCGCCAGCGTCTTGCTCGCCTTGTCGCCGCTGACCTGCACGCCCGAGGCGTCGACCTTCGCCAGCCGCTCGGGGCTCAGATCGCCGAGGCAGGCGTCGGTCGGCGTGATCAGGAAGCAGCCGTCGGCGAGCCGCGCGCTGATGTTGCCTGCGGTCGCATGCACATAGCCGCGCTCGAAGAGCGACCGGCCGACGCGGCAGATCTCGTCCCGCAGCGCGCTCTCGTCCGTCATCGGCCGAGCATAGCGAATGCGCGATGGAAGAAGTCGGGCGCGCCGAAGTTGCCCGACTTCAGGGCCAGATGCAGACCCTGCGGGCCGCTGGCTGCGCTTGCCGCATGGCACCACGGCACGCCCGGATCGATCTGCGGCCCGATCCGCATGCGCTCGATGCCGAGCGCCTGCACGCAGGCACCCGAGGTCTCTCCGCCCGCCACCAGCAACTGGCGCACGCCGCCTTGAACTAGACCCACGGCCACGCGCGCCAACGCAGCCTCGACCAGCGCGCCGGCGCGCTCGGCGCCGAGCGCGGCTTGCACTGCGCGAACCGCGGCCGCTTCGGCCGTCGCATAGACGAGCACCGGCCCCTTGGGAAGCCTCGGCGCGGCCCAGGCCAGCGCCTGCGCGGCGAGATCTTCACCGCCCGCCAGGCGCAGCGGGTCGAGCGCAAACGCGTCGCCGCCGGCCGCGATGAACGCCGCGACCTGCGTGTTCGTCGCAGCCGAGCAGCTGCCGCTGACGATCGCGCACGCGCCCGTCGCGGGCGGCAACTGCGCGGCCTGGGCGTTGGGCGCCAGGCCATGCAGCGCCGGAATGCCGATCGCCAGCCCCGAACCCGCGACCACCAGGCGCAGCCCGGCGGCGGCGCGCGCGAGGATGCGCAGATCGTCGTCGGTGGTGGCGTCGGCAATCGCGAAGTTGCAGCCTTCGAGTCTCAGCACTTCGATGCGCTCCGTCACGCCGGCAACACCACGCGCCAGCGCGCGGTGATCGATCAATCCACACGTGCCGTGCGCAAGCTGCGCCTGAAGCACGCGAACGAGGTTGGAGTCGGTCATCGGCGTCAGCGGATGCTGGCGCATCGAGCTGTCCGACAACAGCTGGTCGCCGACGAACAGGTGCCCCTTGAAGACGGTGCGGCCGTTCTCCGGAAAGGCCGGCGTGACGATCGCGAAGTCCGCCCCCAGATCGGCGAGCAAGGCCTCGGCAGCCGGGCCGATGTTGCCGCGCGGCGTCGAGTCGAAGGTCGAACAGACCTTGAAGTAGATCTGCCCCGCACCCTGTGCGCAGAGCCAACGCGACGCCGCGAGCGACTGCTGCACCGCTTCGGCCACAGGCGCAGTGCGCGACTTGAGCGCGACCACCACCGCATCGACATCCGTCATCGACGCATCGGGCGACGCGCCAGGTGACGCACCGGGCACACCGATCAGCTGCGTCACGCGCATGCCGGCGCGCACCAGGTTGTTGGCGAGATCGGTCGCGCCGGTGAAGTCGTCTGCGATGCAGCCCAGCAGAAGCGTCATGGCGCGACGCGCTCGTAGCGCCAGACGGTCTTCTCCTCGACCCAGGGTGTCGTGGCCTCGTTCATCTGCAGGAAGTGCGGCGCTCGCAGGTGGGCCTGGACCGCTGCCTCATCGTCGTAGAGCTCATAGAGAAAGAACTTCGCCGCATCGGCCGGGTCGCGGCAGACATCGAATTGGCGGCAGCCGGGTTCGCCCTCGCGCGAGGCGCGGGCGTTATCGACGATCGCCTGCTGGAAGGCCTCGACGAACGCGGGCTTGATGATGAACTCGACGACGAGGACTTGCATGATCGGATCCGACGCTGGCTAACGCACCGCGTGCACCAGCGCCATGCTGATCGCGGGAATGTAGGTCACGACGAGCAGGATCGACACGCTGATCATCATCATCGGGATCATCGCGCGCACGACTGCCCCCATGCCGACGCCGGCCAGTCTGGCGCCGACCATCAGCGTGCCACCGACCGGCGGGGTGTAGAGGCCGATCGCGAGGTTGCAAGTCATGATCAGCCCGAGGTGCACCGGATCGATCTTGAACGCCGTCGCCAGCGGCACGAGCAGCGGCGCCGCCAGGATGATCGCCGGCACCGGCTCGATGAAGCAGCCGAGCGTGAGCATCGCCAGGTTGACGAGCAGCAGGAAGGTCCACGGCGACGTCGCGTAATGCGTGACGAGGTCGGCGATCTGCACCGGCACCTGCTCGACCGTGATCAGCCAGGCCAGGCACGATGTCGCGCCGATGACGACCATCACCACGGCGCTCGTCGTGAACGACTTGAGCAGCAGCGCAGGCAGGTCTCGGAATTTCAGGTCCCTGTAGATCACCATCGAGACGAAGAGGCCGTAGGCGGCCGCCACGGCGGCGGCCTCCGTCGGCGTGAAGTAGCCCGACCAGATGCCGCCGAGGATGATCACCGGCATCAGCAGCGCCGGCGCCGCGGCGAGGAAGGCGACCCAGACTTCGCGCCCCGTCGCGCGCGTCTCGCCGTTGTCGCAGCCGGTCCGCTTGCCGTAGCGCACGCAGTCGATCGACAGACCGATCGCGAACACGACCGCCGGCACGACGCCGGCCAGGAACAGGTCGCGCACCGACGCGCCCGACACGAAGGCATAGACGAGCATCGGGATCGACGGCGGCATCACGATCGCGAGCGTGCCGGCGGTCGACATCAGCGCGCCGGCAAAGGCCGGGCTGTAGCCCTTGCGCACCATCGCCGGCGTCATGACCGAGCCGATCGCCGCAGTGTCGGCGATCGCCGAACCCGAGACGCCGCCGAAGATCAGGCATGAGGTGACGGTAGAGATGCCCAGTCCGCCCGGCAGAAAGCCGAGCAGCTTGGTGGCAAAGGTCACGATGCGCATGCCGACGCCGCCGCGCGACAGGATCTCGCCCGCGAGCATGAACAGCGGCACCGCGATCAGCACGAACGACTCGACGCCGCCGATGTAGCTCAGGAAGACCGAGGTCAGCGGGTGTCCGAGGTCGTGCCACCAGATCATGCCGGCGGTGGCGATCAGCAGGCCATAGACGAGCGGCACGCCCACCAGCGTGAAGACGATGAACAGGCCGAAGGTCTCGAACAGGATCATGGGTGGGCGACGCCGTGGCGCTGTTCGCTCGTCTTGCCGCGCAGGATCTCGATCAGGTCCCAGGCGACGAACACCATCGTGATCACCGAGGCCACTGGCAGCGCGACGTACTGCGTGCTCATCGGCCAGCCGAGAACAGTCAGCGTGCTGAAGTTGCCGGCCTCGGTGATGCCGACGCCGTACCACGCGAGCAGGCCGAGCGTGACGAACACCACGAGCTGGATCGCCGCTTCGGTATAGCGCCTTTTCATGCCCCGCAAATGGTTGACCAGCTCGTTGATGACCATGTGCGAACCGCGCCGCGTCGCCGCCGCGCCGCCGAGAAACGTGACCCAGACCATCAGCAGCTCGCAGAACTCGGTGGTCCAGGCGATGTCGCCGTTGAAGACGTTGTGCACGATGACGTTGGCAAAGACCAGCGTGGCCATGACCGCACCGATCGCGAGCACGCTCCAGTCGACGGCGCGGCCGAGCAGTGCGATCGGCCACGGCGCCGGGGGGCCCGGCGGCAGCAGCGGTTGCCGCGCCGGCCTGGCGCTGTCCACCGCGGTCGCGGTCACAGAGGCTTGTTCCACGACGCCTTACTTCGCGGGCAGCGCCTTGCGCACCGCTTCGGCGTCGGCGATGAACTGATCGACGTCGGCGCCGTACTTCTCCTTCGCCTTGGCGTAGACCGGCTTGACCGCGTCGCGGAACGGCGCCAGGCTCGGCCGCGCGATCTTGGCGCCCTTGGCGGTCATCTCGGCGAGCTGGCGGTCGTCGTTCGACTTGATGTCGTTGCGGCTGAAGGCGGCCGATTCGGCGCCCGCCTTCATGATCGCCGCCTGGTCGGCCGGGGTCATCTTCTGCCAGCTCTTCTCGCTCATCGTCAGCGGGATCGGGCTGTAGACGTGGTGCGTCAGCGTGACGTTGGGCGCGACCTCGTAGAACTTGTTCGCGAAGATCGTGTCGATCGGGTTCTCCTGGCCCTGCACCGCACCCTGCTGGATCGCCAGGTAGACCTCGGGCAGCGGCAGGATGACGACGTTGAAGCCGATCGCCTCGAGCGTCCAGCGCATCATCTCGTTGGGGAAGCTGCGCAGCTTCATGCCGGCGGCGGCGGCCGGGCTCGGCAGCGGGTCCTTGGTCGTCATGTCACGGAAGCCGGCCTCCCAGGTCGCGATGAAGCGAAAACCCTTGGCCGGGGCCTTGGCGAACTGCTCCTTGAGCCACTTCGATTCGTCGTACAGCTTCCAGCCCTGCTCGTAGTTCTCGACCAGGTAGGGCAGCAGCGACAGGTTCAGCGTCGGCACGTGGGTGGCGTAGGTGCCGGTGCTCGACACCGTGAAGTCGACACCGCCGAGCTGCAGCTGCTCGACCGCCTTCGGGTCGTTGGCGAGTTGACCGGCCGGGTAGATCTGGACCTTGTAGCGGCCCTGCGTGTACTCCTCGACCTTCTTCGCAAACACCTCGGCCGACTTCTGGCGCGAGCCGCCGGGCTGGTCGGTGTGGCTGAACTTCAGCACGGTCTGGGCCGAGGCCGGCAGCGCGAGCGCGACGGCGGCGGCAAGGGCGGCGAGCGTGAACATCTTCTTCATGGCAGTCTCCTTGGGTCAGGGGTGGTGGGGATCGAAACCGGCCATCACCACCCGGCAGCCAGTGGCGTGCGAGCGATAGACGGCGGCCTGCACGTGCAGGTTGCTGAGGTAGGCGCGGGCGGCGTTCTCGAGCGGTGCGCCGTCACGCAGGTGGGCGAGCACATGCGCCTGCAGCGCGGTGCTGGCGCCGCCGAAGACGCCGCGGCCGGCGCCGTCGTCGTAGGCGTGCTGGGTCTCGGCACCCTGGTGCGGCTTCCACCACAGGCGCGCGTCGCCGTCCAGGCGCATCACGCCGCGTTCGCCCTCGAGCCACATCTCGCCCATCGTGCGGCGCAGGTTCTGCGCCACGTGTTCGTTGAGGCGGTTGCCGTCGAAGAGGCCAGTGCGCTTGTCATCGAACTCGAAGATCAGCAGGCCCGCGTCCTCGCCCGCGATCACCGGGTTCAACCTGCGCAGCCGCGCCGTCACCGCACGCACCTCGCCCAGCAGGAAGCGGAAGGTGTCGATGAAGTGCACCGCCGTCTCGCGCACCAGGAATTCGGGCATCTGCTGGAAGTACGGTTGGCGGTCGAGATAGGCCTCGGGCCCCTGGCCGTCGCCGGGGCGCAGCCGGAACGCGATGCCGTGCACGCGCCCGAAGAAGCCGTTGTCGATCAGCCGACGCATCTCGCGGAACCACGGCGCGAAGCGGAAGTTCTCGTGGATCACGAGCGGAACGGCGGCAGCCTCGGCCAATGCCGTCATTGCCTCGGCCTGCGCGAGGTCGATGCCGAAGGGCTTCTGGCAGATCGTCGGGATGCCGCGTTCGATCGCCGCGCGCACTGCCGGCTCCTGTGCGACCGGCGGCAGCACCACGTCGACCAGTGTCGGCCGCTCGGCGTCGAGCATCGTCGCGATGTCCGTGTAGCAATGCGGCACGCCATAGCGCGCGGCGAGCTGCTCCGCCGCTTCGAGGTGGCGATTGCAGATCGCCGCCAATGGCGCGCCGGCATCGCGCCAGCCCTCGATCTGGAACTGTGCCCAGTAGCCGGCGCCGACCATGACGACTTTCTCCTGCATCGCACTACAGCCGCTCGATCACCGCGCGCACGATGTCGGCCGTGCCGCTCGCACCGCCGAATTCACGCGGGCGTACCACGCCGCTCTCGAAAGCGCCCTGCACCGCCGCTTCGATCGCACGCGCACCGTCGGCGAGCGCCGAATCGTCGTGCCGGACGGCAAGCCAGTCGAGCATCATCGCGGCCGACAGGATCATCGCGGTCGGATTCGCGATGCCCTGCCCGGCGATGTCGGGGGCGGTGCCGTGCGCCGGCTGGAACAGCGCATGGTCGTCACCGATGTCGCCCGATGGCGCCATGCCCATGCCGCCGACGAGCGAGGCGATCAGATCCGACAGGATGTCGCCGAACATGTTCTCGGTGACGAGCACGTCGTAGACCCAGGGCTTCAACACGAGGTTGAGTGCCATCGCGTCGACGTAGGCGTGCTCGGTCGCAATGTCCGGGAAGGCCTTGGCGCGCTCGACGAACACGCTGCGCCAGAACGCCATCGATGCAAACACGTTCGCCTTGTCGACGTTCGTGAGCTTGCCGGGCCGGCCGTGCGCCTTGCGTTGACGCGCAAGCTCGAGCGCGAAATCGACAACGCGGGCGGTGCCGGCGCGCGTGATCTTCATCGTGTCGCACACGGCGTCGGCTTCGACCACGCCGCGCCCGCGCGCATGGAACAGGCCCTCGGTGTTCTCGCGCACCAGCACGAGGTCGATCGCCGTCGCGCGCGGGTCGGCCAGCGGCACCGGCAGCCCGGGCCAGGTGCGCACCGGGCGCACGCCGGCGTAGAGGTCGAGCGCGAAGCGGATGTCGAGCTGCGGCACGATCTCGGTGCCGTCGGCGCCGCGCACGTGCGGCAGGCCCATGGCGCCGAACAGGATGGCGTCGGCGGCGCGGCAGGCGGCGAGCGTCGTCGGCGGCAAGGCGACGCCGGTGTCGGCGTAGAGCTGCGCGCCGGCCGGGTGCGAAGCGGTGTCGAAGCTGCGCCCGATGCGCGTGCCGGCGGCACGCAGCACCTCGAGCGCGGCGGCCATCACCTCGGCGCCGATGCCGTCGCCGGGCAGCACTGCAATGGAATATCGGTTCGAACTCATCGGGGGTTCATCGCTCCGGAGATGTCACATTTCGACGAATCGATAGCGCTCGAAGATCGCGAGCAACTCGCGACTCGCGCGCTCGCGGTGGGCGCGGTTGATCTTGACGGCGCCCTCGGTGTCACCGGCGCGCAGCCGCTCGACGAGCTGGCGATGCTCCTTCGTCGAGTTGACCGGCTTGGGCCGCAGGCGCAACGAGAACATGCGTGCACGGTGCGCACGGTCCCAGTAGTTCAGCACCGTCTGCTTCAGCTGGCGGTTGCCGGCGAGTTCGATCAAGGCGCCGTGAAAACGCTCGTCGGCCGCGGCCCAGGCGTCGAGGTCGTCGGCCTTGAGCGCCGTGTCCATCGCCTGCGTCGCCTCGACCAGGGGCTTCAGTTCGGTCTCGCTTGGCGCGCGGCGCGCGACGAGTTCGCAGGCCATGCATTCGAGCGCGGTCAGGATCTCGTAGATCTCGCGCATGTCGGTCGGCGAGACCGGCAGCACCCGCATGCCGTGACGCGGCACGATGTCGACCAGCCCGTCGTTGCGCAACCGGATCATCGCCTCGCGCACCGGCGTGCGGCTCATGCCGAGCGCGAGCGCCACTTCCTGCTCGAGCGCCTGGTGTCCCGGCGTCCAGACGTTGTCGAGGATGCGGCGCCGGATTTCCCGGTACGCCTGGTCGACCAGCGAAGGCGTCGGCTCGGCGGCCAGGACGGACTTGTTCATGCCGCGAGCGGATAACGCCAGTGCGTCGGCTCGACGCCCGCCGCCGGCGCGTCGAATGCGAGGAGGCTGTCGCCGAGCAGGCAGCCGAGCAATGCCTCGCGCCGCTCGGCGCCCGCGAACGCGATGCTCGAGACGTTGCGCAGGCGCAGGCCTGACGACTCGGCGAGATGACTGCGATCCATCGCGTCGGCCTCGTAGGCAGCTTCGACGCGCGCGAGTTGGCCGGCATCGGCGTCTTCAAACCAGATCGTCTGCGCGCCGTCGGGTGCGATGCGGATGACGCGGTTGCTGACGATGCTGACGACCCAGGCGTGCCCTTGTTCATCGAACGCGAGGCCGTCTGGGAAGGTGCCGGGGCCGAATTCGGTCACGACCTCCTTCGCGCCGAGCGATCCGTCGGCGTGCAGTGCGAAGCGCGACAGGCGGCGCGCAAAGGTCTCGTTCACGTAGAGCCATTGGCGATCGGGCGAAACGGCAACCTCGTTCGTGTAGCCCAGACCATCGGCGGCGATGCGGGCGCCGCGCGCGTCGACGACGACGATGAAGCCGTCGTCGCAACCGCGCCGGTAGCCGCGCGCACGCGGCCGCTGCCGCGTGCTGACCGTGACCCAGAAGCGGCCGGCGAAGTCCTCGACGACGAAGTTGGTCGGTGGCAG
>JAMLIM010000018.1 GCA_023954175.1 Rhizobacter sp.
GTCGAGGCGATGATGGCCGCCGCGAAGGAGATGGGACTCAGCGCCGAAGAAGGCCGACAGTTCGCGCTCGCCACCTTCGCCGGCGCAACCGAACTTGCCGCGCGTTCGAGCGATCCGGTCGAGGTGCTGCGTGAGCGCGTGACTTCCAAAGGCGGCACGACGTTCGCCGCGCTGCAGTCGCTCGAAAGCAACCACGTGAAGGCCGCGATCATCGACGCCGTGAAGGCCGCGCAGCAGCGCGCGCGGGAGCTCGGCGACGAGTTCGGCGCCTGACGGTCACACGCCGCGCAGCGCGGCGTCGAGCGCGATGCCCGCGAATACCGAGAAGCCGAGCCAGTGATTCCGCCTGAAGGCCATGAAGCAGCCTTCGCGCGTGCGGTCACGGATCAGCGTGTAGTGCCACAGCGCCTGCGCGGCGGCGACCGACAGGCCTGCGAAGTAGCCCCAGCCGAGACTGATGCGCGCGCCGAGGAAGGCCCATGTGCCGAGGTAGGCCGCATAGAACGCCATCACGGCCGCGACGTCGAAGCGGCCGAGCGTGAGCGCCGAGGTGCGGATGCCGAGGCGGATGTCGTCGTCGCGGTCGACCATCGCGTATTCGGTGTCGTAGGCGAGCACCCAGAAGGCGTTGCCGAGCAAGAGCCAGAGCGCGAGCGCCGGCACGTCACCGCGCGCCGCGGACCAGTCCCACGAATCACCGCCGCCGACGGCCGCGAAGGCCATCGGGATGCCGAAGCTGAACGCGATGCCGAGCACCGCCTGCGGCATCGAGAAGACGCGCTTGCTGTACGGATAGACGATCGTCACCGCAAGCGCGACGAACGACCACGACACCGTCGCGAGGTTGGTCGTCAGCACGAGCGCGAAAGCGGCGAGCGCAAGCACCGCGCCGACGGTGAGGGCCTCTTTCGGACTGATCCGGCCGCTCGTCACCGGCCGCTGCGCGGTGCGCTTGACGTGGCGGTCGAAGTCGCGATCGGCGACGTCGTTGATGCAGCAGCCGGCGCTGCGCATCAGGATCGTGCCGAAGGTGAACACCGCAAGCAGATGCCAGCCCGGAAAGCCGCCGGCCGCAATCCACAGTGCCGACAGCGTCGGCCACAGCAGCAGCAGCCAGCCCGCAGGGCGGTCCCAGCGGATCAGGTGCAGCCACAGGGCGATGCGTTCGCGCATGGGGTGGCATTGTCGCCGTCGTGCGCAAGGGCACTCGCTTGTCGATAGAGTGTCTGCCCGACCCTTCGAAGGCACGAACCATGAACGCAGTCCTGAGCCCCGGCGACGTTGAGAACGTGACCCACCCGCGCGGCGTCGAGCGCATCGTCGCCGGCACGCCGACGAGCGACGGCGCGGGCGTCAAGCTCACGCGCGTGCTGACGCAGCCGCTGCAGCGCCGGCTCGACCCCTTCCTGATGCTTGACGCCTTCGGCAGCGACAACCCGGGCGACTACATCGGCGGCTTCCCCGACCATCCGCACCGCGGCTTCGAGACCGTGACCTACATGATCGCCGGGCGCATGCGCCACCGCGACAGCGCGGGCAACGAGGGGCTGCTCTCGAACGGCGGTGTGCAGTGGATGACGGCCGGCCGCGGCGTGATCCACAGCGAGCTGCCCGAGCAGGAGGAAGGCCGCATGGAGGGCTTTCAGCTCTGGCTCAACCTGCCCGCGAAGGAAAAGATGTGCGCGCCCTGGTACCGCGACATCCAGAACGAGACGATCCCCGAGATCACGGTCGACGGCGTCACCGCGCGGATCATCGCCGGGCGTTCGCACGGCGTCGACGGCGCGATGGCGCCCGGGCAGCGCGAGGGCACGCAGCCGCTCTACCTCGACCTGCACTTCGACGCGCCCGGCGCGAGCTTCGCGCAGGCATTGGCGGCCGGGCACAACGCCTTCGTCTACGTCTACCGCGGCGCGCTCGCGATCGGCGCGACCGAGGTCGCGAGCCAGCGCATGGCGATCCTTGCCAACGATGCCGGCAGCGATGGTGTCGTGCTGCGCGCGGTGGGCGATGCACCGGCGCGCGCCCTGCTCATCGCCGGCAAACCGCTCGCCGAGCCGATCGCGCAGTACGGCCCGTTCGTGATGAACACCAACGACGAGATATTCAAGGCGGTCGAGGACTTTCGCGCCGGCAAGTTCGGGGGATGAGCTTGCCTGGGTCGTCGGCAGCCATCCCGTAGCATTCGGGGTTTCCTCGACACACGGGCACGACGATGGCCGCCAACATCCTGCAGCAACTCCCCGCCGGCGAGCGCGTCGGCATCGCCTTTTCGGGCGGCCTCGACACCAGCGCCGCGGTGCACTGGATGCGCGCGAACGGCGCGATCCCGTGCGCCTACACGGCGCACCTCGGCCAGCCCGACGAGACCGACTACGACGAGATCCCGAGGAAGGCTTTAGCCTACGGCGCCGAGATCGCGCGCCTCGTCGACTGCCGTGCACAACTCGTCGCCGAGGGCATCTCGGCGATCCAGTGCGGCGCCTTCCACATCGTCTCGGCCGGCACGACCTACTTCAACACGACGCCGCTCGGCCGCGCGGTGACGGGCACCTCGCTGGTGGTGGCGATGCGCGAGGACGGCGTCAACATCTGGGGCGACGGCAGCACCTACAAGGGCAACGACATCGAGCGCTTCTACCGCTACGGCCTGCTCGCCAACCCGCAGCTGCGCATCTACAAGCCCTGGCTCGACCAGCGCTTCATCGACGAGCTCGGCGGCCGCAAGGAGATGAGCGAATACCTCGTCACCCACGGCTTCGATTACAAGATGAGCACCGAGAAGGCCTACTCGACCGACTCCAACATCCTCGGCGCGACGCACGAGGCGAAGGACCTCGAGTTCCTCGACAAGGGGATCAACATCGTGCAGCCGATCATGGGCGTCGCCTTCTGGCGCGAAGACGTGAGCGTCAAGCCCGAGGTCGTCAGCGTGAAGTTCGAGGACGGCCAGCCGGTGGCGCTCAACGGCCGCACGTTCGCCGGCGCGCTCGAACTCTTCATGGAAGCCAACGCCATCGGCGGCCGCCACGGCCTCGGGATGTGCGACCAGATCGAGAACCGCATCATCGAAGCCAAGAGCCGCGGCATCTACGAAGCGCCCGGCATGGCGCTGCTGCACATCGCCTACGAGCGCCTCGTGACCGGCATCCACAACGAGGACACGATCGAGCAGTACCGCGCGAACGGCCGCCGCCTCGGCCGGCTCCTGTACCAGGGCCGCTGGTTCGACCCGCAGAGCCTGATGCTGCGCGAGACGGCGCAGCGCTGGGTCGCGCGTGCAGTGACCGGCGAGGTGACGCTCGAACTGCGGCGCGGCAACGACTACTCGCTGCTCGACACGACGAGCCCGAACCTGACCTACCACCCCGAGCGGCTGACGATGGAAAAGGGCGAAGGCATGTTCACGCCCGCCGACCGCATCGGCCAGCTGACGATGCGCAACATGGACATCGCCGACACGCGCGAGAAGCTCGGCGTCTACACCAAGGTCGGGCTGCTCGGCGCCGGGTCGGACGGCGGCGTGCCGCTGCTGTCGAGCCCTGCCGATCGCGCGGCGCCGACCGATTGACCGCCAGTCTCTAAACCGGCGGCTTCGCGAGCGCCCGGTCGATCTTGTCTTCCACCTCGCCGATGTAGGCCGACAGGGTACGTGTCGATTCGTCGAGCTTGGCCTGCAGCGTCTGCCCGAGGTGCTCGAAGCGGGCGTCGGTCTCGCTCTTCGATGCCGCGCCCTGGGCTTCGATGCGGCGCATCTCGACCTCGAGGAAGGCACGCAGCTCGGTGAAGCGTGAGGCTTCGGCGCGGTCGGCGAGTTCGCGCTGGGCCTTCATCTCCTTCGCATAGCGCCGTGCCTCGAGCAACGCGCCGGCCTGCTGGAACAGCAGGTAGACGATGAACAGCACGCACAGCAGCGCGCTGATGCCGAGCATCACGACGCCGAGCGGCGCCTGCACCTGCGCAAAGCCGAGCGAGAGCTCGGCCGGCGTCATGAGGGCGGTCCAGTTCAGGGCCGCAAAGCCGACCAGGGCGACCAGGGCAAGCACGATCGCGACACTGCGCAGGTTCATGGCGTCTCCTCGGTTTCGATCGGATGATGCACGGCTTCGGGGCTGCGGGGCGACAGCATCATGTCAACGCTCCCCGGTGACCGCGAGCGCCGTCAGGTTCAGCACCCGCCGCACCGTGGACGAAGGCGTGAGGATATGCGCCGGCGCCGCCGCGCCGAGCAGGATCGGCCCGACCGTGATGCCATGGCCGCCGGTCATCTTCAGCACGTTGAAGAGGATGTTGGCGGCGTCCAGGTTGGGGCAGATCAGCAGGTTGGCGCTGCCCTTGAGCGTGTTCGCGGGCAGGAAGCCGGCGCGCACCTCCTCGTTCAGCGCAACGTCGCCCTGCATTTCCCCATCGGCCTGGACGTCGGGCATGCGGGAGACGAACAGATCGCGCGCCGCACGCATCTTGCGGGCCGACGCGCGCGTGCTCGAGCCGTAGGTCGAGTGCGACAGGAACGCGACGCGCGGCTCGAGGCCGAAGCGGCGCACCGTCCCGGCCGACAGCGCGGCGATCTCGCAAAGCGTCTCGGCGTCCGGATCCTCGTTGACGAAGGTGTCGGCGATGAAGAGCGTGTGCGCATCCAGCATCAGCGCATTGAGCGCGGCGAAGCGGCGCGCCTGCGGGCTGCGCCCGATGACGTCGCTGATGTGGTCCAGGTGGTGCTCGTAGCGGCCGACGAGCCCGCACAGCATGCCGTCGGCATGGCCGAGCTTGACCGCGAGCGCGGCGATCAGTGTGTTGGAGCGCCTGACGGCCGCCTTCGCCACTTCGGGGGTGACGCCGTCGCGGCCCTTGAGCTCGAGGTAGGCCTCCCAGTACTGGCGAAAGCGCGGGTCGTCCTCGGGGTTCGTGATCTCGAAGTCCTTGCCCGCCTTCAGGCGAAGGCTGGCGCGCTCGATGCGCTGCTCGATCACCGCCGGGCGGCCGACGAGGGTCGGGATGACCATCCCTTCCTCGAGTGCGATCTGCACCGCGCGCAGCGTGCGCTCGTCCTCACCCTCGGCGAACACGATGCGCTTGGGCGCGGCGCGCGCGGCGCTGAACACCGGCTGCATGAACATGCCGGTGAAGGTCATGTATTTCGTCAACGACTGGCGATAGGCCTCGAGGTCGGCGATCGGCCGCGTCGCGACGCCGGACTCGGCCGCCGCCTTCGCCACGGCCGGTGCGATGCGCAGGATCAGGCGTGAGTCGAAGGGCTTCGGGATCAGGTACTCGGGCCCGAAGCGCATCTCCTCGCCCGGATAGGCGGCAGCGACCTCGGCCGAGATCTCGGCCTTCGCCAGCGCCGCGATCTCGTAGACGCAGGCGACCTTCATCTCCTCGGTGATGCGCTGCGCGCCGCAGTCGAGCGCGCCGCGGAAGATGTACGGGAAGCACAGCACGTTGTTGACCTGGTTCGCGTAGTCCGAGCGGCCGGTGGCGACGATGCAGTCGGGGCGCACGGCTTTCGCCAGCTCGGGCCGGATCTCGGGCTCGGGGTTGGCGAGCGCCAGGATCAGCGGCTTGGGCGCCATCGCCTTGACCATCTCCTGCGTCACCGCGCCGGCGGCCGAGCAGCCGAGCAGCACGTCGGCGCCGTCCATGACGTCGGCGAGCGTTCGAAGGCTCGTCTTCTGGATGTAGCGCCGCTTCGATTCGTCGAGCCGGTCCTCGCGCTTGTCGTGGATCACGCCCTTGCTGTCGCAGACGAAGATGTGGCCCTGCTTCGCGCCCAGGCGCACCAGCAGGTCGAGGCAGGCGATCGCCGCCGCACCGGCGCCGCTGACGGCGATTTTCACGTCGCCGAGCTGCTTGCCGGTGAGCTCCAGGCCGTTCAGGATCGCCGCCGCCGAGATGATCGCGGTGCCGTGCTGGTCGTCGTGGAAGACGGGGATCTTCAGGCGCTCCTTGAGCTTGCTCTCGATCAGGAAGCATTCGGGCGCCTTGATGTCCTCGAGGTTGATGCCGCCCAGCGTCGGCTCGAGCGCGGCAATGATCTCGACGAGCTTGTCGGCGTCCTTCTCGGCGAGCTCGATGTCGAAGACGTCGATACCGGCGAACTTCTTGAACAGGCACCCCTTGCCCTCCATCACCGGCTTGCCGGCGAGCGGGCCGATGTCGCCGAGGCCGAGCACCGCGGTGCCGTTCGTGATGACGCCGACGAGGTTGGCGCGCGAGGTGAACTCGGCGGCAAGCGCGGCGTCGTCGCGGATCGCCAGACAGGCGTAGGCGACGCCGGGGGAATACGCGAGCGACAGGTCGCGCCCGCTCGCCAGCGGCTTCGTCGCGTTGACGCTGATCTTGCCGCGCACCGGGTTGCGGTGGTAGTCGAGCGAGGCGTCGCGCAGAGCGCTTTCGGCGGGGGTCAAGGCATCTTTGTCGGACATACGCGTCTCCTGAGTTGGCGCTGCGCCATGCGTCGGACGCTGCGAGAAGCCATAGCGTAGCGGCGCGGATGCGAGTTGGCGAGCATGGGCATTCACGAGTAGCGCGCGGCGCGCGCGCTGCGTCATGCGGGCGCCCGCGGCCAAGCATCGCTAGACTTGGCCCGCAGCCCCGCGGGGGCGTACCGTGAAAGTGCAGCGCAATGATGTATCTCGTGCTCGGCCTGATTCTCTTCCTCGGCATCCATTCCGTCTCGATCGTCGCACCGGCCTGGCGCGACGCACGCAGCGCGGCCCTCGGCGAAGGCGCCTGGAAGGGGCTCTACACGCTCGTCTCGATCGCGGGCTTCGCGCTGCTGATCTACGGCTACGGCCTCGCGCGCCAGCAGCCCGTCGTGCTCTACACGCCGCCCGCTGCGATGCGCCATGTGGCCATGCTGCTGATGCTGCCGGTGTTTCCGCTGTTGTTCGCGGCCTACCTGCCGGGGCGCCTGAAGCGCGCGGCCAAGCACCCGATGCTGCTCGCGGTGAAGTTCTGGGCGCTGGCGCACTTGCTTGCGAACGGCACCCTGGCCGATGTGCTCTTGTTCGGCGGCTTCCTCGTCTGGGCCGTCGCCGACCGCATCTCGATGAAGCACCGCACGCAGCGTCCGCTGCCGGGCGCGCCGCCGTCCGCGATGAACGACGCGATCGCCGTCGTCGGCGGGATCGTGGTCTACCTGTTGTTCGTGTTCTGGGCGCATGCCTGGCTGATCGGCGTCGCGCCGATGTGAAGGCGCGTCGCGTTCGCGTGCAGTCGGCAGCTTCGACGAAAGGGGCAGGCGCATGTGCGGCCGCTACGTGATCGCCTACGGGCCGGAGATGCTGGTGCACGGCTTCAGCGCGACGCGGGTGGTGCCGTTCCCGCAGCGCTTCAACGTCGCGCCGCAGTCGCCGGTGCCGGTGGTCTACGAAACGCGCGAAGGCGAGCGCGTCGCCGACCTGATGCGCTGGGGCCTCGTGCCGCACTGGGCGAAGGACGCGAGCATCGGCCACAAGCTCAACAATGCGCGCGCCGAAGGCATCGCCGACAAGCCCTCGTTCCGTCAGGCCGTGCGCCGCCGGCGCTGCATCCTGCCGGCAAGCGGCTTTTACGAGTGGCAGGCCGCGCCCGCACAGCAGGGCGGGGGCAAGCAGCCCTGGTACATCAGCCCGAAGGGCGAACCGTTCTTCGCCTTCGCCGGCCTGTTCGAGGCCTGGCGACCGAAGCCGACGGACACCGCCGACGGCGCCGAAGCGCCCGGCTGGCTGCTCACCTGTTGCATCGTGACGACGGCGCCGAACGCGCTGATGGCGACTATCCACGACCGCATGCCGGTGATCCTGCCACGCGAACACTGGGACGCGTGGCTCAGCCGCGACCTGCAGGACCCGGCCGCGCTTGCACCGCTGATGCAGGGGCTGCCAGAGGAAGCAATGCAGGCCTGGCCGGTGGCGCGTGCCGTCAATCGCGGTACGGCGGAAGGCGAAGCGCTGATCGCGCCGGTGACCCTCCAGGACAAGGCGTGATCGATCGCGCGATAGCCCTTGGTTGCACAAGGTTGTGCGCAATTAGGGTGCACCCTAGGTAATTCGGGTTTACCCTATGTCTGTTGGCCCTTTCGGCCGACGGAGCACATCATGAATCTATTCACCGCCTTCATTGCCTGGATCTTCGATCCGCAACCCACTTCCCAGGAGCGCGACGAGCGCTATCTTGCCGCCGCGGTCGACATGGCCGACCTCGAGCGCCGCATGCGCATGCTCGACGAGCGCCGCCCGGCCGGCCCCTTCGGCCAAGGCGCCTGATCGTCACCGCGACATCGCGACGGCGCGTTTGTGCGCCGTCGACCGGCGACGGGTCGGGTGCGTCTAGCATTGCCGGATGACGCCACCGCTTTCCATCCTCGATCTCGCGCCGGTGCCGTCGGGCGGCAGCGCTTCGGAGTCCGTGCGCCGCTGCGTCGAGCTCGCGCAGCTCGGCGAGCGGCTCGGCTTCGTGCGCTGCTGGTATGCCGAACATCACGGCATGCCGAGCGTGGCGAGTTCGGCGCCCGAGGTATTGATCGCCCACGTCGCCGCACACACGCGCACGCTGCGCCTCGGGTCGGGCGGCGTCATGCTGCCGAATCACGCGCCCTTGCGCATCGCCGAGGCGTACCGGACGCTTGCCGCGCTCCATCCGGATCGCATCGACCTCGGCCTGGGCCGCGCGCCCGGCGCCGACCCGCGCACGAGCCAGGTGCTGCGCGCGGTGGATGGCGAGCACTTCCCGCAACTGCTGTCCGAGCTGCTGATCTGGGGCGGCGAGAACGAACTTCCTGCCAACCACCCGCTGCATTCCTTGCAGGCGATGCCGGTCGACGCGCCGCTGCCGCCGATCTGGCTGCTCGGTTCGAGCGGCGCCAGCGCGCACATGGCGGGTGACGCCGGCATGGGCTATTCGTTTGCCAGCCACTTCAGCCCGGCGCCCGCGAAGCCGGCATTCGATGCCTACCGTGCCGCCTTCAAGCCGTCGAAGGCCTTTGCCAGGCCGCACGCCATCCTCGGCGTTTCGGTGATCTGCGCGCAGACCACGGACGAAGCCGAATGGCTCGCATCGGGCATGGAACTCGCGTGGGTGCGCCTGCGCAGCGGCATTCTGGCGACGCTGCCGAGCCCCGAAGAGGCGGCGGCGCATGTCTACACCGAGGCCGAGCGGCGCCTCGTGCGCGGTTTTCGCGAACTCGTCGTCGTCGGCACGCCCGATGCGGTGCGCAGCGACCTGCTGGCGCGGGCCGCCGCCTGCGACGCCTCCGAGCTGATGATCGTGTGCAACGTGCACAGCCACGCGGCGCGCCTGCGCAACTACGAACTCATCGCCGAAACGTTCGCCGCCTGAGCGGAACGCCCGCGCCGCGAAGGCCCGTGCCACGCAGGCTTGGCGAGCCTGTGTTACCTTTCCAGAACCTGCACGTGCAACCGCATCGTGCGGGCGCGGCCGGAGGCGAAATCAGATTGCGCTGACCCGGTTGCCACCCGGGAGCAGCGCATGCCGAAGGTGCCTCTCTACAGCCGCGCCGAGCGACGGGAACGCCCGGAGCGGGCGCCGCAAGCGCCTGGCACGAACGCGAATCCGCAGTCGGCGGGCCAAAGCGGCGGCGATGCGTCGGCAGCGGCGGGCGACGCAGCGAAGAAAGCCTCCGCGCCGCAGCGGCGCGCCTGGCCGCGCTGGCTGAGCAGCCCGCTGCCGTGGCTCGCGACGAGCATCGTGCTCGCGCTGCTGCTCGGGCAGGTGCTGTTGCGCGCGCCGGCCAAGCCGCCACCGACGCAGGAGCAGATCGATCGCGCAGTGCTGCACACGCTCGAGACGAAGACGCTGCCGTCGCCCGCGGCGCGCGCCTACGAGGCGGTGCGGCAGTCGGTCGTGCTCGTCGAAGGCCAGCGCGCGCAAAGCGAGCAGGACGACGAGGACGAGCCCGAGCGCATGGTCGGCACCGGCCTCGTGATCGTCGACACCGGCGTGATCCTGACCAATCTGCATGTCGTGCTCGGGGCCGACAAGCTGCGCCTGCGCTTTGCCGACGGCACGGAATCCGACGCCGCGGTGGTCTCGATTCAGCCCGAGAACGACCTCGCGGTGCTGCAGGCCAGGACGCTGCCCGACGACCTGCAGGCGGCGACGATGCGTTCCACCGGCGATCTGGCGCCGGGCGACCAGGTGATCGCGGTCGGCTATCCGTTCGGCATTGGCCCTTCGGTGTCGGCGGGCGTCGTGTCCGGGCTCAAGCGTGACTATGTGTCACCGCAAGGTAAGCGCGTACTTACGAATTTGATCCAGTTCGACGCCGCGGCCAACCCCGGCAACTCCGGCGGGCCGCTCGTGACGATGGACGGCGAGGTCGTCGGCATCGTCACCGCGATCCTGAATCCGGGCGAATCACGCACCTTCATCGGCATCGGGTTTGCGGTGCCGATCGAGAATGCCGCGGCCGGCGCCGGCCTGCCGCCGTTCTGACCCCCTTACTTTCGCTCCGAAAGACCGCATGGAACCGAGCCCGCACGCCGACACCGCAACGCTGATGGAGCACATCCTCTACGAGGTGAAGAAGGTCGTCGTCGGCCAGGATCACTTCCTCGAGCGCGTGCTGGTCGCGATCCTCGCCCAGGGGCACCTGCTCGTCGAGGGCGTGCCGGGCCTGGCCAAGACGCTGACCGTGA
Source organism: Rhizobacter sp. (assembly GCA_023954175.1). GTDB lineage: Bacteria > Pseudomonadota > Gammaproteobacteria > Burkholderiales > Burkholderiaceae_C > CAIKUF01. The sequence continues at coordinate 10,641 of JAMLIM010000018.1, forward strand.
AGACGCTCGCCACCGCGCTGCGCGGCAGCTTCAAGCGCATCCAGTTCACGCCCGACCTGGTGCCGGCCGACCTCGTCGGCACGCGCATCTACAACCAGAAGACGGGCGAGTTCGCGACCTCGCTCGGCCCGGTCTTCACGCACCTGCTGCTGGCCGACGAGATCAACCGCGCGCCGGCCAAGGTGCAGAGCGCGCTGCTCGAAGTCATGCAGGAGCGCCAGGTCACGATCGCCGGGGAGACGCACAAGGTGCCCGAGCCCTTCCTCGTGATGGCCACGCAAAACCCGATCGAGACCGAAGGCACCTACCCGCTGCCCGAGGCACAGGTCGACCGCTTCATGATGAAGGTCCTCGTCGGCTACCCGACGGAAGAGGAGGAGTTCGTCATCGTGCAGCGCGTGACGGGCGAAGCGGCGCAGACCGCCCCGGTCGCGAGCACGCAGCAGCTGCTCGCGCTGCAGCGCGAGTGCCGCGACGGCTACGTCGATCCATCCCTGGTGCAGTACGCGGTGAAGCTGGTCGCGATCACGCGCGACCCGGCGCGCCACGGCCTGCGCGAGCTGGCCCCCTTCCTGTCGTACGGCGCGAGCCCGCGCGCCTCGATCAACCTGATCGAGGGCGCGCGCGCTCTCGCCTTCCTGCGCGGGCGCGCCTACGTGCTGCCCGAGGACGTGACCGACATCGCGCCCGACGTGCTGCGCCACCGGCTCGTGCTGTCCTACGAAGCGCTCGCCGAAGGCAAGACGCCGGACGATCTGGTGCGCCGCGTGATGCAGCATCTGCCGGCGCCGCCCAAGCCGCTGCAAACCCATGTCCGCCTCGATGACCGGGCCGCTGCCGCGTCACCCGCCTGAGGCTGGTGTCATGCCGCCGCGGCAGCCTGAATCCGGCGTCGGGCCGACGCCGGGGGCGCGCGCCACGTCGGCCGAGGCGATCCTGCGCCGGCTCGAGTGGACCGTGCTGCGCCGCCTCGACGGCCTGTTGCACGGCGACTACCGCACGCTGATTCGCGGCTTCGGGCTCGACCTCGCCGATCTGCGCGAGTACCAGTACCACGACGACGTGCGCCACATCGACTGGAACGTCACCGCGCGCCTGCAGACGCCCTATGTGCGCCAGTTCCAGGAGGATCGCGAGGTCAGCGCCTGGTTCGTGCTCGACCTCAGCCCGTCGCTCGATTTCGGCTCCGGGACGCAGGCTAAACGCGCGGTCGCGATCGACTTCGTCGCCGTGCTCGCGCAGATCTTCAGCCGCCGCGGCAACCGCGTCGGCGCGATGTTCTTCGGCGCGCAGATGGACACCGTGATCCCGGCGCGCACCGGCCGCCGTCATGTGCTGCACCTGTTGCAACGCATGCTGTCGCGCCCCGCGCCCGCGGCCGCGCCGGCGACCGATCTGGGTGCCTTCCTGAAGGCGGCCCATCAGGTCATGCCGCGCCGCTCGCTCGTCTTCGTCGTCTCGGATTTCGTCAGCACGCCGGGCTGGGCGCGCCCGCTGGCGCAACTCGCGCGACGCCATGAGACGCTCGCGGTCCGCCTCTACGACCCGCTCGAATCAGAATTGCCAGATCTCGGCCTGCTGACGATGCAGGACGCGGAGAGCGGCGAACAGATCTTCGTCGACACCCACGACAAGGCCTTCCGGCGCCGCTTCGCTGCCGCCGCCGAGCGGCGCGAGTCGGAACTGCGCAGCGCGTTCATGCAAGCCGGTGTCGACGCGCTCGAGCTCTCGACCGAAGGCGATCTGGTCGACGCGCTGATGCGCTTTGCCGACCTGCGCAAGCAGCGCAGCCGGCTCGCCGCCGGCGCGAGCCTGCCGGCCCATCTGGGAGCGTTGCGGTGAGCTTCCTCTGGCCCGACGCCCTGTGGCTGCTGCTCGCGCTGCCCTTGCTCGTGCTGCTGTACGTCTGGTTGCTGCGGCGGCGCAAGAAGGGCGCGCTGCGCTTCGCGAATCTGGCAATGGTGAAGGACGCGATGGGTGCCGGCCAGCGCGTGCGGCGCCATGTGCCGCCGGCGCTGTTTCTGATCTCGCTCGCGTTGATGATTGTCGCCATCGCGCGCCCGACGTCGGTGCTGACGCTGCCGTCGCAGCACGATCTGGTGGTGCTCGCGATGGATGTCTCGCGCAGCATGCTTGCCGAGGACGTGCAGCCCAACCGCATGGTCGCCGCGCAGGCCGCTGCCCGCGCCTTCATCGAGGAGCAGCCCTCGCGCACACGCATCGGGATCGTCGCCTTCGCCGGCACGGCGTCGGTCGTGCAGTCGCCGACCAACAACCGCGACGACCTGCTGGCCGCGATCGATCGCTTCCAGTTGCAGCGCGCGACGGCGATCGGCAATGCGATCGTCGTCTCGCTGGCGACGATCTTCCCCGACGCGAAGATCGATATCGCCGCAGTCAACAGTACCCGCCGGGGCGGCGGCGTGCCCTTGCCTTCGGACGCCACGCCCGACGGCCCGGCGTTCAAGCCGGTGCCGCCCGGCTCCTACCCGTCTGCGGTCATCATCCTGCTCACCGACGGTCAGGCGACGACCGGCGTCGACCCGATCGAGGCGGCGAAGATGGCGGCCGATCGCGGCGTGCGCATCTACACCGTCGGCATCGGCACCAAGGAGGGCGAGATCCTGCGCACCGAGGGCTGGTCGATGCGCGTGCGTCTCGACGAGGAGTCGCTCAAGACGATTTCGACGCTGACGCGCGGCGAATACTTCTACGCCGGCACGGCGATGGACCTGAAGAAGGTCTATTCGGCGCTGAACACGCGCTTCACGCTCGAGAAGCGCCAGACCGAGGTGACCGCGCTGTTCGCGGCGGCGGCAGCGGTTTTCGCGGTGTTGGCCGCCGGCCTGTCGCTGCTCTGGTTCAACCGGGTCATGTAGGCGGTCGGTCGCAGCGCAGCCGGCGAACGTTCGTGTTTTGGCAACGCAGCATTGCCATTCTTCATCTTTGTTGTGTCAGCGTGAACGTATAAAGTTCATCGCATGGACACCAACAACAACATTTCCATCGTGCACGAAGCCCGCACGCAAACGGCAGAATCGTCTGGCAGGGATGCGCCGCGCTGCAACTTCAGGAATCGCGGCCTGACGCTCGCGACCTTCGTCGTCGCGCTCGCCGGGTTCGCGAGCACGGCATTCTCGGCCGTGCCCTCCGAGATCTTCGGTCAGCCGGGCGCCTGCATCGTCTCGCACTGAGCGGGGGCGAGCAGCGTTTCCAGGCACTGCTCGCGCACGCCGTAGAAGGCCTTGATCTCGGCGATCTGGCGCAGCAGCGCGTCGCGCGCCACGTGCCGCTCGCGCTTCACCGCGAGAATCATCTTGTTCTTGCTCGTGTGTTCGAGCGAGACGAATTCGAACACCTGCGTCGCGTAGCCCTCGGTTTCGAGCAGCAGCGCGCGCAGGCCATCGGTCACCATCTCGGCCTCCTGCCCCATATGGATGCCGTGCTGCAGCAGCGGCTGCAACGGCGCCGGGCTGCGCATCTGCGGGCGCAACTCCTTGTGGCAGCACGGCGAACACATGATGATCGCCGCGCCGGCCCTGATGCCGAGCGCGATCGCATGGTCGGTCGCGGTGTCGCAGGCGTGCAGGGCGATCATGATGTCGATCGCCCCCGGCGCGTAGTGCCGCACGTCGCCCTGCTCGAACGACAGACCGGCCAGGCCCTGACGCCGCACGACGTCGTTGCACTGGCGCACCAGGCCTTCGCGCAGTTCGACGCCGATGACGTGGGCGTCGCGCGCGAGGGCACGTGAGAGATGCTCGTGCACGGCGAAGGTCAGGTAGCCCTTGCCGCAGCCGAAGTCGAGCACGCGCAACTCCGACTGCTGCGCGAGCGGGCTCGAGCCGAGCGCGTGATCGAAGATCTCGACGAACTTGTTGATCTGCTTCCACTTGCGCGCCATCGCCGGGACGATCCGGCCCTGTGCGTCGGTGACGCCGAGCTCCGCGAGGAAGGGCCGCGCGGGATCGATGTAGCGGCGCTTGGCGCGGTCGTGCGCGACGAGCCGGGCCTCCCCAGCGTCCTCGTTCGCGGGCGCGGCCGGACCGGATACCGCGTCCGCCTGCGCCGCCGCCTTGACCAGCCTGCCGCGACGCAGCGACTGCCGGCCCTTGCGGCTGAGCGACCATTGCGTGTCGTGTTCCAGCGTCAGCAGGTGCGCGTGCTCAAAACCCTGCCGCAACGCGTCGCTCACCGCGGCCACGCCCTGGTCGAACGGTAAGTTGCGGGTGATGTCTCGTGTCGCGTGACGGTAGACGAAGGACAGCTGGTCGTCGCCGCGCAGGCTGACGCGGCGCACCGCCACACCGTTCAGATCCTTCAACGAAGGGTCTGCACCACGGTAGCGGCCGAGCAGCACCTTGACGAAGCTGCCGTCGTCCAGGCTCGCCGCCATCAGCGCGGCGAAGCGGGCGTCGGGCGTGTCGCCGTCGGCGGGCCCATCGGCCGGATCAGCGGCATCAGCAGTCTTGCGGCTGGGCTCGGTCATCGGGCGGCTTCATCGGCAAGGGGATCACGCCGCCGATTGTTGCACCCCCTGCCGTGCCCGGCGGTGCGGGATCAGGGGGGCGCCGGGTCGCCCGGGCCGGACGCCTGTGCATCGCTCTCGACGAGCCGCAGCGTCGTGCCGTCGAACTTGCGGCCGAAGAAGTTCCAGCGCCGCTCGTATTCGCGCCGTGCTGCTTCGAGGGCCTGCTCGGCCTGCGCGAGCAGGTCCGACGCGGACTCGATCTTGTCGGTGTAGGCGGCGATGCCGATGCACACGCGCACGCCGACCGCTTCACCGCTCGCGAGCGCCAGGGGCTGGCGCACCGCGTCGACGATGCGCGTGGCGAGCACCTCCGCGGCCGCTGCCGCACCGTGGCGCATGACGATGCCGAACTCGTCGCCGCCGAGCCGCGCGAGCACGTCGCCGAGCCGAACTTGTTGCGCCATGCGCGCCGACACCTCGCGCAGCGCGCCGTCGGCCTCCACGTTGCCGAAGCCGTTGCGGATGTCGCAGATGCCGTCCAGGCTCAGGCGCAGCAGCGTGAACGGCTCGCCGGTGCGCATCGAATGGTGCAGCTCGACCTGCAAGGCCTGATCGAACGGCCGGCGGCTCGCGAGGCCGGTCAGCGCGTCCTGCATCGCCTGGCGCGCGAGGTCGTCGATCTGGCGGCGCGCCTGCAGCGCGAGCCGCACGACGGTCGACAAGTGGCGCAGGCCGGCGCGCTGGTCGGCGTCCAGGCTGCGGGCGCGCACGTCGAGCACAGCGAGCGTACCGAGCGCGATGCCTTCGCGGTCGAGCAGCGGCATGCCCGCGTAGAACTGCAGCCACGGCGTGCCGGCGACGAGCGGCAGCGCGCCGAACTGGGCGTCCGCTTCGAGCGACTCGATCACGAGCGGCGCGTCGCCGTTGGCTTCATGGGCGCGCAGTGCGAACGCACGGTCGAGCTGGCGCGCGCCGATGCCGACGCTCGCCTTGAAGGACGGCGCCCCGGTGTCGAACAGCGCGACGAAGGCAATCGGCGTCGCCGTCAGTTGTGCCGCGAGGCGCGCCGCGGCTTCGAGTTCGGTGTCGGGCGCCACCTCGAGCTGGGCCGCGGGCTTCGCCGCGCGCGGCGGTGCGCCGGCCGGCGCTTGCGTCTGGATTCTGGGCATGGCAATGCTTTCGCAAAGGCTGTCCAGGGGATATCGGCAGCGGCGGCGGGAACTCAATGCGCCGGCCGCCACGGCGCGCCGCGCGGGTGTGCTGTACGGGTGCGCTGCGAGGGGCGACACACCGGCCCTGCGTGCCTACAATGACCTCGCCGGTCGGCACCTCGGCCGGCCTCACGGGGCCGCATCGACGGAGACCGCCTTGGACGTTTCAAGCCGCCGATACAACGATGTCGTCGTCGCCACGCCGGCCGGGCGCGTCGATCATGCGAGCGCCGATGCGCTGCAGCAGGCGCTGGCGCCGGCCATGACGGACGCCGGCAGCGCGGCGCTCGTGCTCGATTTCACGAATGTCGAGTACATCAGCAGCGTCGGCCTGCGCGTGCTGATGATGGCCTCCAAGCAGCTGCGCGGGCGCGAGGGGCGTATCGCGGTTGCCGCGCTGCAGCCGGTGGTGCGCGAGATCTTCGAGATCGCGCGCTTCCAGCACGTGGTCGAGGTCTTCCCGTCGGTGCGCGACGCGCTCGCTGCGCTGTCGCCCGCCGCACTCACAGCGTTCGACGCCGGGGCCGGGTCGCCGGCGCCATGATGCGCGTGCGCTTCTGGGGGACGCGCGGCTCGCTGCCGATCGCGCTCACCGCGGCCGGCGTGCGCAAGAAGGTCGCAGCCGCGCTGCGCGGCGCGGCGGGACGCAGCTTCGCCGACGATGCCGAGCTCGATGCCTATCTCGACAGCCTCGACTTCACCATCGTCGGCACCTACGGCGGCCACACGTCCTGCGTCGAGATCGAGACCGGCGGGCCCGAGTACGTGTTGTGCGACATGGGCAGCGGCCTGCGGCCCTTCGGCCAGGCCGCGATCGCGCGCCATGGGGCCGGCGCGCCGCAGACCTATCATGTGTTCGTCTCGCACGTGCACTGGGATCACATCATGGGCCTGCCGTTCTTCACGCCGGCCTACATCCCGGGCAATCGCGTCGTCTTCTACGGCGGCCATGCCGGGCTCGAGGCGGCGCTGCGCCGCCAGCAGGAGCAGCCGTCGTTCCCGGTCGGCTTCTCGACCTTCGGCGCCAGGATCGAGTTCGTGCAGCTGACCCCTGGTGACACGATCGAAGTCGCGGGCTTGCGCGTGGACACCAAGCTGCAACGCCACTCGGGCGATTCGTACGCCTACCGCTTCGAGCGCGAGGGGCGCGCCGTCGTCTATTCGACCGACTCCGAGCACAAGCTCAGCGACCCGGCGGAGACCCAGGGCTTCATCGACTTCTTCCGCGATGCCGACGTCGTCATCTTCGACGCCATGTATTCGCTCGCCGAAAGCATCTCGGTCAAGGCCGACTGGGGGCACTCGAGCAACATCGTCGGCGTCGAGTTGTGCCAGGCGGCCGGCGTGCGCCATCTGTGCCTGTTCCACCACGAGCCGATCAACGGCGACGAGACGCTCGCGCGCATCCTGACCGAGACGCGGCGCTATGAGTCGATCTCGCGCAGCGGGCCGGCGATGCAGGTCAGCACCGCCTACGACGGGATGGAAATCGACTTGTGAACGATGCCGACGCCGCGCGGCGCGCGCCCGCCGGCGGCGGCAATGGCAGACCACGCGCCGGCCGGCGCTTCCTCGAAGGACCCAAGGCACGCCCCGGCAAGAGCGCGATGCGGCGCATCTGGGGCATCGGCCTGCTCGTGCTGCTCGCCCTTGCCGTGCTGCTGTGGTGGCGCACGCCGTGGGGCGATCGATTGCAGGCCTACAGCTTCGACAGCCTGCAGATCCTCTCGCCGCGCAAGATCGAATCGCTGCCGGTGACGATCGTCGCCATCGACGACAAGAGCATTGCCGCGCTCGGCCAGTGGCCGTGGCCGCGCACCGAACTGGCGGAACTGGTGCGTGCCGTCGCCCGCGAGCAGCCGGCCGCGATCGGCATCGACGTGCTGATGCCCGAACCCGACCGGCTTTCACCGCAGCGCATGCTCGAACGCGTCGGCGCGCTCGACCCGGCGATCGAGCGCACCGTGCGGGCGCTGCCGTCGAACGACGCGATGCTCGCGCAGGCGATCAGCGAAGCGCCGGTCGTGCTCGTCGCCGCCGGCGTGCCGGAGGCGACAGGCCGCGCGTTGCACGCGCCGCCGTTCATCGTGACGGGGTCGGGCTCGCCACCGTTGCCGCACCTGGGCGGTGTCGTGCCCAACATCGAGATGCTCGACGCCAAGGCCGCTGGCCACGGCTTGATCTCGGTCGAGCCGTCGAACACGATGTTCCGGCGCTTCGCGCTCGTCGCCGACGTCAACGGCACGCTCGCGCCGGCGCTGTCGATCGAGATGCTGCGCGTCGCGCTCGACGTGCCCGCGCTGCGCCTGCACGTGCGCGGGGATGCGGTGCGCGGCATCTCCGTCGGCAAGGTGTTCGTGCCGACCGAGGCCGACGGTGCGGTGCGCGTCTACTACTCGCGCGGCGATGCGCGGCGCTATGTGTCGGCGATCGACGTCCTGCAGGGCAAGGCGCCGCCCGATGCGCTGCACAGGAAGCTCGTGCTGATCGGCCTCACCGGTCTGGGGCTGCGCGACGACTTCCACCTGACCGCGCTCGGCGAGCCGATGCCCGGCAGCGAGATCCACGCCCAGCTGCTCGAGAACCTGTACGACCAGACGCTGCTCGTGCGGCCCCCCTGGGCGCCGCAGTTCGAGCTCGCCGTCTTTGTTGCGCTCGGCCTGCTGCTGATCTGGTTCACCCCGCGCCTCAAGCCCCTCGTCGCCGCCGCCCTCGCGCTTGGCTGCGTGGCGCTCGCGCTCGCCGCCGCCTTCGCCGCGTTTCGCACCGAGCGGCTGCTGTTCGACGCCACGCCCGGCCTGAGCCTGATGCTCTTCTTCGGCGTGCTGCTGCTGCTGACGCTCGCCGAATCGCGTCAGCGCCGCAAGGCGATGCAGCGCGTGCTGCAGGAGCAGCGCGAGCGTTCCGCCTACGTCACCGGCGAACTCGAAGCCGCGCAGCGCATCCAGACCGGCCTGCTGCCGGGCGTCGCCGCGCTGTGCGCCGACGGTCGGGTCGATCTCGCGGCGACGATGACGCCGGCGCGCGAGGTCGGCGGCGATCTGTACGACTTCTTCATGCTCGACGAGCGGCGGCTCTTCTTCCTGATCGGCGATGTCGCCGGCAAGGGGCTGGCCGCGAGCATGTTCATGGCCGTCAGCAAGGCGCTCGTCAAGAACGCAGCGCTGCGCGCGCCGGGCGCGGCATCGATCGGCGCGCTGATGACGGCCGCCAACATGGAGATCGGGCGCGACAACGCGGCGATGTTCTTCGTCACCGCCTTCGCTGCCATCCTCGATCTGGACAGCGGCGATCTCGACTACTGCAACGCCGGGCACGACAACCCACTGCGGCTGGCGCCGGGCGCCACCGACCTGCAGACGCTGGCCGACGGCGACGGCCCGCCGCTGTGCGTCGTCGACGGCTTCGAGTACCGCGGCGCACGCGTCCGGCTGCGGCCCGGCGAACTGCTGTGCCTCGCGACCGACGGCGTGTTCGAGGCGCAGGACGCCGACGCTGCGCTCTATGGCCATGCGCGGCTCGAGGCGATCCTGCTGCGCAGTGATCTGCGCGACGCAGCGTCCGCCGATGTGGTCGCTGCCGTGCAGGCCGATGTCGCCGCCTTCGCCGGTGACGTCGAACCGGCCGACGATCTGACGCTCGTGTGCCTGCGCTGGAAGGGGCCGCGCGGCAGCGCGACGGCCTGACGGCGGACGACTTGCGCGGTGCGCAGGCGCCGCGTCAGCGCACGATGATCTCGACGCGCCGGTTGCGCGGCTCGGCCACGCCATCGGCGGTCGGCACGACCGGCGCGCGCTTGCCGCGCGCGATCGCCTGCACGTTGGCGGCAGGCACGCCAAGCCGGATCAGCTCGCCGCGGATGAAGTCGGCGCGCTGCTGCGCAAGCGCGTCGTTTGACGCATGGCTGCCGACGGCGTCGGTGTGGCCGACGACGAGCACGTCGGGCACCGGGCGCTGCGCGATCTCTCTGAGCGTGCGCTCGACCAGCTGGCGCGAGGCATCGGTCAGCACGTCCTTGCCCTCGACGAAGTAGAGCGTGAAGGTCGATGCGCGCGCGGGTTGCGCGGCGAGCGCATCGCCGTAGCGCGCCTGCACCTCGGCCTCGGTCGTCGTGTAGGTGGTCAGGCCCGTCGCACCGTCGCGCGCCGCCGCGTAGGGCTGGTCGAGCACGACCTGCTTGTCGCCATGCGTGACGGCGACCGCGCTGCTCTTGCCGCCCGCCTCGGGCAGCAGCACGGCGTTCGTGATCGGCGCGCACGCCGCCAGCAGCGCGAGTGCCGCAAGCGCGGCGAAGGCACGAAGCGAGCGCTTCATCAATCGACGCTGACGGCGAACTCGGTGCCGCGCGCGCCGAGCACGGCGGTCGGCGTGCGCACCGTCATCGCGTCCGGCGCCTGCTTGGCGATGCGCCCGGAGACGACGACGAGCGTGCCCTTGTTGAGCGCGGCGTCGAAGCGCCCCTGACTCGTCGCCGGGTCGAGCGCGTAGTGTTCGAGCACGAGGACGCTGTTCGGTCCGGCCGAGAGCAATGAGTCGTCGTTCATCGTGATGCCCGCCGAGCCGTTGGCGCCGGTGCGCAGTATGTCGGCCGCCTGCAGCCGCAGCCCGACGGTGCCGGGCAGGGTGGCGCCGGCGCGCTCGATGTTGACCTCGCCGCGCGACACCTTGATCTGGCCGATATCGGCTGCCAGGGCCGATGCGTAGAGCCCTGCGGTGACGGCAGTTGCGAGGGCGATGCGGGCGAGGCGTCTTGTCATGTTGGCTCCGTAGGCATGAAACCGCCGCGAAGGCGGCCGCCTAGAATACGCCGAAGCCCCAGACGCCGCCACCCTGCGGCGTGCCCCTCGCACCCGCATGACGACCTCTCCTCAAGCGCCGCACGGCGAACGAAGGGTGTTCACGGCGCGCCTGGCCGCGCTGCCGGAGACGGCGGACTTCGTGCGGGAGTTCTGCGCGCGCGAGCACATTGCACATCCGGTGGCGCTGCGCCTGACGCTGGTGGTCGAAGAGCTGTTCACGAACACCGTCACCCACGGCCATGGCGGCGACTGCGGTGCGACGATCGTCATCGGCTTGTCGGCTGCGCCGACCCGCGTGAGGCTGGGCTATGCCGACGCCGCGCCGCGCTTCGATCCGCGCCCGTGCCTTCGCACACCGCCCGAGAGCCTGAGCGCGCCGGCTGCGGCGCGGCCGGCAGGCGGGCTCGGCCTGCATCTGGTCGGGCAGATGGCGTCGCGCGTTCGTTACGCATACCGGGGCGGCAACCGGCTCGCGCTGACGCTCACCATCAAGGACGGCAACCCCGGCGCTTGAAGCCGGCGCGGTTGCGTCAATCCGCACACACCGCGCCGGCACCTGCCGGCACGCGGCGACACCTCGCGCGGCGACGGCGTCGCCTACCTGGCGCCGACTTCGCCGAGCACGCGTTGCAGGGTGGCCGTCATGGCCGGGATCTCGCCCGGCGCGAGGCCGCCGTGCGTGCGCAGGAAGTCAGACACCGGGCGCCCGCTCACCTTGCCGGTCAGCACGCCGTCCTTCAGCACGAGCGACTTGCGGGCGAGCGCCGCGGCATCGCCGTGGCAGGCGGCGCAGTGCGACTTGAAGAGCGGCGTCGTCGTCGCCTGCGCGATCAGCATCGCCGTCACCGGCGCGACCAGGTCGTCGGCAAGGTAGTGCTGGTGCAGGAAGCGGCCCAGATCCTCGCGATGGTGGGCGCCGACGAGCCGGCCGTCCTCGACCCGCAGCGTGCGGCGCGCAAAGGCGCCGGCGTCGTCGTGGCATGCCTTGCAGCGGTCGTCCCAGTAGGCGTGCAGATCCACCGCGACGGCGGCGCCCGGCATGCACGGCGCGAGCAGCAGCGCGAGAACGACCAATCGTTTGGGCAAGGCCTTCATCCGGGCGAAGTATGTGGGCCGAGGCTGCGCAAGCGATTGCGGCGCATCAATCGATCGGGTGCCACCCGGGCCGCGCGCGGCCACGCCCGTGTTCGGGCCTGCGGTCGGGGCAAGCGCGGCGACAATCTGCGCGTGAGCCCATCGCACCACTTTCATCCGGCCCCGCGCACAGCCCAAACGACACGCGATGAAGCCTGAGCCCGACGCGTCCCGGCCCCCGCCGCAACGCCGCGCCGCAGCGGACCGCGGGTTCGCGGGCCTGGCCGATCTGTCGCCCGCCTACTTCGGCATGGTCATGGCGACCGGCATCGTTTCGATCGCGACGCACCTGGCGGGCCTGGCCGTCATCTCGAACGCGTTGTTCGCGCTCAACGTCGTCGTCTATGGCGTGCTGTGGGTGCTCGCCGTGTTGCGCATGCTGCGCTTCCCGCGTCGCTTCTTCGGCGACATGATCGATCACCTGCGCGGCCCGGGGTTCTTCACGATGGTCGCCGGCACGGGTGTCCTCGGCAGCCAGTTCGTGTTGCTTGCGGCCGACTTCCGCACCGCGACCCTCCTCTGGGGCGTGGCCATCGTGTTGTGGGTCGCGCTCACCTACACGATCTTCACCGGCTTCGCCGTCAAGGAGAACAAGCCGACGCTCGACAAGGGCATCAGCGGCGCCTGGCTGCTCGCGGTCGTGTCCACGCAATCGATCGCCGTGCTCAGCGCGCTGCTCGCGACGCACATCGGCCAGCCCTACAAGCTCGAGGTCAACTTCTTCGCGCTGTCGATGTGGCTGTGGGGCGGCATGCTCTACATCTGGATGATGTCGCTCATCTTCTACCGCTACAACTTCTTCGCGCTGTCGCCCGGCGATCTGTCGCCCCCGTACTGGATCAACATGGGCGCGATGGCGATCTCGACCCTCGCCGGCTCGCTGCTCATCGTCAACGTTGCGGATGCGCCGTTCCTGCACTCGCTGCTGCCCTTCATCAAGGGCTTCACCGTCTTTTACTGGGCGACCGGAAGCTGGTGGATACCGATGCTGCTGCTGCTCGGTTTCTGGCGCCACGTCTACAGGCGCTTCCCGCTGAAGTACGACCCGCTCTACTGGGGCGGCGTCTTCCCGCTCGGCATGTATGCCGTGTGCACCCACATGATGATCGAGGCGATGGGCTTCGATTTCCTCGGCTGGCTGCCGCAGACCTTCGTCTATGTCGCGCTCGTCGCGTGGACCGTCACCTTCGTCGGGCTCGTTCTCAGCCTGTTGCGCCGTTTCGGCGTGATCCCCGCGCCGGCCGCGCCGCAATGAAGCCGTGTTCGGCGCCCGGGCGGTGCCGCGCCCCCCGCGGCCGTGCCGGCGTCGCCGTGCGCCTTCCCGATCGGCGGCGAAGACGGATGTCGTGAAGCTCGTCTGGTTCTTCGGCGTCGCCGCCGTGCTCGCGTTTGCCGGTCTGGCGTGGCTGCTCGCACCGCTCGACCCGGGTGTGCTCGCACTCCAGTTCGCATTCACGCCGCAGGCGTTTGCAAGCGTCATCCATGCCTGGTCGCCCGCGCAGTTGGCGCTCTATCGCGCGCACCTGCCGTTCGACTTCGTCCTGCTCGGCTGCTACGGCGCCTTCGGCTGTCTGCTCGCCGCGCGATCGATGCTCTTCGCTGCCTGGCGGCCCGCCGCGCGCACCGCCGTGCGCTGGGCCTTGCCAGCCGCAGCCGCGTTCGACGGCGCCGAGAACCTGCTGCATGGATGGCTGACGGCGGCGCCGCGCTTCGGCGTGACACTGCCCTACGCCGCTTCGGCGCTGTGCTCCACCCTCAAGTGGGCACTGCTGTGCGGCTTCGCGCTCGCGGTGGCGGCGGCGCTCGCGCAGGCTCGGCGCTGATTCGGCGGCTTGAAGCCCCAGCGCCGGACGTCGTCGCGGAATGCGTCCTTGGCTAATATCGACATCGCGATCAGATGAATTCCATGCGCCAACCCAAACTCCACGCCTGCGCCGCGATCGCAGTGCTCCTCCTGACCGGCTGCACCTCGCGCGAGATCTACGACGCATCGCAGGGCTGGCGGCGCAACGAGTGCAACAAGATCGCCGAGCAGGAAAAGCGCGACCGATGCCTGAAGGAAGAGGCTGGCCGCTCCTACGACGACTACCGCGCGGCTTCGCAAGTCTCGCGCTGAAGGAGGTCAAGGACATGGACGAACTCGCATCCCTGCAGCAGCGTCTCGCGCCGCTGTTCCCCGGCCTCATGGGCCTGCAGCTGACCGAGCTCGGGCCCGAGCGCGTGACGGCGACGCTGCGCGTGCGGCCCGATCTGTGCACCGCGGGCGACATCCTGCACGGCGGCGCGGTGATGGCGTTCGCCGACACGCTCGGCGCGGTCGGCACCTTCGTCAACCTGCCGCCGGGTGCGCGCACGACGACCGTCGAATCGAGCACCAAGTTTCTCGCCGCGGCGCCGGTGAACTCGACGGTGACGGGCGAATGCACCGCGTTTCACCGCGGCCGCACGACGATGGTGTGGCAGACAATGGTGCGCACCGAAGCCGGCAAGCTGTGCGCGGTCGTGACGCAGACGCAGCTCGTGATCGCGGGCTGAGGCGCCGCCAGCGGTCGCGCGCGCCGCGTGACCACGTCGGCACCACCGCGAAGCCGGAGCGACAGCGCGTCGGTGCTCAGTCGAAGCGTTCGTCGCCGTTCGGCTCGTAGTGCGGCACGGCGTTCATCTCGTGGCGCAGCTTCGACAGCTCGTAGTACATGCGGCGGCGCGCACGGCTCTGGTTGCCGAGCGGGCGGTGCTCGGCGATGCAGTGCCAGGGGTTGTAGGACAGCCGCTTGGCGAAATCGAGCTGCGCCGGTGAATCGAAGGTCTGGCGCGGAATGCGCAGCGTCGCGACCGGCACGCGCGGCGACAGCCGCTCGGGCCAGAGCACGCCGGCGTTCTCGATCGGCATCAGGTGCGGGTCGGTCTGCAACTGCAGCCGCAGCTCGAGTTCGACGTCGCCCTCGGCAAGCGCCTGGACCATCGCGAGGCGCAGGTAGTCGTCCGGCGGGCGCAGCGGCAGGCGCGGGATCGGCGTGCGCCGCCGGCTCTTGGGCCAGACCGAATACTGCATCGCCTGCCCTTCGCCCAGCAGGTAGGGCACGCAGCTGAAGTACGGCGCCTCGAACGGGCTGCTCTGCGTCTTGATGAACAGCCCCTGCATGATGCCGTCGAGCAGGTGCGGGCGGTGCAGGTTGACGAAGTAGAAGATCGACGCGTTCTTCAGGCTCTCCTTCTGCAGCTGCGCGTTGTCGCGCACGTCGCGCGTGACGAAGGTCGGCGGCGAGACGCCGAACATGTCCTGCGTGAACTGCTCCTCGTCCATCAGCTTGGGCCCCGGCACGCCCATCAGCTTGATGCTGATGCTCATGAAGCCGACGTCGTCGATGTCCGGCGTCACGTACGGCCCCGGACCGGAGAAGCGCACCCAGGCGCGGTAGCTGCGCGGGGTGGCGAAGATGCCGCGGCGCATCGGCTCCGGCAGGTCGTCGTGCACGATCAGTTCGGCGCGCACGATGCCCTGCGTCTTCGTGTTGCCGCCGCGCTCGAAGCCGCCCGGCTTCCACAGCAGGCGCATCTGCGCGCGAAAGCTTTCGATGATCGAATCGACACAGGCTTCCTCGTCGGGCAGCAGGCGTTCCTCGGCCAGCGCCAGATTCTCGAGCGGCCGCTGCCAGTTGATCAGCGCCGTCACGCCGCGCGCGAGCGGATCGCGCAAGGTCGCGTCGAACAGCGGGCGAAAGAGCGGATCGATGCGACGCTCGAGCTGGATCAGCTTCAGCGACGCGTCGGAGATGAAGTTCAGCAGCGCCGAACCGGTGTTCGCCGGCGGCACCGGGCGGCTGGTGTTCGAGTTTATCGCGCCCTCCATCGTTCGGTTCAGCCCAACGCGGCCAGGACCCGCAGCGCGCGCAGGCCGGGCAGGAAGAAGTAGGCGCCACCCCGGACGGTGACGAACTGCGGCAGCATGTCGAGGCGCCGCGCGGGGCCGAGCGGCTGCGGGATCGAGAACGCATCGGTGGCGCTGCCGTCGCGTGCGGCTTCGCGATTGCCGAGCAGCGGGTCGCTCTCGCCGCTCAGGCCGTCGAAGTGCGCGCCGGCGATCCACGCCGCCTGCACGAACTCGAACTGGCGGCCGATGCTCGCGTTCAGGCAGACGAAGTGCAGCCCCTGCTCGCCGGCACCGTGCTCGCCGTATTCGCGTCCGCGCCGCAGCAGCCGATGAAAGCGCGTCGACGCCACCAGGTCCTGCGCCAGCGCGTCGGCGTCGAAACCGAGCGTGCGCATGGCCCACGACACCAGGCCCGGCGTGCCCGGCGGCAGGTCGGCATTGCGCGGATTGGCGCGCCGCACGTGCGCGCCGAGCGGGCAACGCACGCCGTACGGGTCGTCGCGGTAGGTAAACGCATTCAACGCGTCGGCCGGGTCGTTGCCCTCGATGGGGGTGCGGCTGACGGCGGCGAGCGGCTCGCCGTTCACCCTGCGGCCGACCATCGCTTCGGCGAGCTGCCGGCCGCCGGCCGCATCGCCGCCGGCGAAGTGCGTCAGGGCCTGCCAGAAGCCGTCCACGTCCTGTCGCAGCTGGCGCAGCACGAGGTAGCTGCCGTTGCGGCCGAGGTCGGCGCGCGCGGGCGCTTCCTCGGCGCGCGGCAGCCCGGCGGCGGCACCGTGCGGGTCGAGCAGCGGCCGGTCCGTGTAGGCGCCGTATTCGTTCGGATAACCGAGCACGAATTCGCCCAGGCAGGCGAGGTTGGTGTAGTCCTGCAGCTCCACATCGCGCGCCGGCCGCGTGCGCTGCCAGTCGAGCGCCGGTTGCGAGATGCCATCGGCGAAGCCGAACGGCTCGGTGTCACTCAGGTGGCTGGGCAGGCGCGCGATGATCTCGAAGCCGGCCGCGATGCCTTCCTCGATGCCGCGCTGCCAGTCGGCCAGCGCCCCGGGCAGCGCATACAGCAGCAGCGCCACGTGCGGCAGCCGCGCCTGCGAACCCCAGTCCCAGCCCCCGGGCGCGTTGCTGCCGATGTCGCCGAGGCGGCGCTCGCGGCTCGGGTTGCCGCTCATGCCGTCGACGAACTCGACCGAGAAGCCGCCGACGACGGCGTCGGGAGTCCCGAGCGCGCGCAGGCCGGCACTGCTCAGCGCGACCTGCAGCACGACCGGCGGCGGCTCGGCCAGCGTGGCGGCGCTCGCCACCGGCGCCGCGGCGAGCCAGCGGCGCGCGGCGTCGCGGTCGGTGATGCGCAGCAACAGGAAGCAGGCTTCGGCATGGCGCCCGTAGCCGAAGCGCAGCAGGCCCTGCATGTCGTCGAGCTCGACGTTGATGGCGGCATCGCTCACTGGACGACCCTCCGCAGTTCGTGCTCCGCGATTCGCGCTTGGGAGCGGCCCGGCGCGCTCACAGCAACCTCAGCCAGGCGAGCGCCTGCGTGTCGCTGATGCGCGCCCGCTCCAGGCCGGCGCGGATGCGTCCCGCGCGCTCCAGATCGGTCAGCGTCAGCCCGGCGTAGGCCATGTACCAGACCTGCGTCGGTACCTGATGCCGTCGCTGGTAGCGCTTGAACAGCAACTCGCGCCGCGCGCCGCGCTTGACCAGCCAGTCGGTGCGCGGCCAGCCGACGCCATTGCTGAACAGGATGTTGAGTCCCCAGCCGACCTTGTTGATGAAGTCGTCCATGTAGGCCTCGTGGCTGCCGTCGTAGTTGCTCACGAACGCGACGCGCGATTTGCCGTCGAGGAACACCCAGCGCGCAAAGTGGATCGTCTGGATGCGCGTCAGGTGGCCGCGATTGAAGATGTGCCGGCACGCGTAGTCGGCCGCCAGCAGCAGCACGGTCAGCAGCCAGCGGCGGAAGACGCCGGGCTTGACCGCGCCGATCGCGGTGAACTGGTTCGTCGGGTCGTGATCCTCGATGCGCTGCAGCGCGAGCAGCGCCGCCGGATCGAGCGCGGGACAGAATTCGGGATCGCTGCGCTCGTGGCGGCGCAGCAGCACGATCAATAGCGGCGCGAGCAGGATCAGGAACGGCAGCGCGACGAGGGCGAGCAGCGGCACGCCGAACAGGTGCAAGGCGTTCCCGATCTGCCAGCCCAGCGGCGTCGACGCCGGTGGCGTCAGGCGCAGGCGGCCGGCCTGCTGCTCGCTGGCGACGAACTGCGCCAGTTCGCCGCGCAACTGCTGGGCCGCCTGCGGCGATGGCGCGACATCGCGTGCAACGCGCGTTGCCAGCGCGCGCCACAAGGCATGCTCCTCGCGCACCTGGCGCACCGTGCGGCCGCGGCGGCAGGCGTAGAAGGTGGCGACCGGCACGTCGTGCGCGAGCATCCAGGCCAGCAACTCGGTGCCGGCGCCGAAGCCTTCGCAGTGCTCGAACAGGCGCCGCAGGCCGGTGCCGGCACGCTGCGCCATGTCGCCGAGCACGTCGCGCGCCACGCCGTCGCAGTCGCCCATGAAGACGAGCACCGTCGGCAGCCGCGGCGGCGTGACGCCGTGCACCGCGAGGTCGGCCATCATGCTGTCGTCGAGCAGCACGAGGCGCGCGAAATGCAGCTGCTCGAAGTCACCGAACGGGAGCACCGCGTTGTGCGGATCGGCACGGCCGGGCAGCGTCGTCATCGAGTCGAGCAGCGCGCGCAGCGACGCCTCCCGGCCCGCGGCCAGCGGGGCCACGATCGTGAACGGCGACTGCGGCGTCACGCCCGGCTCGCAGGGCTCAGAACTGCAGGCAGAAGTGGATCAGCCGGTCCTTGTCCCAGTACACCTGACCGAGGTAGAAGTTGGGACCGATGAGCCGGATCTCGTCGCGCACGCGGCGCGCGAGAAGCGAAGTCTCGGAATAGTCGAGGACGATGCACTCCTTGTTGTCGAGCCAGCTCGGCGCCTTGTAGACGCGGGCGAGGATCGCCTCCAGCCCGATCACGAGGATGCGGTTCTTCAGCACGCCCTTCTTCGCGTCGAACACCTTGCCCTGCCAGCCAAAGTGGTTGATGAGCTCGGCGATCGTCTCGCTGATCTTGGTCCCCGGCGCGATGATCGCCGTGCCCTTGGCGGCACCGTCCGGGATGTCGCCCGCCGGGCTTGCCTTGAAAAGTTCGTCGAGCTGCTCTGCCGACATGTCCAGCAGTTGTGCTGCGTCATAGGCCATGGTTTCCTCCTTGTGCGGTTGCCCGCTGTGAACGAGATGGGGTGTCAGTGCGGCGCATGTTCGGGTGCCGATCGCAGGATCGTGTCGGCCGCCTTCTCGGCGACGATGTAGACCGCGCTGGCGATGAAGAAGCCCGGTATGCGCGGGAACACCGAGGCGTCGACGACGCGCAGCCTGCGCGTGCCGTGTACCGCGAAATCGCTGCCGAGCACGCCGCCGTCGGCCTGCGCCCCGATCGCGCAGGAGCACGACGCGTGATGGCCCCAGGCGGTGTCGCGCACGTAGTCGCGCAAGGCCTGTTCGCCCTGCACGCCGGGGCCGGGCAGGATCTCCTCGGCGATCACGCCGCGCTCGATCAGCGGCGCGCAAAGCCGCCGCACGAACGTGATCGCCTGCGCGACCGCGCGCAGGTCGGCGGCGTCGGGGTCGTCGTCGGCGTCGAAGCAGTTGAAGTCGATGCGCGGCATCGCGCGCGGGTCGGCGGAAGCGAGGCGCACCGTGCCGGCGCGGTTGCGCGTGTGGGCCTTCAGCACCGCCCAGGTGAGCCGGTCGTCGTGGTCGCGGATCAGCGACGAGAAGCCGGGGAAGTAGCCTTCGAAGCGCGCCGGCAGCGCCATGCAGAAGATGTCCGGCTCCGGCAGCGCGGGGTCGGATTTGCGGATCAGGCCGATCGCGGCGCCGCTCGACGCGTACATGCCGTCGCGTGACGCGTTCCACGCCTGCCACAGCGCATCGCCGCGCTCGTAGCGCGCGCCGGCCAGCACCTCCCAGGGCCGGCGCATGCGGTGCGTCACCGCGACCTCGTAGCGGTCCTGCAGATTGCGGCCGACGCCGGGCAGGTCGACGCGCAGCGGCAGCGCGTGCTCGCGCAGCGCGGCTGCCGGCCCGATGCCCGACAGCATCAGCAACTGCGGGCTGTTGAAGGCGCCGCCGCAGAGGATGACCTCGCGTCGCGCCCGCACTTCGCGCCGTTCACCGGGCTGGCCGCTCGGCTGCGCGTGGGCGCCGTAGAGCCGTTCGCCCTTGAGGAACTCGACGCCGCTGGCCGCGCCCTCGGCATCGAACAGCACCCGCGTCGCGAGCGCGTCGAGTTCGATGTGCAGCCGCTGCGGATGCG
Organism: Rhizobacter sp.; assembly: GCA_023954175.1. Classification (GTDB taxonomy): domain Bacteria; phylum Pseudomonadota; class Gammaproteobacteria; order Burkholderiales; family Burkholderiaceae_C; genus CAIKUF01. Next base: position 30,494 of record JAMLIM010000018.1, read on the forward strand.
CCGCCTTTGCCTGCAGCAGGCGCTCGCGCGCGCCGACGCGGCCGTGGTTGCGCGTCGCCAGCGGCGTGTAGCACAGGCCCTCGAAGCTGCCGCGCCCGGCCGGCTTGGCGTTCGGGTCGCCCTTGCCGCGCAGCCAGCGCAGCGCACTCGCGAGCGGGTGCGGCAGGGTCTTGACGAAGGCGCGCGAGGTGCCGGTGACGAGCGCCACCATCTCCTCGTCGCCGAGCGCTTCCAGCGGCATCGCCTGCTCGACGTCGAGCCAGCCGTCCCAGCCGTGGCCGGTGGGGTCGATGCCGATGCGGCGCAGCGCGCGCCACAGCGGGCGATGCCGGCAGGCCTCCACGCGGCGCGCGAAGACGCGCATGCGCTTCGCGCGCCACGACGGGTCGCCGGTACGCAGTGCGATGTCGTCCCAGTCCGACTCGTGCGGCCTGACGAAGATCATCGCGTTGTGCGCGGTGCAGCCGCCGAGCGCCGCAGCGCGCGGATAGAGCACGCCGACGCCGGGGCGATACTTCGGGTCACGCGCCTGGCGCGCCTCGTCGGCGTAGTGGCGCACCTGGAAGTTCCAGCTCATCGCCGGGTTCTCACAGGCGAAGGCGTGAAAGCCCGGCACCTCGTAGTCCTCCGGCAGGCGCGCGGCAGACGACGCCTGCGGGTCGCCGCCCGCTTCGAGCACGCACACCCGCATCCCGGCCTCGACCAGCCGCGCCGCCAGCGTGCCGCCTGCTGCGCCCGAACCGACGATCACGTAGTCCCATTCGGTTGCCTCGGCGTCGGCCATGTGCGCTCGTTCAGAACGTCTTCAGGAACGCGATCAGCGCGCGCTTGTCGTCGTCGCTCAGCGCCGGCTCGGTGCCGAACGACTTCTCGTCCTCGGTCAGCCCGTCCTGCCGGTTGAACTGCTCGGTGCCGAAGTAGTGGCCGCGGTTGACGATGAGGTCGGGGCACTTGCTCAGCGCGAGCATCGGCTCGCGCAGGCTCGAGAAGTGCTGGCGCAGTTCTTCGTCGCTCGCTTCGGCCGGCGCCGATGCCAGGTTGATCTTGAGCTTCAGCGCGAACTCTCCCATGGTCTTGACGAACGCCACCTGCTCCGAGAGATCGTCGCTTTCGGAGCGCAGCTTCAGGTTCGCGAGCAGGCCGACCGGCGTGTCCTTGGGCACCGGGCCGAGCGTGATGTCGCCGCCGGCGTCGACCAGCCAGGGCAGCAGGCGATGCGCCCAGCCCTGCAGCGGCTGCAGCGCCTCGGGCACGAAGCCGACCGGAATCGTCACCCAGCTGCGCTCGGTGGTGCGGTCGATCATGCCCGGCACCTTTTCGCCGAACTTGGCGTCGTGTTCACGCTTCTCGGGCCACAGCATCTGCTCGATCGAGGCGTCGAACGACTTCATGCGGCTCGCGACCGACGGGTCGGGGTCGAAGGGGCCGACGGTGTTGGCGAGCATGAACGGCGCGCTCGACCACAGCGCGATCAGGGACGGCACGCGCGTGTAGCCGCGCCCGCCGGCCGGCATCTTGTAGGCAAACGGCGCGCCGTCGAACGGGTCGTACATCGTCAGGCTGCCGACCGAGGGCAGTTGCTTGTACGACTGCGACGAGAAGTTGTCCCAGATGTTGCCGCCGATCGCGTTCGTCGCCAGCGGGCTGCAGGCGTTGGTGCGCAGCAGCGTCACCGGGATGCGCGCGTCGGACGACAGGTAGTTGCCCTGCAGGAAGTCGCTCGCGTGGACGACCTCGCGCATCTGCGCCTTGAACTCGTCGCTCTGCGTCCATTTCCAGTAGCGCTTGAAGCAGGCGAGGTAGTTCGCGCCGGCGCAGTTCTCCGGCTTCAGCTCGAGCGACGCGGGCGGGCGCGGCCCCTTGCTCGAGTGGCAGCGCGCGCAGGTGTTCGCGAACACGTCCTTGCCGTGCTCGACCATCGCCGCATCGGCGTCGAGATAGCGCTCGCCGCCCGGTGCGTCCTTCAGATGGTCCGGCTGCGCCGCCTTCAGGAAGAACAGCGCCGTGTTCGGCGTGCCGGCCTCGGTCGCGTTCCAGTACGTCGAGTTCTTCTGCGCGTCGGCGATGCGGATCGGCGTGATCGTCTTGCCGCCGACGATCGGATTGAAGTGCAGCAGCCACTCCTCGCTGAAGAGACCGATGTTCACGTAGACGCGGTTGAGCGCGCCGAGCAGGCCGACCGAGTCGGCGCCGTCCTTCAGCACGTGCGGCGTCATCACCGTCGACGTTGCCTTGTCGAAGAACTCTGTCAGCGGCCCTTCCTTGATGAAGTCGTTGAACTGCTTGTTGTCGAGTTCGCCGCCGGCGAGCTTCTCGTGCCACAGGCGTTTGGCCATGCCCATGCGTCCGACGAAGTCGTAGACCGAATTCATCGTGCGCGGATTGTTGATGCTGTCGGTCGAGACGAGCGAGGTGTCCATCGTGCCGGGCCGGAACGTGTGCGCCAGCTGGTACATGAAGTTCCTGCGGCCTTCGGGCTTGTTCGAGTCGACGATGAAGAGGCGATCGACCCACATGTACTGCGCGCCGACCGACGAGCTCAGGTTGGCGAACTTCGGATGCTCCGGGTCGTCCGGCGGCTTCACCGGGCTTGGGCCGACGTGGCAGAAGCCGCACGACATGCCGACGCGGTACGGGCGCACCAGATCCTTGCGGTTGTAGTACGCCGGGTCGGTGTAGTAGCGCTCGGCGTCCCAGGCCTTGGCCGCCTTCTCGTCGAAGTCGGGGTTCGGGAACAGGCGCAGGCCGATGATGCCGGTCGCGTAGCCGTAGTAGGAGCCCACCGGCTGCGTCGTGCCGTCGCCGAGCGGCTTGCCGCGCGCGCCGATGACGACGCCGGGGTACTTCTTCTCGTTCTCGAACGGGTCGGGCGCGCACTCCTTGCTGCGCACGTCGAGCCACAGGCCGCGGCGGTTCGGGTCCGGCCCGCTCGCCTTGTCGAAGCAGGGTTCGTTGATCAGGCCCAGATAGGCCCAGCGGTTCTCGCGCGAGAAGCCGAGCGACGGGTGCGAACTGATCATCTTCAGCAGGTCGAACGCGCCGAAGGTGAAGTCGCCCATCTGGTTCCAGAAGCGGTCGTTGCCGCCGCTCCAGACGATCCACATGTTGCGGCCCTTGATCTCCTCCGGCGTCAGCGCGGGCGCGCCATCCATGTCGTGGAAGTAGTCCTCGTCGGCATGCGGGAACGAGGCCGCGTCGCGGCCGGCGAGCTTGGCTTCGTCCATCACTTCGCCGGGCCCGGGCTTGCCTGAGCAGGCCACGAGCAGCATCGGCGCCAGCGCGAGCGCCGCAGCCTTGATGATTCGAAATTTCGCAGGGAGCGAGGCCTTCATCGAATCCTCCTGTCCGAGCACCGTGCCAGCCGGGGTCGCGACGTCATGCCCGTTGTGCGGCGTCATTGCGATGCCGACGAACACGTGCTCTCAAAACTCGAAGCCCCAGTTTGCTACCGAATTTCCTTGTCGGGGCCTGTGGACCGGCCCGACCCCCCTAGGTTCAAGCGCCGAAAGCGCTCCCAATTTCGGGTCGTGAAAGGATGGGTCGGCAAAGCCCGTCAACCGGGCCCGATGACACGCTCAGCGATCCGACGCAGACGCGCGAGCCACCGCGTGCGCCATGCGATGGCGCGAATGGTCGAGCGCGATGGGTCCGGTGTGTACGCTAGAGATCGGCGAGCGCGCGGATCGCGAGTGCGTAGCCGGCAACGCCGAGGCCGACGATCACGCCGCGCGCGACGGGCGAGATGTACGAGTGGTGGCGAAACGCCTCGCGCGCATGCACGTTGCTGATGTGCAGTTCGATCACCGGCACGCCGGTGCCCTTGATCGCGTCGTGCAATGCGATCGAGGTGTGCGTGTAGGCACCGGCGTTGAGGACGACGCCGGCGAGCGTGCCGGCCGCGTGCCCCTGGCCGGCCTCGTGAATCCAGTCGACGAGCACGCCTTCATGGTTCGATTGGCGAAAGTCGAGCGCAAGGCCGTGCGCGCCGCAGGCCTCGCGGCAGAGCGACTCGACATCGGCCAGCGTCTGCGCGCCGTAGACGGCGGGTTCGCGCATCCCGAGCAGGTTCAGGTTCGGGCCGTTCAGGACGAGGGCGGTCTTCATGGTGCGGTCTTTCGGATCGGGTGGGGGCGGGTGCGGTGCTCGCGCGCGCTCAGAGTTTCGCGCGGCTGCTGCGTGAGCGGAACAATTCGGCGATGCCGACCTCGCGCGGGCCCGGCACGAGCGTGAAGCGCTCACCCGCGCGCAGCGTGCCGGGCTTGCGCACCGCGAGATAGAAGCCGCACCAGCCGTTCGTCACCATCAGCTTCATGGCCTGGTTGAAGCCCATCACGGCGTTGAGCTTGAAGCACGGGAAGCGCGGCTCGCTGATCGCCAGATCACAGTCGGCGAATCGCAGCACATCGCCGACCCAGGCCTGGGATTCGAGCAGGCCCGAGAGCGTCAGGTTCTCTCCCAGGAAGCCGCTCGGCAGCGGCGCCTCCCAGGCCGAGACGCGGGCCTGCGCGCGCACCGTCTGCCAGAACGCGTAGTGCTCGCTCGGGTAGGCATAGACCGCCTTCGACAGGCCGCCGTGCACCGACAGGTCGGCCTGCTCGTCGCCCTCGAGGCCGAGCATGCGTACGCTGACGGGGCCTTCGACGCTGCGCTTGCCGATGCCGCTCATCACGCCGCGGCCATCGACGTCGATCTCGCGCGCGAGGCTGACGTTGACGCTGAGGACTTGTCCGCTCATCCGCACATGATGCCCGAGCGCCGCCTGTCACGGTGGATGCGTATGCCGCCTCGGGTAGCGTTGTATAGTGAAGTATATTGAAACGCAGCCATTCGATGCCGACGAACCGCAAGCCGAAGACGGCGGCGCCCCTCGCACGCGAAGCGCGCCCGCCAGCGCGGCGCCCTGCCCAGCCTGCCGCGCGCCTGCGCGGCCGCCTGAGCCTCGATGCGCCGGGCGGCGCGCTCGTCGGCGAGCGGCGCGTGCGCCTGCTGGAAGCGATTGCCGAGCACGGTTCGATCACCCGAGCGGCGGCCGCGGTGCCGCTGTCGTACAAGGCGGCGTGGGACGCGCTCGAGGCGATGAACAATCTCTCCCCCCGCCCGCTCGTCGAACGCAGCACCGGCGGCCGCCAGGGCGGCGGCACAAGATTGACGGACGCCGGCCGCGAACTCATCGCGATGTACCGCGCCGTCGAGCGCGAGCAGCAGGTCTCGCTCGACCGCCTCGGCAGCCTGGCCCCGGCCAGACGGCGTGCGGCGCGCGGCGCGGGCGCGCCGAACGTGGCGGACGCGCAGGCGATCCAATCGCTGCTGCGCCGCATGGCGGTGCGCACCAGCGCGCGCAACCAGTTCGTCGGCACGGTGGCGCGTCTGAGCGCAGGCAAGCTCGGCGTCGAGGTGACCCTCGAGCTCGACGCGCAGACGCAGATCGTTGCCGGCGTCACGCGCGGCAGCGCCGATGCGCTCGGCCTGCGGCTCGGCGCCGCGGTGATGGCGATCGTGAAGGCGCCGTCGGTGCTGCTCGCGATCGGCGACGTGCAGACGAGCGCGCGCAATCACCTCACCGGCACCGTCGGTCGCATCGTGAAGGGCCCGATCAGCGCCGAAGTGACGCTCGTGCTGCCGGCAGGCCGCAGCGTGACGGCGGGCATCACGCGCGCCAGCCTCGACCGACTCGGTCTCGCCCGCGGCGTGAAGGCAAGCGCGCTGTTCAAGGCATCGAGCGTGATCCTCGTCGCGCTCGATTGATTCGCGGCTCCCCACTGGCGTTCATCGTGTTCACGCCCGCCTCGCTCGCCGCCACGATCTGCCTGATCGTCACGGCCCTTGCAGGTGCCAGCGCCCGTGCCGACCCGGTGCAGGTTGCCGTCGCGGCGAACTTCGGCGCGCCGATGCAGCGCATCGCGGCCGACTTCGAGCGCGCGACCGGCCACAAGGCGCTCGTCAGCATCGGTTCGACCGGCAAGTTCTACGCCCAGATCAGGAACGGCGCGCCGTTCGAGGTGCTGCTTTCCGCCGACGAAGCGACGCCGAAGCGGCTCGAGGCGGAAGGCGCGGCCGTTGCCGGCACGCGCTTCGCCTATGCGATCGGCCGGCTCGTGCTGTGGTCGGCGCGGCCGGGCTTCGTCGATGCCGACGGCGAGGTGCTGCGCAAGGGCGACTTCCGCCATCTCGCGCTTGCGAACCCGAAGACCGCGCCGTATGGCGCAGCTGCGATGCAGGTGATGGAGCACCTCGGGCTGCGCGAGGCGCTCGCGCCGCGCTTCGTGCAGGGCGAGAACATCGCGCAGACGCAGCAGTTCGTCGCCACCGGCAATGCCGAACTCGGCTTCGTCGCGCTCGCGCAGGTCTGGCGCGACGGCCGCATCGCCGAAGGGTCGGGCTGGATCGTTCCCCCCGCATTGCACGCGCCGATCCGCCAGGACGCCGTCCTGCTCGATCCCGGCCGCGACCGCCCGGCAGCGCTCGCGCTGATGCGCTACCTGCGCGGCGATGCGGCGCGCGCCGTGATCCGCGGTTTCGGCTACGCGTTGCCGGCAGCGTCCGATGTTCAGTAGCGCCGACCTCGCCGCCGCGGCGCTCACGCTCAGGCTGGCGGGGGCGACGACGCTCGTCCTGCTCGTCGTCGGCACGCCGATCGCGTGGTGGCTCGCGCGCACGCGATCGCGCCTGAAGCCGGCGGTCGGCGCGATCGTCGCGCTGCCGCTCGTGCTGCCGCCGACGGTGCTCGGCTTTTATCTGCTCGTCGCGATGGGCCCCGAAGGGCCACTCGGCCGCTTGATGCAAAGCGTCGGCCTGCCGCTGCTGCCGTTCACGTTCTGGGGGCTCGTCGTCGCGTCGGTGTTCTATTCGATGCCGTTCGTCGTGCAGCCGCTGCAGCAGGCCTTCGAGGCGATCGGCGAGACGACGCTCGAAGCCGCGGCAACGCTGCGCGCCGGCGCGTGGGACCGCTTCTTTCACGTCGTGCTGCCGCTCGCGCGGCCCGGCCTGCTGACGGCGATCGTGCTCGGCTTCGCGCACACGATGGGCGAGTTCGGCGTCGTGCTGATGATCGGCGGCAACATCCCGGGCCAGACGCGCGTGCTGTCGGTGCTGATCTTCGACCACGTCGAAGCGCTCGACTACGCGCCGGCGCACGCCCTGTCGGCGGCGATGCTCGGCTTCAGCTTCGTCGTGCTGCTGCTGCTGTACGCGTTCAATCCGGGCCGGCGAAAGGCAGTCCCGTGACCGCGCAGCAGGGGCGTCGCCCAGCGAGCCGCTTCGCATGACGAGCGCCATCGAAGCGCGCCTCGCGCTCGCCTACCCCGGTTTCAGCCTGGACGTCGACATCCGGCTGCCGGGTGCCGGCTTCAGTGCGCTGTTCGGTGCGTCGGCGAGTGGCAAGACGAGTTGCCTGCGGGCGATCGCCGGTTTGCAGCGTGCGCGCGGGCGCCTTTGCATCGGCGGCGAGCTCTGGCAGGACGACGCGCGCGGCATCTTCGTGCCGCCGCACCGGCGCGCGCTCGGCATGGTGTTCCAGCAGGCGGCGCTTTTCGCGCACCTGAGCGTGCGCGGCAACCTCGAGTTCGCGCGCCGGCGCGTGCCGGCCGGGGAGCAGCGGGTCGACTTCGACCAGGTGCTCGCCCTGCTCGACCTGGCGCCGCTGCTCGAGCGCCGGCCGGAGCGGCTGTCGGGCGGCGAGGCGCAGCGCGTCGCGATCGGCCGTGCGCTCGTCGCGAGTCCGCGCCTCTTGTTGCTCGACGAGCCGCTCGCGTCGCTCGACCTGCCGCGCCGGGCCGAACTGATGGCGTGCCTGCAGAAGTTGCAGTCGGAGCTGGCGATCCCCGCGATCTACGTCAGTCACGCGCCGGAAGAGGTGGCGCAACTGACGCGCCACACGGTGCTGCTCGAAGCGGGGCGGGTGCGTGCGAGCGGGCCGACGGCCGAGTTGCTGACGCGGCTCGACCTGCCGCTCGCGCACGGCGACACCGCGCAGGCTGCGCTGGATGTGGAAGTGAGCGCCTACCACACACACGACCGCATTGCCTGCGTCACCTTCGATGGCGGCGAGCTCCTGCTGCCGAGTGCGGACGCAGCCCCGGGCACGCGCCGTGTGGTGCGCGTGATGGCGCGCGACGTCAGCCTGACCCTGTCCCGACACGCCGATACCAGCATCCTGAACATCCTGCCCGTCACCGTGCTCGGCGTTGCCGACGACACGCCGGGTCACGTGATGGTGCGCCTGGGCACGGGCCGCTCGACCACGCTGCTGGCACGCATCACGCGCCGGTCGGCGGACGCGCTCGCGCTGCGCCCCGGGCTGCCGGTGCAGGCGCAGATCAAGGGCGCGGCGATTGCCTGAGCGGCGTGAAGGGCCATCCGCGCGGGCGATCCGCAGCCGCGGCAGGCAGTGCCGGACGAACCCGGGTCCCCCCGCGCCTCGGCGGGGCAATGCGGCCCGGGGCACCTGGAAAAGTAGATAGACTTGTTGCCCTGCCCTACCGGCAGGACAGGCCCGTGAACCGGGGGTGACGCGCCGCCACGATGGCGCGAGAATCCGCCCCCCGGGGCGTGCCGGCTCGATCACAGCCGGTTTCGCAGTGGGTGTCACAGACAACGGCCCCGACCCTTGGGCTTCGAATCACGCGGCATTGGGTGAGCCCCGCGCAACCTGCGAGGGGTTGACCCAATTCCGACATTTCGATTTATCAACTCCAGGGACTGGCCCCATGAACTCGACCGCGAGCGCGACCGCGCGCCTGAACGTACCCCCGCATGTCAAACACGAGCGCCTGATCGCCTGGGTCGGCGAGATGGCCGCGCTCACCGGCGCGAAGGATGTCGTCTGGTGCGACGGCAGCGACGAGGAATACGACCGCCTGTGCCAGCAGCTCGTCGATGCAGGTGCCTTCATCCGGCTGAACCCCGAGCTGCGCCCGCACAGCTTCCTCGCGCGCAGCGACCCGGGCGACGTCGCCCGCGTCGAGGGCCGCACCTTCATCTGCTGCGAGCACAAGCAGGACGCCGGGCCGACCAACAACTGGGTCGCGCCGGCCGAGATGCGCGAGTTGTTGCAGACCGGTGAAAAAGCGCTCTTCAAGGGCAGCATGCGCGGCCGCACGATGTACGTCGTGCCGTTCAGCATGGGGCCGCTCGGCTCGCCGATCGCGCACATCGGCGTCGAGCTGAGTGACAGCGCCTACGTTGCCGTCAACATGAAGCTCATGACGCGCATGGGCCGCGGCGCGCTCGACGTGCTCGGTGCCGACGGCGATTTCGTGCCCTGCATGCACACCGTGGGCGCGCCGCTCGAGCCGCAACAGCAGGATGTCGCCTGGCCGTGCAACGACACCAAGTACATCGTCCACTACCCCGAGACGCGCGAGATCTGGAGCTACGGCTCGGGCTATGGCGGTAACGCCCTGCTGGGCAAGAAGTGCTTCGCGCTGCGCATTGCGAGCTGGATGGGGCGCGAGAAGGGCGCCGAACTCGGCTGGCTCGCCGAGCACATGCTGCTGCTGGGCGTGACCTCGCCCGAAGGGAAGAAGCACCACGTCGCCGCCGCCTTCCCGAGCGCCTGCGGCAAGACCAACTTCGCGATGCTCGTGCCGCCGGCCGGTTTCGAGGGCTGGAAGGTGACGACGATCGGCGACGACATCGCCTGGATCAAGCCCGGCGACGACGGGCGCCTGTACGCGATCAACCCCGAGGCCGGCTATTTCGGCGTCGCCCCCGGCACCAACGACAAGACCAACGCCAATTGCATGGCGACCCTGAAGCGCGACGTGATCTTCACCAACGTCGCGCTCACCGACGACGGCGATGTCTGGTGGGAGGGCATGACCGAGACCCCGCCCGCGCACTGCATCGACTGGCAGGGCAGGGACTGGACGCCCGCGATCGGCAAGGAGACCGGCGCCAAGGCGGCGCATCCGAACTCACGCTTCACCGTCTCGGCGACGCACAACCCCGCGCTCGACCCCGAGTGGGACAACCCGAACGGCGTCGCGATCGACGCCTTCATCTTCGGCGGCCGGCGCTCGACGACCGTGCCGCTCGTGACCGAGGCGCGCGACTGGGTCGAAGGCGTCTACATGGCAGCGACGATGGGCAGCGAGACGACGGCCGCCATCGTCGGCCAGACCGGCGTCGTGCGGCGCGACCCGTTCGCGATGCTGCCGTTCACCGGCTACAACATGAGCGACTACTTCCAGCACTGGCTGGACATGGGCAAGCGCATCGCCGCGCTGTGCACGAAGAGCGGCGCCAAGGTGCCGAAGATCTTCTGCGTCAACTGGTTCCGAAAGGGCGCGGACGGCAAGTTCATCTGGCCCGGCTACGGCGAGAACATGCGCGTGCTGAAGTGGATGCTCGACCGCGTGCAGGGCCGCGGCGAGGGCGTCGAACATGTGTTCGGCACCAGCCCGCGCTACGAAGACCTGAACTGGACCGGGCTCGACTTCCCGCCTGCGCGCTTCCAGCAGGTGACGAGCATCGACCCGAGCGCCTGGCAGGCCGAGATGACGCTGCACGACGCGCTGTTCGAGGAGCTCGCCTGGCATCTGCCGACCGAGCTGAAGGCGACCAAGGCGCGCATCGTGGAGCGGCTCACCGCGTAGGGCGGGCACTGCATGGCTGCCCCCGAACTGCCCGTCGCCGCGCGCGACCTGAGCGACGCCGAGTTCCGCGAGCTCGACGGGTTGCTCGCGGACCTGCCCGAGCCCTTGATGCCGATGGACGTCGTCATGCTCGACGGCTACCTGTGCGGCGTGATCGTGCAGCCGACGCTCGTCGGGGCCGAGCGCTGGCTGCCGCCGGTGTTCGACATCGAGAGCCGGCCGCCGCCCGAGGGCGATGCCGGTGCCGAACGCATCCGCGCCCTCGTGCTGCGGCGCCACGCCGCGCTCAATCGCGCGCTGCTCGAAGACGGCTGGTTCGATCCGCTGATCCTGGAAGACGACGAAGACGCTGCGGCGGCGGCCGGGCCCGCCGATGCCGACAGCGACGCGCAACTCGACGCCGAAGGTGCGGCAGAGCCCGACCCCTTGGCCGAACTCGCCCCCATCTCGCGGCCGATCGCGCCCTGGGTGACGGGCTTCGAGGCGGCCTGCATGACGTTTCCCGGCCTCTTCGATTCGACCGACGAGGCGGTGATGGCGGCGCTCGCGCGGCTGTTCCGGCACCTGCCGGCCGACAACGACGATGAGCGCGAAATCATCGCCATGCTCGACAAGGATCTGCCGCTTGCTTCGCTCGACGAGGCGATCGTGGAGCTCGTCGCCGCGGTCGCCGATATCGCCGAGCTGACGCAGGACGAGCGCTACCGCGTCGAGACGGTCCGGCGCGACACGCCCAAGGTCGGCCGCAACGACCCCTGCCCCTGCGGCAGCGGCAAGAAGTACAAGCTCTGCCACGGGGCAGGATGAGGAGGCGAGCCCCGGACTCGTCGGCCGCCGCATCCGACCCGCGTTAGCGCAATTCGACGCATGCGGCTGCAACTGCTCTCCGATCTGCATCTCGAAACCGAGGTCTTCGAGCCCGCACCGGCGCCGGGCGCCGACCTGCTCGTGCTCGCGGGCGACATCGACAGCACCTGGGCCGCGCTCGAGCGCTTTCGCGGCTGGCCGGTGCCGGTCCTCTATGTCGCCGGCAACCATGAGTTCGACGGCCGCGAGCTCGGCACCGCGTGGCCGGCGCTGCGTGCGCGCTGCGACGCGATCGGCATCCGGCTGCTCGAATGCGAGAGCCTGTGCCTGACCGACGCGCAAGGCCTGCGCGTGCGCTTCGTCGCGACGACGCGCTGGAACGACTTCGACCTCTTCGGCGCCGAGCAGCGCGAGCGCGCCATGCGCGCCGCCGGCTACTTCATGCGCCTGATGCAGGCGACGCGCAACGGCCGGCCGTTCGACGCCGGGCAGTCGCGCGAGGAGTCGCTCGCCTGCCGACGCTGGCTCGAGGCCGAGCTGCGGCGGCCGCGCGGCGACTGGGACGTGACGGTCGCGATCACGCACTTCGCCCCGAGCTTTCGCAGTGCCGACCCGCGCTACGGCGCGCAGCCGACGACGGCGAGCTTCTGCAACGCGGACGACGATCTGCTGCCGCTGGCGAACCTCTGGATCCACGGCCATGTCCACTGCCGGCACGACTATCGGGTCGAGGCCACCGATGGGCGATCGACGCGTGTCGTGTGCAATGCGCGCGGCCATACGCGAAAGGGCGAGGTCGATGGCTTCGACCCCTTGCGCCTGTTCGAGGCAGACGGCCGCCAATGACACGCGTCAAGACATCGCCTGCCGATGGCGCCACACTGTGAGCGTCGCCCATCCGACAACCGAAGGAGTCAGGCCATGAAGATTCTCGTCGCCGTCGACGGCAGCCGATTCACGAAGCGCATGCTCGCCTACCTGGCGGCGCACGACGAGTGGCTCGGCGCGCACCACGACTACACGCTGCTGACGGTGGTCTCGCCCATGCCCGGGCGCGCCACCGCGGTGATCGCCAAGGAGGTCCTCAAGGCCTACTACGAAGAGGAGGGCGCGAAGGTGTTCAAGCCGATCCGCGCCTTTCTCGCGCGCCAGGGCATCGAGGCCAGCTACGTCAGCCGCGTCGGCCAGCCCGCCGAGCTGATCGTGCGCCAGGCGACGAGCGGACGCTACGATCTGCTGATGATGGGCTCGCACGGCCACGGCAACCTGAGTGGCCTCGTGATGGGCTCCGTCACCGCCAAGGTGCTCGCCCACTGCAAGACGCCGATGTTGCTGGTGCGCTGAACGGCGCGCACCGGGCGGTCGCTTCCGCCGGTCAGCGTTTCGGCCGCCGGCTGCGCTGGTGCAGCCAATCCATCGGCGCATGCTCGCTGCGCGCCACGCCGTCCGTATCGTCGTCTTCGGCGTCCAGATCACCGACCGGGCCGAGGCTTGCTTCGAGGCCGAACGCGGTCCCCATGTCCGCAGGGTCTTCCTGCGTCGGCACGGGTTGCCGGTTCACGAAGCGGCGGAAGAACGAGTTGTGCGGAGTCGAGGCCATTGCGATCCTCGCGGGCGGCGGGTAGAAGCAGTGTGCATCCGCAGGGTCGCGCGCGAATGCGAAATCTGACACGCAATCGCCTGTCAGTTCGATAACGGCTCGGACGCGTCGCTCAATCCGCGCATCGGCGACGCACTCGCGACGCACTCGCGAGGCCTTCGACGCGCACCTCGCCGCGGGCAGCACAATCGAATCGGAGCCGCCCGGCGGTGGCCGGGCCAGGTCAGCGCGAACCGAACATCATCTGGCGCGCGATCGCCGACTTCAGCGGCGCGAGTGCCTGCAGCGACGCGAGCCCGAGCCCGCGCGCCGCGCCGAGGCCGGGCAGCTGCCAGGTGAAGCTGCGGGCGAGGAAGTCGGTCGCGGCGATCATGCCCCAGCGGTCGGGCGCGCGCTGCCATTCGAGGTGGCGCAGGACGGCATCGATGTCGCCGACACGCGCGCCGACCCCCGCGCCGACCCCCGCGCCGACCCCCGCATCCGCGGCGAGCGCGCGCACGAGCTCGAAGGCGTCGCGCAGGCCGAGGTTCAACCCCTGGCCGGCGACCGGATGCAGCGTCTGCGCCGCGTTGCCGATGCGTACCGTGCGCCCGTCGACCAGGGTGCGCTCGGCGTTCAGGCCGAGCGCGAAATGTTTCAGCGGCGACACGCCGGTGAGCCGCCCGACGCACGGATGGAAGATGCTCGCGAGCACCGTCAGGCGCTGCGCGTCGTCGAGGTCGCGCACCGGATCGTCGTCGGCGTTGACGCACCAGACGAGCGCGGCGCTGTGCCGCGGCCCCTTTGCACCGTCGCCCTTCAGGGGCAGCAGGGCGGCCGGGCCCTGGCGCGTGAATCGCTCGTACGCCGTTCCGGGGGCGCCGCCCTCGATCGTCACCCTGCCGACCCACGCGGTCTGCTTGTAGTCGTGGGCGATCGCCTTGCGCGCCTGGTCGGAGAACACCCCGCCTTCGGCGACGACGGCCAGATCGAAACGTTCGGCGATGCCGGCGTCGACCTCGACCCCTGCATCGAGGTTCTTCAGCGCCGACACCGGCGTGCCGAAACGGCTGCGCAGGCGCTGCGGCTCGTGCGCGGCCGCCGCCAGCCAGGCCGCCTGCAACGGGGCGACGATTTCGCCATAGCTGAGCACCGCGCCGAGCATCGGCACCGATTCGTCGCTCGCGCGGATGCGCAATTCGGGTTCGCCGAACGGCCCCCAGCTCGGCGGCTGCTGCGACACGTGGACCTCGAGGATGGCCTGCGCGCGTTCGCTGTTCCATGCCTCGAGCCGCTGCAGCAACTGCACGCTGCCGAGCGACAACGCGATCGTGCGCGGGTCGCGTGCGATGTCCACATCCTCCGCACGCGCGTCGTAGATCGTCACCGTCGCCTTCGGCAGCGCGCGTGCGGCGTGCAGCGCGAGCGCGAGGCCGGCGGGCCCGGCGCCGATCACGGCCAGATCGAGATCATGTTTCAAGGCTGGCGCGGCGTTCGTCATGCATGGGCTTCCCGCGGCAGCGACGGGCCGCGCAGGCGACCATTATTGGCTGCCTGCATCGGCCATCCGCGTGGGCCATCCGCGTGGGTCGCCCGCGTCGGCCGCATGCTGCACGCCGCCCCGCCTACCAGCGCAGCACGAACAGCGTGATCGCCGGGAACAGCACGAGGACGACGACGCGCAGCAGGTCGCTCGCGACGAACGGCCAGACGCCACGGTAGGTCTCGCCGATCGCGATGTCGGGCGCCATCGACTGGATGACGAACAGGTTCATGCCGACCGGCGGCGTGATGAGACCGACCTCGACCACGATCAGCACGAGGACGCCGAACCAGATCGCGGTGTGCTCGGGCGACAGGCCGAAGTCGAGCCCCGAGACCATCGGGAAGAAGATCGGGATCGTCAGCAGGATCATCGACAGCGAATCCATCACGCAGCCGAAGACGAGATAGAAGACGAGAATCGCCGACAGCACCGCATAGGGGCTCAGGCCCTGCATGCCGACCCAGGCGGCGAGCTCCTGCGGCAGTTGCGACAGCGCAAGGAAGCTGTTGTAGGCGGCGGCGCCGAGCACGATCAGGAACACCATCCCGGTGCCGCTCGCGGTCGCCTCGAACGAGCCGAGCAGCCGGTCGCGGCTGAAGCCGCCGCGCCACCAGGCGAGCAGCCCGGTCGATACGGCGCCGACCGCGGCGCCTTCGGTCGGCGTGAAGATGCCGGTGTAGATGCCGCCGATGACGACGACGAAGATCAGCATCACCGGCCACACCGCGGCGAGCGCCTCGATCCGCTCCGGCCAGGGCATCGGCGACATGGTGCCGGCCAGGCCGGGCTTGAGCCGAACGACGATCGCGATCACCGCCATGTATCCGAGCGCGGCGAGGATGCCGGGCACGAAGGCGGCGGCGAACATCTTGGCGATGTTCTGCTCAGCCAGGATCGCGTAGATGACGAGCACGATCGACGGCGGGATCAGGATGCCGAGCGTGCCGCCGGCGGCGAGCGCGCCGGTGGCGAGGCTGCCGGCGTAGCCTGCACGGCGCAGCTCGGGCAGCGCGACCTGGCCCATCGTCGCCGCCGTCGCGAGCGACGAACCGCAGATCGAGCCGAACCCCGCGCAGGCGCCGATCGCCGCCATCGCGACGCCGCCCTTGCGGTGGCCCATGAAGGCCTCGGCCGCCTTGAACAGCGCGCGCGACATGCCGCCGAGCGCGGCAAACTGCCCCATCAGCAGGAACAGCGGCACGATCGAGAGCGAATGGGTGGAAAACGTGCTGTAGGCCAGCGTCTTCATCTGGTTGAGCAGCGGTGCCGCGCTGCCATAGACCTGCCACGAGCCGACGAGGCCGACGGCGAGCATCGCCAGGCCGATCGGCACGCGCAGAAAGATCAGCAGCAACATGACGGGAAACGACGCCGTCGCGAGCCAGAGCGGGTCCATCAATGCACGCTCCCTTCCGGGACCAGCGCTGCAGGCGGCGCGGCCAGGCCGAGCGCTTCGAGCAGCCGCAAGCCGTAGGCGAGGCAGCCGAAGGCGGCCGGCAGCATCGACGCTGCATAGCCCCACCAGACGGGCATCTGCAGGATGAAGCTGACCTCGCCGTTGGCGCGGTAGTCCAGCATCGAGACGCCCATGCGCCAGACGAGCAGCAGCCACACGAAGAGCATCAGCGCTTCGGTGAGGATCTCCAAGCCACGCCGCATGCGCGTCGGGTAGTGCGACCAGAGCATGTCCACCGTCGCATGGCCGCGCTTCAGATGGCACCACGGCAAGAAGCAGAACACGGCCAGCGCGGTGCCCGCCTCGACCAGCTCGAAGTCACCCGGTATCGGGCCGAGGCCGGCGAAGGCAAAGGCACGCCCGGCGATGCTCAAGACGCTGATGACGGCGATCGTCACCAGCACGAGCGTGCCGAACCATGCGAAAACGCGGCTCGCGCCGTAGATGGTCTTGCTCATGAGGGCGACACGGCGGCGCGCCGCGCCGCCGTATCAGGTGAAGACAAGGGCGCCTACTTCTTCGAGTACTTCTCGACCAGCGCATCGGCGTCGGCGGCGAGCTTCTGGCCGTCGAGCCCCTTGCTCGCCACTTCTTTGTACCAGATGGCGCGCGTGCCGTTCGCGACGCGCTTCCAGCGCGCCGTCTCTTCCGGGCTCAGGGTGATGATGTTGTTGCCGGCCTTTGTCGCAACCGCCAGGCCGCGCTTGTCGCCTTCGTCCATGGCCTTGCCGAACATCGCTGCGGCGACCATGCCCGAGTTGTTGTCGATGACCTTCTTCAGGTCCGGGGGCAGCTTGTCGTAGGCGGCTTTGTTCATCGCCACCGCAAAGGTCTGTGTGTACAGGCCCTTGTTGCCCGAGAAGCCGGTCGAGTTCTTGGCGAGTTGCTCGACCTTCAGCGCCGGCACCACTTCCCATGGGATCGTCGTCGCCTGGATCACGCCTTTCGAGAGCGCCTCGCTGACGGCCGGCACGGGCATGCCCACCGGCACCGCGCCGAGCTGCTCGAGCATGATGTTGACGACGCGCGATCCGCCGCGCACCTTCATGCCCTTCAGGTCCTCGAGCTTGGTGATCGGCGTCACGCTGTGAAAGAGGCCCGGGCCGTGCACGTGGACCGCGATCAGGTGCACGTCCTTGAACTCGTCCATCGCGTACTTCTCGACGAACTCCTGGAACGCGCGCGAGCCGGGTTCGGCAAGACCGGTGGTGAACGGCAGCTCGAAGGCCTCGGTCTTCGGGAAGCGCCCCGGCGTGTAGCCGAGCACGGTCCAGACGATGTCGACGATGCCGTCCTTGGCCTGGTCGAAGAGCTCGGGCGGCTTGCCGCCGAGCGCCATGCTGTCGAAGCGCTGCACCTTGATGCGCCCGCCGCTCTCCTTCTCGACCTTCTCGGCCCAGGGTTTGATCGCGATCGAGGGGATCGTCGCCTGCGGCGGCAGGAACTGGTGGAAGCGCAGCGTCACGTCGGCCGCGTGGCTCGCCTGCGCGGCGCCGACGAGGGCGATCGCACCGAGGATCTTGCGAAGGGCATGTTTCATGGCTTGTCTCCTTGGGGTTGAAAGTCTGTTGTCGATCGCTCAGCCGCCGGCGAGCTGGGCTTCGAGCGCGTGCAGCACACGGTAGCAAGGCAGCACCTGCTCGACACTGGCATTGGGCTCGCGGTTTTCCCTGATTGCGGCGAAGAACTCGCGGTCCTGCAGTTCGATCCCGTTCATCGAGACCGCCACTTTCGACACGTCGATCTTCTCTTCCTTGCCGTCGAAGAGATCGTCGTAGCGTGCGATATAGGTCGCGCTGTCGCCAATGTAGCGAAAGAAGGTGCCAAGCGGACCTTCGTTGTTGAACGAGAGGCTGAGCGTACAGATCGCGCCGCTCGCCGCCTTGATCTGGATCGACATATCCATCGCGATGCCGAGCACCGGATGCATCGGCCCCTGGATCGCGTTGGCCTGCACGATCTCGCTGCCGCACTGCCAGGCGAACAGGTCCACCGTGTGCGCCGCGTGGTGCCACAGCAGATGGTCGGTCCAGCTGCGCGGCTGGCCGAGCGCGTTCATGTTCGTGCGGCGGAAGAAGTAGGTCTGCACGTCCATCTGCAGGACGTTGAATTCGCCCGCCGTGATGCGCCGGTGCACGTATTGATGGCTCGGATTGAAGCGCCGCGTGTGGCCGCACATCGCGACGAGGCCGGTCAGCTTCTGCAGCGCGACGACGGCCTCGGCGTCGGCCAGCGCATCGGCGAGCGGGATCTCGACCTGCACGTGCTTGCCCGCCTTCAGGCAGGCGATCGCCTGTGCCGCATGCATCTGCGTCGGCGTGCACAGGATGACGGCGTCGACCTCTTTCAGCGCCAGGCTGTCGGCGAGGTCGGTCGTGACGTGCCCGATGCGGTACTTGTCCGCCACCGCCTTCGTCTTGTCGAGTTCGCGGCTGACGAGCGAGACGACCTCGACGCCGTCGATCAGCCTGATGGCATCCAGATGCTTGATGCCGAACGCGCCGGCACCTGCCAATGCGACCTTGATCGTCATGTGTTGTTCTCCAGGATCAGGTGGCCGACGGCCGTGTTGGACGCCGGCACGTGGAAGAAGCGGTGCTTCACGCTCGGCGCCTTGCCGCCCGCCACGTCCGCCATCGCGCCGCGCGCGATCAACCACATCACGAGCTCGATGCCTTCGGAGCCGGCTTCGCGCACGTAGTCGATGTGCGGCATCTGCGCGAGCTCGGCCGGGTCGGCGATGAGTCGATCCAGGAAGCGGTTGTCCCACTCGGCGTTGATGAGCCCCGCGCGCGGCCCCTGCAGCTGGTGGCTCATGCCGCCGGTGCCCCAGATCTGCACCCTGAGCGGCACGTCGTAGGACTCGACCGCGCGCCGGATCGCCTGCCCGAGCATGAAGCAGCGCCGGCCCGAGGGCACCGGGTACTGCACGACGTTGACGGCAAACGGAATCACCGGGCACGGCCAGCGGAAATCGGACGCGGGCGGCTCGCCGCACATCAGCGACAGCGGCACCGTCAGGCCGTGATCGACGTCCATCTTGTTGACGATCGTGAGGTCGAAGTCGTCCTGGATCACGCTCTGCGCGATGTGCGATGCGAGCTCCGGGTGGCCGATCACGGTCGGCACCGGTCGCGCGCCATAGCCCTCGTCGGCAGGGGCGAACGCGGCGGCGGTGCCGATCGCGAAGGTCGGGATCATGTCGAGGCTGAACGCGGTGGCGTGATCGTTGTAGACGAGGAAGATCACGTCCGGCGTGTTCTCCTTCAGCCACTGCTTGGAGAACTCGTAGCCCTTGAAGACGGGCTGCCAGTACGGCTCCCCCGTCTTGCCGTGATCGATCGCGGCGCCGATCGCGGGCACGTGCGAGGTGTAGACGCTTGCGGTGATGCGGGCCATCGTCATGCCTTCTCTTCCTTCGCCGCCGCGCCCTGCGGCTGGCGATGGGCCTGGGCGTCGCCGTCTTCGCCGATGTAGCGGTTGCCCTCGATCGAGCGACCGCCCTTGACCATCATCTCGCGGTACTGCGCTTCGCTCATGCCCGTCATGCTGCCGGCCATCTGCTGGAACGAGAGGCCGTGGGTGGCGCCCAGCTTGGCGAGGAAGTAGATGTTGCCGCCGAGCGCCATGCAGCGGTTCAGGTCGCGCGCCAGCACGGCGAGCTTCTGCTCTTCCGTCATCGGCCATTCGTCGAGGTAGGCGCGCTCGTCGGCCTTGAAGCGCGCGCGGTTCTCGGCCTTCATCAGCGACATGCAGAACTGGTTCAGGTGGTAGCCCTTGCGCGATTGATCGGCGTCGAAGATCGTCGTCCCCGGAACGTCGAGATACGGTTTCTTGAGTGCCATCTAGAGCTCCTCCGGCCAATACAGGCGCATCGGGTTGTCGACCAGCAGCCGGCGCTGGAGTTCGGGCGTGACCGCGATGTGCGGGATGAAGTCGACCAGCAGCCCGTCGTCGGGCATGTGATCCTTCAGGTTCGGATGTGGCCAGTCGGTTCCCCACAGCACGCGATCCGGGAAGGTCTCGACGATGCGGCGGGCGAAGGGCACGACGTCGCGGTACGCCGAACGCTCACCCTCCAGTGCCTTCGGGCCGGTGATGGAGAGCCGCTCCGGGCAGCTCACCTTGCTCCACACGTTCGGGTACTCGCGCATGAACTTCACGAACAGCTCGAACTGCGGGCCATCGACGGCCAGGCTCACGTCGGGCCGGCCCATGTGGTCGACGACGACGGTGGTCGGCAGCGCGGTGAAGAAGTCCCACAGCTCGGGCAGGTCGACCGCCTCGAAGTAGATCACCACGTGCCAGCCGAGCGGGGCGATGCGGGCGGCGATCTCCATCAGCTCGTCCTTGGGCGTGAAGTCCACCAGCCGCTTGACGAAGTTGAAGCGCACGCCGCGCACACCCGCTGCATGCAGGTCCTGCAGTTCGGCGTCGGTGATCGAACGCCTGACGGTCGCGATGCCGCGCGCCATGCCGTTCGAATGCACGAGCGCATCGACCATCGCCCGGTTGTCCGCGCCGTGGCACGTCGCCTGCACGACGACGTTGCGCGTGAAGCCGAGGTGGTCGCGCAGCGCAAAGAGCTGCGCCTTGCTCGCGTCGCACGGGGTGTACTTGCGCTCCGGCGCAAACGGAAACTCGGCGCCCGGGCCGAAGACGTGGCAGTGCGCGTCGACGCTGCCGGGCGGCAGCTTGAAGCGCGGCTTGCTCGGCCCGGCGTACCAGTCGAGCCAGCCCGGCGTCTTCGCGAACGGGGCCTCAGCGCTCATAGATGCGCACCCTCGAACGGCATGCCCGCGTACTGCTCGGCGACGCTTGCGTGCGCGTGATGCGAGGTGGCGAGGAAGTTGAGCTCGGCCTCCTGCGCGCGCTGGTCGAAGTCGCTCATGCCGGGGAAGCGGTGCATCAGGTTCGTCAGCCACCACGAGAAGCGCACCGAACTCCAGACCCGGCGCAGCGCCATCTCGCTGTAGCTGTCGAGCATCGCGTCCGAGCCGTGGTTGAAGTGGCTCGCGAGCGCGCGCGACAGATAGAACACGTCGGACACCGCGAGGTTGAGGCCTTTGGCCCCTGTCGGCGGCACGATGTGGGCGGCGTCGCCGGCGAGGAACAGGCGCCCGTGGCGCATCGGCTCGGCGACGAAGCTGCGCAGCGGCGCGATCGACTTCTCGATCGACGGGCCGGTGACGATCGCGTCGGCGATCTCCTTCGGGTAGCGCGCCTTCAGCTCTTCCCAGAAGCGGTCGTCCGGCCAGTCCTCGATGCGATTGTCGAGCGGCACCTGGATGTAGTAGCGGCTGAGCATCGAGTGACGCATCGACGCCAGCGCAAAGCCGCGCGGGTGGTTCGCATACGTCAGGTGCTCGATCGGCGGCGTTTCGGAGAGGACGCCGAGCCAGCCGAACGGGAAGACCTTCTCGTAGAACTTGAGCACGTCGGCCGGGATCACGGTGCGCGACACGCCGTGCGAGCCGTCGCAGCCGGCGATGTAGTCGCAATCGAGCCGGAAGCTTTCGCCGCGATGCTTGAAGGTGACGTAGGGGTGCTCGCTCGTCACGTCCATCGGCATGACGTCGGTCGTCTCATCGAGCACGGTCGCGTTGCGCCGGTCGGCGGCGGCGAACAGGTCTTCCTGCACCTGCGTCTGGCCGTACGTCGTGAAGCGCTTGCCGGCCTGCTTGTAGCAGTCGATGAAGAAGCTGTCGCGCCCGGCCCAGACGAGCTGCGCGCCGTCGTGCACATGACCTTCGCGCAACAGGCGCTCGCCGAGGCCGTTCTCGCACAGCACCTCGACCGCGCCCTGCTCGATGACGCCGGCGCGGATGCGGCCGAGCACGTAGGCGCGGCTGCGCTGTTCGAGCACGACGCTTTCGATGCCGGCGCGGTGCAGTATCTCCGAGAGCAGCAGCCCGGCAGGGCCGCCGCCGATGATGGCGACTTGGGTCTTCATTCTTCGATCTCCGTTGTTTCGGGTTTCGGCTTCGGGTCGGTTGCGAGGATGCGATCCGCCTCGACGCGCCAGTCGGCGCTGCGCGCGAAACCCTTGGTATCGCGCGCGCCGAAGCACCCGGCGTCGGCCAGATCGGCGACCCAGGCCTGGCGCGCCGCGGTGCCGCTCGCCGACCAGGGCGTGAGGCCGATCTCGCGCACCGTTTCGGCGACCTCGTGCACCTCCTCGCTGCGACGCCGCCCGTGCTCGATCACGCGCTGGAAGAAGTACGCGCCCTGCTTCTCCCAGTCGATGCCGGGGAAGGTCTCGTGCAGCGACGCGATCACCGCGTCCTCGACGCCGTAGGCGCGCGCCGTCGTGAAGCTCTCGATCACCATCGCCTCCAGCCCCTTGATCATCACGCTGCGGCACATCTTGGTGGCGGAGGCGACGCCGAGCTTGTCGCTCACGACTTCGGCGGCGAAGCCGAGCGCGGCCAGGTGTGGCTGCAGCGCTGCCGCGTGCGGCCCGCCGAGCAACAACGGCACCTTGATGCGATAGGGCGGGATCGAGGTCATCACCGCCGCCTCGACATAGCTGCCGCCGGCCGTGTCGATCAGGCCCGCTGCGCGCTGCTTGGCGCCGGGCGAGGCCGAATTGAAGTCGAGAAACCAGGCGCCGCGCCGCACCGCCGGTGCGCAGGCCTGCGCCACCGGCACCGCCTGGCTCGCGGTCACGGCGCTCACGATCAGGTCCCGCTGCGCCGCGAGTTTCGCGTGCGTCGCCGCGAGCTGCACGCCGTGCGCTGCCGCATGCGTGCGTAGCGCGGCGCCCTGGCCGAGATCGAGCTTCGTGTCGTAGGCGCTCACGGCGACGCCCTGCTTGCGCAGATCCTCGGCCAGGATGCGGCCGACTTCGCCGTAGCCGACG
>JAMLIM010000019.1 GCA_023954175.1 Rhizobacter sp.
CCTGGATCTCCCACACGCCGTTGTCGGCCTGGCGCAGGTCGGCGTTGCTGGCGAGACTGCCGCCACAGAGCACGACGACCTGCTCGGCATGGAGCGGGCCATCGGTGAGCAAGCCGCCCTCGTTGCGCACCTGCCCCTGCGGCGCGTAGCCGACGCCGCTGACGCGGCTGCCACCGGAAGCGGTGAGCACCTTCTCGATCGTCATCTCCGAGCGCGTCAGCGTGCCGGTCTTGTCGGTGCAGATGACGGAGGCCGAGCCCAGCGTCTCCACCGACGACAGCTTCTTGACGACCGCATTGCGCCGGGCCATGCGCTGCACGCCGAGCGCCAGCACCACCGACAGGATCGCCGGCAGGCCTTCGGGCACCGCGGCCACCGCGAGCGACACGCCGAGCAGCAGCACGGTGATGACGTCCGACGCGCTGCGGATGTCGGACAGCAGCAGGATGGTGCCGACGACGACGATCGCGATCGCCACCACCGCGATGCCGAGCATGCGGCCGATGCGCGCCACTTCCAGCTGCAGCGGCGTCGGCACTTCGGCCGTCGCGTCGAGCATGCCGGCGATCGCCCCCATCTGCGTGCGCATCGCGGTGGCCGTGACGACGGCGCGGCCCGTGCCCTGGACGACGGCGGTGCCCTTGAAGACCAGGTTCAACCTGTCGCCCAAGGCGGCGGCGGCGGGCAGCGTCGTGGCATCCTTCAGCACGGCCTCGCTCTCGCCGGTGAGCGAGGCTTCGAGGACGCGCAAGCTGTTGGCCTGCAACAGCCGCGCGTCGGCGCCGACGGCGTCGCCCTCGCCGAGCACGAGCACGTCACCGCGCACCAGCTGCGCGCTCGGCACGCGCTGCTCGCGGCCGTCGCGCAGAACGGTCGAACTCACCGCGGTCATGCGCGCGAGCGCGGCAACCGCGTTCTCGGCGCGTGCCTCCTCGACGAAGCCGAGCGTGGCGTTGAGCAGCACGACCACCCCGATGACGATCGCATCCACCGGCCAGCCGACGCGCCCCTCGATCAGCCAGGCGACGAGCGCAATCGCGACCGCGACCAGCAACAGATACACCAGCGGATCCTGGAACTGCGTCAGCAAGCGGCGCCACAACGGCCGCACCGCCGCCGCGCGCAACGCGTTCTGGCCGTCCTGCGCGAGGCGTCGCGACGCCTCTCGCGAACTCAGGCCCTGCGCCAGATCGGCGCCCAGGCCACGAGCCACCTCATCGGCGTCGCGCAGCGAGGGGTCGCGCGGCCCGGTCGGATTCGACGCGGGTCGTGACATTACCTGCAGTTCAAGCGCATGGGCCGAGCCTCGGCGCGCCACCGCCTTCCCGGGCGGACGCTCGTTCGCCAGGGCCACGCTGCTTCGGTTCATCCATGCCGCATCGTTTCGCTGGGTGGTCGTGATTGGTGGGGTTCTGCGCGTGCGCCTCACTTCACGGCAGGCAAGGGGCGCACCGGGAAGTCAGCGGCAAATAGTACGCTGCCGTCCCGAGCCGCCCTCGGCGCGGCGTCGGGGCGAAACGATGACGGCGAGGCGGGTCGGGTCACGGGCGATCGACGACGAGGGACGACTTCTGGCAGCGGGTCGAGCCACGGATGGCGGTGCGTACGCGGCCAGCCGTCAGGGAGTTCGATCGACCGATGCCGCAGGCTGCGCGTCCAGCACCCGGCCTTGGCGAAGGCTCAATCGGACCGCAATTCCGCCTTGCGCAGCCGCAGCGCGTTGCCGATCACCGACGCCGAGCTGAGGCTCATCGCCAGCGCCGCGATCAGCGGCGACAGCAACCATCCGGTGAGCGGGTACAGCACGCCGGCGGCGAGCGGCACGCCGAGCGCGTTGTAGACGAAGGCAAACGCAAGGTTCTGCCGCATGTTCGCGATTGTCGCCACGGACAATGCACGCGCCGTCGCGATGCCGCGCAGGTCGCCCTTGACGAGCGTGAGTTGCGCGCTGTTCATCGCGACGTCGGTGCCGGTGCCCATGGCGATGCCGACGTCGGCGCGCGCGAGCGCCGGCGCGTCGTTGATGCCGTCACCCACCATCGCGACGATGCCGCCTTCGGACTGCAGGCGCTCGACGAGCTTCAACTTGTCGGCCGGATCGACCTCGCCGTGCACCTCGTCGATGCCGAGGCGCTTGCCGACCGCGCGCGCTGTCGTCAGGCCGTCGCCGGTGGCCATCACGATGCGCAGGCCGGAGCGGCGCAGCGAGGCGAGCGCATCCTGGGTCGTCGCCTTGATCGGATCGGAGACCGCGAGCAGGCCGGCCAGTCGGCCATCGACCGCCAGGTACATCACGCTCGCGCCCTGGGCGCGCAGCGCCTCGGCGTCGCCGGTCAGCGCATCGACCTTCACGCCGAGTTGTTCCATCAGGGTCGTGTTGCCGAGCGCGAGCGCCTTGCCCTCGACGCTCCCGCGCACGCCGATGCCCGACTCCGAGTCGAAGTCCTCGGGCCTGGCCAGTGCCATCTCCTGCGCGCGTGCGGCAGCGACGATCGCCGCGGCGAGCGGGTGTTCGCTGCCCTGGTCCAGGCTCGCGGCCAGCCGCAGCACCTCCTGCGCGTCGAAGGCGTCCGTGCCGATCGCCTTTTCGTACACGGGGCGGCCCTCGGTGAGGGTGCCGGTCTTGTCGACGATCAGCGTATCGACCTTTCGCAGGTTCTCGATCGCCGCGGCGTCGCGAAAGAGAACGCCGTTCGTCGCCCCCTTGCCGGTCGCGACCATGATCGACATCGGCGTCGCGAGGCCGAGCGCGCAGGGGCAGGCGATGATGAGCACGGCCACCGCGTTGATCAGGCCGAAGATCCAGCTCGGCTCGGGCCCGAAGAAGCCCCAGACGAAGAACGTCAGCAGCGCGATCGCGACCACGGCGACGACGAAATAGCCGGCGACGACGTCCGCCAGGCGCTGCATCGGCGCGCGCGAGCGCTGGGCCTGCGCGACCATCTGCACGATCTGCGACAGCACGGTGGCCGCGCCGACATGCTCGGAGCGCATCACCAGCGCGCCGCTCGTGTTCATGGTGGCGCCGATCAGCTTGTCGCCCGGGCGCTTGGTCACCGGCAGCGGCTCGCCGGTCAGCATCGATTCGTCGAGCGCGCTGCTGCCCTCGATGACGACGCCGTCGACCGGCACCTTCTCACCCGGGCGCACACGCAAGCGGTCGCCGACGTGCACGTGCGACAGCGGCACATCCTCCTCGCTGTCGTCGGCCTTGATGCGTCGCGCCGTCTTGGGCGCAAGGCCGAGCAGCGACCGGATCGCGGCCGAGGTCTGCGAGCGGGCCTTCAGTTCGAGCACCTGGCCGAGCAGGGTCAGCGAGATGATCGCCGCCGCCGCTTCGAAGTACACCGCGACCCGCCCGCCGATGACGAAGTTCGGCGGAAAGACCTGCGGCGCAAGCGTCGCGACGACGCTGTAGACGAAGGCGACGCCGGTGCCGAGCCCGATCAGCGTCCACATGTTGGGGCTGCGGTTGATCACGGAGTGCGCGCCCCGCACGTAGAACGGCCAGCCGGCCCACAGCGCGACCGGCAGCGTGAGTGCGAGTTCGACCCAGTTCTGCGTGTCGCCCTCGAAAAAGTGGAACTGGTGGCTGCCCATGGCCAGCGCGACGACCGCCGCGGTGAAAGGCAGGGTCCACCAGAAGCGCCGCCGGAAGTCGGCCAGTTCCGGGTCCTCATCGTCTTCGAGCGTCGGCATCAGCGGCTCGAGCGACATGCCGCACTTGGGGCAGTTGCCCGGGTGGTCCTGCCGGATTTCCGGGTGCATCGGGCAGGTGTAGATCGTGCCGGGCCCGGCGTCGGCGAGTTGCACCTGCGGCTTGTCCTCCGCGTGACGGTGACCGTTGCCGTGCGCCGCGTGCGCCTCGTGATCCGACGGCGTGCTCACCGTGTCAGCCCTTCGAGCCGGGCGCGTCGCGATCGAGCAGCGCCTTGCGTTTCTCGTAGTCCTCGGGCGTGAGCTCGCCGCTCGCCAGGCGCCGTTGCAGCACCTCGTGCGGCGTCTCGCGCCGTTGCCTGCGGCGACCCCAGGCAACGACGGCGATCACGCCGATGAGCAGGAGCCAGAAGAGCCACCACGCTCCGAACATGCCGCCCATGCCACCCATGCCGAACCCACCGTCGTGAAACATGTGCATCTCCTTTCGGCCCTGGTGCGCGACGGCCTACTTCGCAGCAGGCGCGTATTGCATGCGGTCCATCATCATCTGCATCATGGACTGCATCATGTCGATGCGCTGCTCCAGCATGGCGTCGGCCCCGGCCATGTGCCCCGATCCGGCGTGCATGGTGGTGGACCCCATCCGGCCCATCATGGCCATGCCGCCGTGCATCAGCTTCATCTGTTCGGCCATCAGGGCATTGCGCTCGTCGGGTGTCTTGGCGGCCAGCATCTTGTCGTGCATCTGCTGCATCGCCTGCATCTGTTCGGTGTAACCCGGCAGGGTGCCGGCGCCGCCCATTCCCATGCCGGGACGGGCCGGCATCGCCTGGGCGACCTGAACCGCATCGGCCCTTGCCGGATGGACGCTGTCATGCGCGTCCGGCGCGGCTGCAAGGCCAGCAAGCGGGATCGACATCGCCGCGCTGAAGGCGGCGATGTAGGCAGAGAGGGATTTCGCGCGTGTGCTTGTCATTTCGAACTCCTGATTGAAGCAGTCCGCGGTGGCGAGGGCGATCGGGCAACTTCCGCGTCGCTGCATGACGCAGTCGCCAACCCGATCTCGCGTCGCGCGCGAACCGGCCCGTATGTTGACCGCCCGCCAGCGTCAGGCAGATGACGGCTGCATTACATCGATGTCGTCCGGCCGTCGGCTTCTTCGATCCCGGCGGGCGCTGTTCGTTCACTCGCCAGGCGCAACTCGCCAACTCGCAACTCGCAACTCGCAAACGCAACGTGCAACCTGCCAAGGCGGACCGCGGCCGCGCCGACGCCTGCTACTTCTTCGCCACCGACGCCTGGCCCGCCTGCGCGAACGGCGTGAAGCGCGCCTGCTCCGGCGGCTTGCCGGGCAGGGTGATCGACAGAACGACCTTCGTGTCCGGCGCCGATGCGTACTTCGCGACGCCCTTCAATCGGTTGTCGCCGTCGGGCCGGAGCGTGGCGGTCGCCTTGCCCGAAGCGCCGAGCAGCGTCGCCGTGCCGCTTGCACCGGCGCTTGCGATCTTGGCCCCCGCGTGGTCGCTCAGGTAGACGACGACCGGGTTGTCCTTCGCCGCCTTGCTGTCCTTCGCGAGCACGAGCTCGAAGTGATACATGCCCGCCATGCGCAACTGCCCGCCGTTCGGGGCGGCGGTCGCGTCGAGCGTGGCGTCGTCGTGCGCGAGAGCCGTACCCGCGCTCAAGAGCAGGGCGGCAAACAGGGTCGAGGCGAGGGTCTTCTTCATGGTGGTTTCCTGATCGGGGGTTGAAGTGAAAGGGGTTCAGAAGCTTTCCGCGGACTTCGCCGCGAGCAGCCGCGCCAGGGGCTTTTCGCCCCAGCGCCAGAACATCAAGGGCGTGAGCAGGCTGTCGAGCAGCGTCGAGCTGACGAGGCCGCCGAAGATGACGACCGCGACCGGGTGCAATATCTCCTTGCCCGGGGCGTCGGCCGACAGCATCAGCGGCACCAGCGCGAAGGCGGCGACGAGCGCCGTCATCAGCACCGGCGTCAGCCGCTCGAGCGAGCCGCGCACGATCATCGGCTTGCCGAAGGTCTCGCCCTCGAACGCGCACAGGTTGATGTAGTGGCTGATCTTCAAGATGCCGTTGCGCGTTGCGATGCCGGCGAGCGTGACAAAGCCCACCAAGGCCGCGACCGACAACGGCTGCCCCGAGATCCAGAGCGCGACGACGCTGCCGACGAGCGCGAGCGGGATGTTGCCCATGATGATGAGCGACAGCGCCGCCGAGCGGTAGCGGCTGTAGAGGACGAGGTAGATCATCGCGAGCGAGACGAGCGCGAGCAGGCCGATCAGCCGCGACGCCTGCTCCTGCGCCTGGAACTGGCCTTCGAGCGCGGTGAAGTAGCCCTCGGGCAGCGGCTTGTCCGCAAGCTCGGCGCGCACCGCGGCGATCGTGCGCGCCATGTCGCTGCCGTCGGTGTTGGCCGAGATGACGATGCGGCGGCGCGCGTTCTCGCGGCTGATCTGGTTCGGCCCGTCGCCGTCCTCGATCGTCGCGAGTGTGGCGAGCGGCACCGTGCCGAGCGGGGTCTCGATCGGGAGTCGGGCGAGCGAGTGCTGGTCGCGCGCGCTCTCGGGCAGGCGCACGACGAGGTCGAAGCGGCGGTTGCCTTCGATCACCTGCGTCACGCGTTCGCCCTCGATCATCTGCTCGAGCGAGCGCAGCAGCGCGCCGGGCGCGAGGCCGTGGCGCGCGACCTGGTCGTAGTCGACGCGGATCTTGACCTGCGGGATGAGCACCTGCTTCTCGATCTGCAGGTCGGTGATGCCCGGGATCTTCGCCAGCCTGTCGCGCAACTGCGCGGCGAGGCTGCGCAGCGTGTCGAGATCGTCGCCGTAGATCTTGAGCGCGATCTGCGCCCGCACGCCCGACAGCAGGTGGTCGAGCCGGTGCGAGATCGGCTGGCCGACGTTGCTCACCGCCGGCAGCACCGCAAGGCGGCCGCGAATGTCGGCGACGATCTCGTCGCGGCTGCGCGCCGAGGCCTTCAGGTCGACGTCCATCTCGCTGTAGTGCACGCCCTCGGCATGCTCGTCGAGCTCGGCGCGCCCGGTGCGCCGGCCGACCTGCGTGACCTCGGGCACCGCCGCGACGAGCTGCTCGGCGAGCGTGCCGACGCGGTTCGATTCGGCGAGCGACGTGCCCGGGCTGAGCAGCACGTTGATCGTCAGCGTGCCTTCGTTGAACGGCGGCAGGAAGGAGCGCGGGAAGAGCGCGATGCTCGCGGCGGCGACGATGACGGCCGCGAGTGCGCCGACGAGCAGCACGCCCGCGTGCGCGAACGACCAGTTCAGCAGCCGCGCGTCCCAGCGCTTGAGCCAGGCGACGACCGGGCTGTCGCCATGATCGAGCCGCTTCATGCCCGGCAGCAGGTAGTAGGCGAGCACCGGCGTCAGCGTGACCGAGACGATCATGCTGGCGAGGATCGAGACGATGTAGGCGACGCCGAGCGGCGTGAAGAGCCTTCCTTCGATGCCCGGCAGCAGAAAGAGCGGCACGAACACGAGCACGATGATGACGGTCGCGTAGACGATCGCCGAGCGCACCTCGAGCGTCGCCTTCGCGATCACCTCGATCACCGGGCGCGGCGCCGGCAGCGCGCGATTGAGCTTCAGGCGGCGCAGCACGTTCTCGACGCCGACGACCGCGTCGTCGACGAGTTCGCCGATCGCGATCGCCAGGCCACCGAGCGTCATCGTGTTGATCGACAGGCCGAAGTGGTTGAAGACGAGCGCCGTCACGAGCAGCGACACCGGGATCGCGGCGAGCGAGATCAGCGTCGTGCGCACGTTGAGCAGGAACAGGAACAGCACGATCGCGACGAGGATCGCGCCGTCGCGCAGCGCCTCCTCGACGTTCGATACCGAGTGTTCGATGAAGTCGGCCTGGCGGAACAGGAACTGCGGCGCCTCCATGCCGGCAGGGAGGTTGCCGGCGAGCGCGGCGATCGCAGCCTCCACTTCGCGCGTGAGCTTCACGCTGTCCGCACCGGGCTGCTTCTGCACCGAAAGCACGACGGCAGGCTTGGCGTTGTAGCTCGCGTCGCCGCGCTTGTTGGCCGCGGCGATCGTCACGTCGGCGACCTGGCTGAGCAGGATCGGCTGGCCGTTGCGGACTGTGACGACGATGCGCTGCAGGTCCTCGATGCGGTGCGTGCGCCCGATCTGGCGGATCAGCAGCTCGCGCCCCTGCGTCTCGAGGAAGCCGCCGCTCGTGTTGGCGCCGAAGTCTTGCAGCGCGGCGTCGACCTTCTCGCGTTCGATGCCGAGCGCCTGCAACTGCGCCGGGCGCAGTTCGACGCGGTACTGCCGCACCTCGCCGCCGATCGGGACCACCTGCGCGATGCCGCCGATCGTCAGCAGCCGCGGGCGCAGCACCCAGTCGGCGAACTCGCGCACCTGCATCGCACTCACCTTGGCCGGGTCGGCCGGCAGCGCGATGAGCAGGATCTCGCCCATGATCGACGAGATCGGCCCGAGCTGCGGCAGCACGCCGGGCGGCATCTGCTCGCGCACCAGGTTCAGCCGTTCGGCGATCTGCTGGCGGTTGCGATAGATGTCGCTGCCCCAGGCGAATTCGACGTAGACGATCGAGAGGCCGACGCCCGACACCGAGCGCACGCGCGTCACGCCCGGCATGCCGTTCATCGCCGATTCGATCGGCAGGCTGACGAGCTGCTCGACCTCCTCGGGCGCCATGCCGCCCGCCTCGGTCATCAGCGTGACGGTCGGCTTGTCGAGATCCGGGAACACGTCCACCGGCATCTGGCGCACCGTCAGCACGCCGGCGACGATGAGCAGCAGCGAGACGCACAGCACCAGCAGGCGCTGGCGCAGGCTCGCGTTGATCAGCGCTTCGAACATCTGGCGCTCTGTTTCAGCGCACTTGACCGAGCAGGCTCGCGCCGACGGTCACGACGCGGTCGCCGCCATGCACGCCGGCAGTCACGGCGATGCGCTTGGCATCGAGCGGCTCGAAGGCGACCCTGCGCGGCGCGAAGCGCTCGGCGCCGGTGTGCAGCCACACGACCCACTCACCGGCCGGATTGCGCGTGAGCACTGCACGCGGCAGCGCCACACCCTCGATCCTGCGGCCCGTCTGCACCGTGACCGCGAGCGGCTGGCCGACGGCAAGCGCGGCATCGGGCGTGGTGACGCGAAACAGCAGCGGCAATGCCTGCTCGCGCAACTGGCGCCCGGCACCGACGAAGCGCAGGCTCACCGCGCCGCCGCCCGGCAGCGCGGCCGATGCCGTGGTGATGCCCTGCACGAGGGCGGGATCGTAGGCGAGCGCCTCGACCCCGAGGCGCTGCGGATCCACCACCTCGAACAGCGTCTCACGCGCCTCGACGACCTGCCCGGCGCCGGCCTGCGCAACGCTGATCACGCCCGCCACCGGCGCGCGCAGCGCCTCGGCGTCGGCGATGCTCGCGCGCACCGCAGCGCGCCGCCTGTCGAGCGCGTCGCGTTCGACGCGGGCGGCATCGATCTCCTTTTGCGGCAGCGCGCCTTCGAGCTGCTCGACGCGCGCCAGCCGGCGTGCGGCAAGGGTGGCCTGGGCGTCGAGCTCGGCGAGCTGCGCCTGCTGGTTCGCCCGGTCGATGCTGCTTGCGGTCGGCCGCAGCCAGGCGAGCAGCTGCCCCTTCGCGACCTTCTGGCCGAGCGTCGGCAGCCCACCCGCGGCCGGCTCGATGCGGCCCGGCTGACTTGCCTGCACGCGGCCGCTCGCATTCGGATCGGCGATCACGCGGCCGTTGAGTTCGACCGTCGCCGCAAGCGGCCCCAGCGTTGCGAGTAGGGTGCGGATGCCGAGCTGGTGCTGCACCGCCTTCGGCACGAAGAGGCTGCCGTCGCTCTGGCGCTGGGGTGCGGTGCCCGTTGGCTGGGCCGCGCCGGCGCCGGCCGCACCCGCGTTCCCGGTTGCGGCCGGCGCCTTGTCCTGGCTGTGGTCCTCGTCGCCGTGCGCTGCAGCCAGTGTCACTGCGAACGCGACCGCGGCGGCGAGCAGCGCGGCGCGTGCAAATCGGATCGTCGTCATGGCGTCTGCTCCGTGCGAATCGCGTTGCGTCCCTCGCGCCCCTCGCGCCCCTCGCGCCGCCGACGCGCGATCGCGATCGTCGCCCCCAGCGAAAGCACGGCGAGCGCAGCCGCGCCGAGGATGGCCGTGTCCGCCCAGCGGCCGGCCGCCGGCGCCACGCTCGCGGCCGGCGGCGCGATTTCGAGCGTCGCGCTGAGCAGGTCCGACACGCCGCCGGACTTCGCATCGGTCTGGATCGTCACCGTCAGCGGATGGCGACCTGGCGCCTTGAAGGCGTCGCCCGCGACCGCATAGACGCCCGGGCCGAGCGTGGTCGCGATCGCCTTGAATGCCCCGCTCTCGATTTCGACCTCGGCGTTCGCGACCGGTTCGTTGCTCGCGAAGCGGTCGAGGTAGATCAGCAGTTGCCCGGCCTGCGGCAGGGCAACGAACTCGAACTCCTCGCTCGCGGCGATCGCGCGCGGCCCGGCTTCGGCAACGACGGCCGGCGGCGCGGCCTCGTCGCCGTGGTCTTCGCCGCCGTGCGCGTGCGCGCTTAGCGCGAGCACGGTGAGGGCGAGCATCGTCGCGAGACGCTTCATGGCAGGACTCCGAGCGCCTGGTTCAGGCGCGATTGCGCGGCGTCGGCCGCGATCTGCTGGCGTGCGAGAGCGGCCTCCGATTCGTAGGCGGCGGCGCGCGCGAGCAGCAGCGCGGGCAGACCGGATTCGCCGAGCGCAAAGGCCTTCTCGACCAGCCGCAGGGTGTCGGCGCCGAGCGCGCGGCGCTCACGCGCGAGGCCGATCTGGCGACGCGCGGCTTCGAGGGCCAGGCCGGCGCGTTCGGCATCGAGCGCGAGCCCGAGCCTGGCCTGCGCGAGCTCGCCGTCGGCCTGCGCCACCTCGGCCTGCAAGGCCGCGCTTTCCTGGCGCGTGCGTGCGCCGGAAGAGAAGGGCACGGTCAGCTTGATGCCGATCGCGTTGGTCTGGCTGTCGTTGTAGGTCGCGCGTTCGCGGAAGTAGCGCAATGCAAGCTCGGGCGCATCGCGGCGGGTGGCGTCGGCGACGACGAGCTTCGCCTGCGCCACCCGCGTCGCGGCGAGCGCGGAGGCGAGCGCGGGGTGGTCTTCCGGCGTGAGGACCACTGGCGCGGTCCTTCTCTCGCTCGCGGTGGCGGTGGCGGTAGTCGCCGCGGCCGAGCGCAGAGCTGCGGTCTCCGCCTCGGTCGCTGTCGCCGTCAGTCCTGCGGGCGGCTCGGGCGCCAGGTTCGCTGGCGGCGGGTTGCCTGTCAGGTGGCGCCAGACCTGCTCGGCCGTGCGCAGCGCGCCCGTTGCCTCGATCAGCTCGGCCTGCGCGGCAAGACGCTCGCCCTGCGCCAGATTGCCGTCGACGCGCGCCAAGTCACCCGCCTTCACGCGCCGCTGCACTTCGGCTTCGAGCGCGGCGGCGGTGTTCGCGCGGCGCTCGGCAAGCGACACCGCGGCGCGCGTGGCGGCAAGCGCCCACCAGGCATCGCGCAGTTCACCGGCCAGTTGCAGGCGCAGCGCGCGGCGACGCGCGGCGACTTCGGCGGCGATGCTTTGCGCCTCGCCCTCGCGCGCCGAGCGCTGGCCGGGCAGCCACAGCGGCAGGGCAAGTTCGAGCTCCCACTCCTGGCGGCCCTGGTCGCTGCCGAGCTTGTCGTTCAAGGACGAGAGCGACACCGACGGCGGCAGCGGCAAGGCGCCGGAAGCGACTTCTGCGCGCGCCTCGGCCTCGGCCGCGCGCGCCGCGAAGGCATTCGCCTGCGGTGCGCGCGCCCAAGCCTGATCGAGCGCCTGGGCGAGCGTCTGCGCGTGAAGTTGAAGTGGAAGGGCGGCGAGCGACGCGAGCGCGCCCGCCGCAAGCCACCTCATCGGTAGGCCTGGAAGACGCTCGCGTCGGCGCCCTTCGTCAGCAGCAGGACGTCGTAGGCGTCCTTGCGCCCGCCGTAGGCGGGCCCGTCCATGCCGGGCGATCCGAGCGGCATCGCCGGCACTGCGAGGCCGATCGCGGCGGGCTTTTCCTTCAGCAGGAGCTTGATCTCGCGCGCCGGCACATGGCCTTCGATCGCGTAACCCTCGACCAGCGCCGTGTGGCACGAGCCGTAGCGGATGTCGACGCCGAGCCGCGCGCGGGCATCGGTGTTGCCATCGTCGTGGGTGCGCGTGCGAAAGCCGTTCGCTTCGAGATGCGCGATCCAGTCCTTGCAACAGCCGCAGGTGGGCGACTTCCAGACTTCGACGAGCGGGCCGGATTTGGCAAGCGCAACGGGCGCGAGCGGCAGCACCGCAAGCGCGGCGAGGGCGACGGCGACCTGGCGCCGGGAAGGTTGTTTGAGTGAGGGCTGCATTGTTGTTCGGGACGTCTGCATGGGAACGCCGCGTATGCTGACGGCGCCTGCCTGTCGGGTGGTTTGCTGCCGGATTACAAGTTCGTCATCTTTGATCTGCACACCCGCGCGCCGCGCACAATGTCGTCGCCACAGAGAGCGCACATGAAGATCCTGATCGTCGAGGACGAACCGAAGACGGGTGACTACCTGAAGCAGGGGCTGACCGAGGCCGGCTTCGTCGCCGACCTCGTGCGCGACGGCATCGACGGCCGGCATCAGGCGCTGACGCAGGACTACGACCTCGTCGTGCTCGACGTCATGCTGCCCGGGCTCGACGGCTGGCAGGTGCTGCGCGATATCCGCGCCGCCGGCCATCACATGCCGGTGCTGTTCCTGACCGCGCGGGACCAGGTCGAGGATCGCGTCAAGGGCCTGGAGTCGGGCGCCGACGACTATCTGCTCAAACCCTTCGCGTTCGCCGAACTGCTGGCGCGCGTGCGCACGCTGCTGCGGCGCGGCAAGGCGGTCGAAGCCGAACGGCTGCACGCCGCCGACATGGACCTCGACCTGCTGCGCCGGCGCGTGACGCGCGGCGGGCGCCGCATCGATCTCACGGCCAAGGAGTTCGCGCTGCTCGAACTGCTGCTGCGGCGTCAGGGCGAGGTGCTGCCGCGCTCGCTCATCGCCTCGCAGGTCTGGGACATGAACTTCGACAGCGACACCAACGTGATCGAGGTCGCCGTGCGCCGCCTGCGCGCGAAGATCGACGACGGCTTCGAGACCAAGCTGATCCGTACCGTGCGCGGCATGGGCTATGTGCTCGACGCCGAAGGCGCCGCGTGATGCGCGCGCGCACGTCGATCACGCTGCACCTGACGCTGCTCTTCGCGGCCGCGTCGGCGGCGGTGCTGATCGGCGTCGGCGTGCTCGTCAGCCAGCGTGTCGAGGCGCACTTCGAGCAGCAGGACCTGACCGAACTCACCGGCAAGCTCGAGCTCGTCCGCCATCGCCTGGCGCGGGTGCGCGCGCCGGCCGAGCTGAACGATGCGGCCGCCACGCTGGCCGACGCCCTCGTCGGCCATCACGATCTGGCGGTGCTCGTCAGCGCGCCCGACGGGCGCGAGCTGATCGCCGCCGGCCACGCGGGGTTCCCCGCCGCGCTGCTCGCGCGGACGGGCGGGGAAGCGTCGGTCGAGCCGATCGTCTGGCGGCACGACGACCGAAGCTACCGCGGCATCGTCGCCGATGCGGTGACCGGCATCCCCGGGCAGCCACCGGCCAGGGTCGCGTTGGCGCTCGATATCGAGCACCACCTCACCTTCATGGCGGCGTTTCACAGGAGCCTGGCGCTCGCCATCGCGGGCGGCATCGCGATCACGGCGCTGCTCGGCTGGGCCGCGGCGCGCCGGGGGCTCGCGCCGATGCGGACGATGGCGCGCCTGACGCACGACATCTCGGCCAGCCGCCTCGGGGAGCGACTGCCGCTTGCCGCGGTGCCGGCCGAACTCGTCGAGCTGGCGAGCGCACTGAACGACATGCTCGCGCGGCTCGAGGCATCGTTCCAACGTCTCTCGGATTTCTCTTCCGATCTGGCGCACGAACTGCGCACGCCGATCAGCAACCTGCGGACGCAGACCGAGGTGGCCGTGTCCAAGGCCCGCAGCGCGGACGACTATCGCGAGGTGCTGTACTCCAACCTCGAAGAGTACGAGCGCCTCGCACGCATGATCACCGACATGCTGTTCCTCGCGCAGGCCGACCACGGCCTGATGGTGCCGCGGCGCGAACGCGTCGATCTGGCGCTGCAAGTCCAGGCCCTGTTCGCGTTCTACGACGCCTATGCCGAGGAGCGTGGCGTCGGCCTCGCGCTGAGCGGGGCAGGCGCCGTCGAAGGCGATCCGCTGATGATGCGCCGCGCCCTCGGCAATTTGCTGTCGAACGCGATCCGCCACACGGCGCGTGGCGGCACGGTCAGCGTGCGCATCGCGACCGGGCCGTCGGGCGAGACCGAGGTCTGCGTCGAGAACCCCGGCGAGGCGATCCCGACCGAACATCTGCAGCGCATCTTCGAGCGCTTCCATCGCGTCGACCCGTCGCGCCAGAAGACGAGCGATGGCGTCGGCCTCGGCTTGGCGATCACGAAGTCCATCGTCCAGGCCCACGGCGCGACGGTCATGGCGGCCTGCGTCGACGGCTGGACGCGATTCGAGATCAGGTTTCGCCCTGGCGCAACTGGCGGCGCAGGGCCCGAGCACGAGCCCGTGCTGGCGCCCGTGCCCGAAGACGCGAGCACGGGGCTGCGAAGCGATCGCGATCGTGCGGCACCGAGTCGAGCCTGAGCAGGGTCGCGGGCGGCGTCATTCTTGAATTGAGCCGGCGACCAGATGCTCGACCGTTACGGTCGGCACCTGCCGTTTCAGCCCGTTCGAATCGGTCGAGGTGGCTGTGCCACACGCCAGGTGAAGGAAGCCTGATTTTGGCTCTCGACGTGCCCCGTTCGCCAAAGCGGTCGCGCATGGCCTTGCGGCGCCAGTTGGTCCCCGACCCAGTCAACGCGTCCGCAATTTGATGAGCCGAACTGTCCTTCGACCGTCAGGAGTCACACGTTCGACCCGATTGGGAGCCGCAAGGCCGCCTACCGAAGGCGCCGACTGCGGTTTCATGTTCAAGACTGGCTTCGTGCGGGAGTTGATGACGAACACGTCCGCGTCGAGTGCCGCGCAACCCAGATCCGCACGGGGTTGCCGAGGGCTCGACGACCTGGGCGCAGGGCGCATGATCCTCAGTGCCAGTGCAATCGTGGGGGCCACCGGGAGGCCTATGGTGTTGGTGGCGAGAACCTTCTCGAGTTCGTGCAGCGGCTGCGAGAACAGGCCTCGCGAGCTACGAGCCCCCGCGATCTCGTCCTGACCGAGCGCCGTCAGTTGGTCAAAGCATCCATTCGATCGGCAATGCGGACAACACGACCACGAAGGCCCGCGGCCAGAAGCTTGTGCGGGGCTCCCGGTCGTACACGAGCTCCTCGCCGTTGCGCTGCTCCACCCATTGAAGCGCGCCGGCGTCGTTCAGACGAACATGGCAGGCGCGCGCAGTGACGCGCCGTATGGGTCTGGGCGATCCAAGGCGTTGCCGGCGCCGGCACGGCGGTCAACGGCATGCGCGCGGATGGCATATGCTCCGTCGGCGCCAGCACCTGCAGTCGCGGCCTGGCTTTGCGCGGTGCATCGTGCCGCGGCTACGATTCCACAACATGGCTGACATACGGGCTCTGCTCCTGACCGACGTGGTGGACAGCACCAGGTTGGCGGATAAGCTCGGCGACGCGGCGATGGCCGGGGTCTGGGCCGCGCACGATCGGGTCGCGCGCGACCTGCTGCCCGCTTGGCGCGGGCGCGAGATCGACAAGGCCGACGGCATGCTGTCGCTGTTCGACTCGGCCGCCGACGCGGTGGGCTACGCGCTCGCCTACCATCGCACGCTCGCGACGCTGCCGACGCCGCTGCACGCGCGCGCGGGCCTGCACGTCGGCGCGGTAACGCTGCGCGAGAACGACGCCGCCGACATCGCACGCGGCGCCAAGCCGCTGGAGGTCGAAGGTCTGGCCAAGGCGGTCGCCGCGCGTGTGATGTCGATCGCCCGCGGCGGCCAGACGCTGCTCTCCGCCGAGGCGCGCGGGGATCTCGGCAAGGCAACGCACAAGCTGCAGTCGCACGGCCACTGGATGGTCAAGGGCGTGGCCGATCCGTTGGAGCTGTTCGAGGTCGGCGAGCCCGATGCGCGCATGCAGGCGCCTGCCGACAGCGACAAGGTCTTGCGCGTCGTGCGCGCGGGCGACTGGTGGATGCCGTTGCGCGAGGTGCCGAACAACCTGCCGCAGCAGGGCACGTCCTTCGTCGGGCGCGAGCGCGAGCTCGATGAAGTCCGTTCGCAACTCGAGCGCGCCAGGCTGCTCACGCTGCTCGGCATGGGGGGTCTCGGCAAGACGCGGCTCTCGATTCAGGCCGCCGCCGACGCGATGCACGCGTACCCGGACGGCGTCTGGTTCATTGACCTGGCGCCGATCCGGGACACCGCACTCGTCGCCAGCGAAACCGCGCAGGTGCTGGGTGTGCGCGAGGAGCCGGACCGGCCGCTGATCCAGACCCTGTGCGCGCACCTGAAGACCAGGCGCGTGCTGCTGATCCTCGACAACTGCGAGCACTTGATCAAGGCGGCGGCCGAGCTCGCCCACGCGGTCGTCAAGGCCACGCCTCATGTTCACCTCATCGCTTCGAGCCGCCAGGCGCTGCGCATCCCGGGCGAGGTGGTGTTTCCCGTCCTGCCGCTGCCGTTGCCGCAGAAGGGCGACAGTTTGCACGCGTTGCGTCGATCGCCCGCGGTGCAGTTGTTCGTCGATCGCGCCCGGGCGCACAAGCCGTCCTTCGAACTGAGCGAGCTCGATGCCCCGGCCATGACGGCGCTGGTGAGCCGCCTCGAGGGCATCCCGCTCGCGCTCGAGCTCGCCGCGGCGCGGGTGCGCTCACTGTCGGTCGCGGACATCAACGCGCGGCTCAAGGATCGCTACCGGGTTCTCACCGGCGGCGCCCGCGTGCACGACGAGCGCCAGCAGACATTGCGTGCGTTGGTGGACTGGTCCTACGAGCTGCTGACCGATCCCGAGCAGAGGGTGCTGGCGCGGCTGAGCGCCTTCGTCGGCGGCTTCGACATGCCGGCTGCCGAGGCCGTGTGCGGCGCCGAGCCGCTGCTCGCCGAGGACGTGCTCGACTTGATCGAGTCGCTGCTGGAGAAGTCGCTCGTCATGCGCGACGACCGCGACGAGGGCACGCGCTACCGCATGCTCGAGACGATCCGCGACTACGCCCGCGAGAAGCTCGAACGGAGCGGCGAACGCGACACCACGCTGGCGCGCCACTGTGCCCACTACTTCGTCATGGCCAACGCAGCGAACCACGGACTGGAAGGCCCCGACCAGGCCGACTGGGTCTTGCGCGTCGAGGCCGAGCTCGACAACCTGCGCGCGGCCATCGCGCTCGCGCTGGCGGGCGGGGTGGAGCCGGTCATGGCCGTGAAGTACGCCGTCGCGATGTCGAACTTCTGGATCCTGCGCGGCTACGCCAGCGAGGGCAGGGCGCTGCTCCGGGCCGCGCTCGAGTTGCCCGAGATCCGGGCTTCCGACGTGGCGCACGCGTGGGCGCTCTATACGGGTTCGTGCCTGGCCGAGAGCCAAGGTGACCTGGCGGAGGCCTTGAAGATGCTCGAACGCTGCCTCGAACTGCGCCGCGCCGTTGGCAGCCCGGTGGAAATCGCGGCCACGCTGTCCACGATGTCGCTGGTGCACCTGCAGGTCGGCGACTTGGCCGGCGCCGAGATCGGCGAGCGCGAGGCGCTGCAGATCTTCATTGACCTCGGTGACCGCGTCGGCGAGGCCATCGGGCTGCTCCATCTCGGTCAGATCGCGATCTATCGCGGCGAACTCGACGAGGCGCGGTCGCGGCTCGAACAGTGCCTGGCGATCGCGCGCGACATCAAGATCATGGACGTCGAGGGCGAATGCGAGCTTCACCTCGGAGAGGCTGCGGTGGATGGCGACGAGCACGACAGGGCGAGCCAG
This sequence comes from Rhizobacter sp., assembly GCA_023954175.1. GTDB lineage: Bacteria > Pseudomonadota > Gammaproteobacteria > Burkholderiales > Burkholderiaceae_C > CAIKUF01. Next base: position 17,645 of record JAMLIM010000019.1, read on the forward strand.
CACTTCAAGCGTTCACTGATCGTCTGCCGCGAAGGCGGCAACAAGCGCGGCGAGGCCAGTGCGCTATGGCACATCGGCCAGCTCGATCTCGTCAGCGGCGACGTCGAATCGGGCCGCGCCCGGCTTGGCGACGCCTTGCGCGCGTTCAGCACCTTCGGCATGCGCGCCGAACTGCTTGGCTGCCTCGAGGACTGCGTCAGGCTTGCCTGCGCCGAGCGTCGGCTGGTGGCGGCGACCCGCCTCGTCGCCGCGGTCGGGCTGGCGCGCGAACGGCTGAGCCTGAAGCGTCCGCTGAAGGCCGAGGAACGGTGGTCGGCGCTGGTCGCCGCGCTGCGCCAGGCAATGTCCGGCGCTTCGTTCGACGCGGCGCAGGGCGAAGGCCGGCAATGGCAGATCGACGACGCGCTGCGTCACGCCCTGTCGACGCAGGCGGACCTGATCGCGGCTTGACGCGCCCTGTCGGCGGCAACTGCAAATCGCCCCTCAAGCTGGCGGGTCGACTGCTGGCGACGAGGCTCGAGGCTCTACCGGCACAAGCTGCCGAGCGAACGATTGGCGCGCCGGGCCGGCAGGCAGTCCAGCGCGCCTGAGCGCTCAACCCCGCTCGCGGCGCGCGATCTCGGCGGCCACTGCGGCCGCCATCGCGGCCGCCTGGGCATCGCCGTCGCGCCTGGCGAGCGCCGTCAGGCCTTCGACGACGCCGAGTCGGTCGGCGGCGCTGCGGTTCTGGCTCGCCTTGCACTTGCCGATGAGCGAGCCAAGCTCGATCTCGATGCCGACGATCGAACCGAGCATGGTCTCGATGTAGTCGGCCGGCGCGTCGGCGACCTGCCAGGGCCGCGCCTGCCGCGCCTCGTGGCGCTCGGTCAGGCGTGTCACGAACGCGCGCAGCCACTCGCGATCGTCGATCGCACGCAGGCGGCCGCGCGCCTGGACGACGACGTAGTTCCAGGTCGGCACCGCCTTGCCGTGCTCGGCCTTGCTCGGGTACCAGCCGGGGCTGACGTAGCTTTGCGCACCCTGGAACACGACGAGCGCATCGACGTCTTCGCGCGTCTCGCGCCAGAGCGGATTCGCGCGCGCCACGTGGCCGCGCAGCGTGCCGTGCGCGCCGTCGGCGGCGTCGAGCAGGAAGGGGATCGGGTCGGCCTGCAGCGCGCCGCTGCGATCCTGCGTGATCAGCGTGCCGAGCGGATGATCGCGCACGAGCGCGTGCAGGCGCTCGACGCGGGTCTCTTCGAAGTGCGGTGGCCGGTACATGGCGGGATGGGGCGCATCCTACCGCGCCCTGGCCGGTCCGTGCCGGGCGCGCGGCGGATCAGGCCCGCGTCCGTCGGGCGTCGAAGCTGATCGGCCCGGCGCCGAGTGCGGCGACCATGAACATGCCACCTGCGACGGCGAGGTTCTTCATGAACATCAGCTGCTGCACGAAGGCCTTGTCCGCGGGCATCGCCCAGAAGTTGTGGAACAGCAGGCTCGCCAACAGGGTAAAGAGCCCGAGCGCGAGCGCCGCCCAGCGCGCGTGCAGGCCGACCATGATCGCCAGGCCGCCGAAGAATTCGAGCAGGCCGACGAGGACGGCGAGCGCCGTCGCCAGCGGCAGGCCGCCGCTGGCGATGTAGCCGGCAGTGCCTTCGATGTTCGTCAGCTTGCCGAAGCCCGAGGCGACGAACATCAGCGCCAGCAGCACACGGCCGATGACGGTCAGCGGGATCTTGAATGAATCAGACATTTGGTTGCTCCGAAGGGGGTGGATTGCGATGCGCGCCTGCGTGCGACGCGCGCTTTCGACGCTGCGCAGGATAGGTCGTCCACATCGGCCGCTCGTCGCATCGGCTTGTCGTCATCGTTCGAACTTGTTGACGACCCGCGCCGGCCCGGCGCCGCTCAACCGCGCATTTGCGCCGGCAGAAAGGTCACGATCTGCGGGAAGAAGAAGACGAGCAGGATCGCGGTGCCCATCAGCAGGAAGAAGGGCAGCGTCGCGCGCGCGATCCAGGTGATCTCGCGCCCCGTCATGCCCTGCATCACGAACAGGTTGAAGCCGACCGGCGGCGTGATCTGCGCCATCTCGACGACGAGCACGATGAAGATGCCGAACCAGAGCGGGTCGATGCCGGCCTTCTGGATCGTCGGCATGATCACGCCCATCGTCAGGACGACCATCGAGATGCCATCCAGAAAGCAGCCGAGCAGGGCGTAGAACGCGGCGAGCATCAGGATCAGCTGGAACTGCGACAGGCCGAGCGAGGCGATCCATTCCGCCAGATGGCGCGGCAGGCCGATGTAGCCCATCGACAGCGTCAGGAACGACGCCCCGGCGAGGATCAGCGCGATCATGCAGTACAGCCGCGTGCCGCCCATCAGCGAGCTGCGAAACGTCGCCCAGTCGAGCGAGCCCTGCAGCGCCGAGATCACGAGCGCGCCGACGACGCCGAGTGCGGCCGCCTCGGTCGCCGTTGCGATGCCGGCGTAGATCGAGCCGAGCACGGCAAGGATGAGCAGGATGATCGGGATCAGGCTCTTCGATTCGCGCAGCTTCTCGGCCAGCGTCAGCGACGCGTCGCGCGGCGGTATCAGGTGCCGGTTGCGCAGCGACCAGACGGCGATGTAGCCGGAGAACAGCAGCGCGAGCAGGATGCCGGGGACGACGCCGGCGATGAACAGCTCGGCGATCGACACGTCGGCGATCACGCCGTAGACGATCATGATGATCGACGGCGGGATCAGCAGGCCCAGCGTGCCGGCGCCGGCGAGCGAGCCGACCGCCATGCGGTCCGGGTAGCCGCGCTTGGCGAGCTCGGGCAGGCTCATCTTGCCGATCGTCGCGCAGGTCGCCGCGCTCGAGCCCGACACCGCGGCGAAGATCGCGCAGCCGATCACGTTCGTGTGCAGCAGCCGCCCGGGCAGGCGCTGCATCCACGGCGCGAGGCCGCGAAACATGTCCTGCGAGAGCCGCGTGCGAAACAGGATCTCGCCCATCCAGATGAAGAGCGGCAACGCGGTCAGCGTCCAGCTCGACGACGAGCCCCAGATCGTCACCGCCATCGCGTCGCCCGCCGGCCGTGTGGACAGGAGCTCCATGCCGATCCAGGCGACGCCCGACAGCGTGAGCCCGATCCACACGCCGCTGGCGAGGATCAGGAACAGCGCCGCGATCAGCAGGCCGGTGACCGCGATGTCGTTCATGCGCGGGCTTGCGTCGTGAGGGCGGTCATTCGAGGTGCGCCGCCTCGCCGCGCTTGACTTCGCGCCGCTGCCCGCGCAACTCGAGCACGAGCTCGTCGACGAACGCGATCGCGAGCACCACGCTGCCGAGCGCCATCGCGATCTGCGGCAGCCACAGCGGCGTGGCGTCGCTGCTCGTCGAGATGTCGTGAAAGAGGTAGGACTGCCACGACAGGCGGCATGCGAAGTACGAGAACAGGATGGCCAGCAGCGACGCCGCGAACAGCGCCCAGACCTCGAGCGCATGCCGCGTGCGGCCGTGCAGCGCCGACAGGATCAGCGTGACGCGGATGTGCTCACCGTGCTTGAGCGTCTGCGCCAGCGCCAGGAAGCCGGCCCCGGCCATCAGGTAGCCGGCGTAGGCATCGGTGCCCGGCACGTGGAAGTGCAACTGCCGGCTGACGATGGACAACATCACCATCGCCAGCAGGCCGACCATGCACAGCCCCGCGAGCGCGCCCGCCGCGTCGTACAGCGCGTCGAGCGCCTTGCGCATGTCAGGCGTGCAGGTCGGGCCTCACTTGCGGTAGGCCGCGAGCAGCGCCGCGCCGTCGGCGCCGGCTTTCTTCTCCCACTCGACGATCATCACGTCGCCGACCTTCTTCAGCCCTTCGGTCAGCTTGGGCGAAGGCGTGACGATCTTCATGCCCTTCTCGGCGAGCGCCTTCTTGTACCAGTCGTTCTTCTCCTCGCTCACCTTCCAGCCGCGCGCCTCGGCATCGGCGGCGGCCTTGAGCACCGCCTGCTGCGTCGCCGCGTCGAGCGCGTTGAACGCCGCCAGATTGACGATGATCGCGTTCTTCGGCAGCCAGGCCTGGGTGTCGACCCAGTACTTCAGCGTCTCGTAGGTCTTGGTGTCGTAGCCGGTCGAGCCCGAGCTCATGTAGCTGTTGACGAGGCCCGTGGCAAGCGCCTGCGACAGCTCCGCCGCCTGCACCGTCACCGGCTGCGCGCCGACGAGCTCGGCGATCTTCGCCGTGGCCGGGCTGTAGGCGCGCCACTTCAGGCCCTTCATGTCGGCGACCGAATCGATCTCCTTGTTCGCATAGATGCCCTGCGGCGGCCACGGCACGGTGTAGAGCAGCTTCATGCCCTGCGCGGCGAGCAGCTTGTCGAGGAAGGGCCTCTGCGCCGCGGCGAGCTTCTTCGCGTCGGCGTAGCCGGTGGCGAGGAAGGGCAGCCCGTCGGCGCCGTAGATCGGGTTCTCGTTCTCGAAGTTCACGAGCAGGATCTCGCCGATCTGCGCCTGCCCGCCCTGCACTGCGCGCTTGATCTCGGGCGCCTTGAAGAGCGACCCGTTGGCGTGCACCGTGATCTTGAGCTTGCCGCCGCTCGCCTTGTCGACGTCGGCGGCAAACTGCGTCAGGTTTTCGGTGTGGAAGTTGTTCGCCGGGTAGGCGGCGGGCAGGTCCCAGTTGGTCTGCGCAGCGGCGAGCAGCGGCAGCGACAGCGCGGTCGCGGCGAGAATGCGGGCAAGGGGGGCAGAGGTCTTCATGAGCGTTGAACTCCAGCGTGGTGATGGACAGCGCGAGCATACGTCCTGCGGTGCAACGGCGCCGTCGGGGTTTGCGCGTGACGGCGGCCCGGCGTCGCCTGCGCCCGGCAACCCCTGGCTCGGCATCCTGATGCTCGAAACGCGCTTCGAACGCGTGCCGGGCGACATCGGCCACCCGGCGAGCTTCGACTTCCCGGTGCGCTACCGGGTCGTCGCAGGCGCGTCGCCGCAGCGTGTCGTGCGCGAGGGCGACGCCTCGTTGCTTCGTCCTTTCATCGATGCCGGGCGCGCGCTGGCCGCCGAGGGCGCCGCGGCGATCGCCACGAGCTGCGGCTTTCTGGTGCAGTTTCAGCGCGAGTTGCAGGCGGCGCTGCCGGTGCCGGTGTGGACGTCGAGCCTGCTCGCGCTGCCGGTGCTGCAGCGCGCGGGGCCGGTCGGCGTCGTGACGATCGACGCCGCCGCGCTCGGCAGTGCGCATCTGCGCGCGGCCGGGGCCGATCCGGCGACGCCCGTCGAAGGCGTCGCGCCGGGCTGCCATCTCCAACGCGCGCTGCTCGACGGTGATGTCGCGCTCGACACCGCGCAGGCCGAGCGCGACGTCATCGCGGCCGCCCTGCGCCTCGTCGCGCGCCGACCCGACCTGCGTGCGCTGGTGCTCGAATGCACCAACATGCCGCCCTACGCCGATGCGGTGCGCGCCGCGACCGGGCTGCCGGTGCACGACATCCGGACCATGCTGCACGATCGCTGGCACGCGCTGGCGCGAGAATCACTGCCAAGGTGAAGGTCCGCCCACGCTCATTGCGCGTGCCGAGCTTTCCTCTCGCGTGAACCACGGAGGCAATTCGATGAACAGGTGGGTATTCGGTCTTGCTGTTGTACTGGGCGGTGGGCTTGCCGGCGCGACGAATGCGGCCGACGACGCCGGGCACGCCACGCATCACCCCATGGATCAAGCCGGCGCCGCAGCAGCGACGCCGCAGGCGACGAGGGACGACCGTCAACTCGTGGCGTTCCCCGGCATGCTGCGTGTCCACACCTTGTCCAACATGCGGGATCACCTGCAGACCCTGGGCGAGATACAGGGCGCGCTGGCGAGCGGCGCGTTCGACAAGGCGAGCGAGCTTGCCGAGCAGCGGCTGGGCATGTCGTCGCTGGCAATGCACGGTGCCCACGAGGTGGCGCAGTTCATGCCCAAGGGCATGCAGGATGCGGGCACGGCGATGCACCGCAGCGCCAGCCGGTTCGCGCTGGTGGCCAAGGACGCCTCGGCGACGGGAGACCTCAGGCCCGCCTTGGCGGCGCTGAGCAAGCTGAACCAGACCTGTGTCGCCTGTCATGCGGCGTACAGGCTGCAATGAGGTCGAGCGCGTGGCGTCGACACCGCATGCATCGAAACTGCGCCGGCACGACGCGCACTGAATCGCGCCGCAACAACAGCGTGTGAACACGAACATGACAACCAAGCTCAACCATCCAGCCGACAAGTGGCAGTTCTGGATCGACCGCGGCGGCACCTTCACCGACATCGTCGCGCGCCGGCCGGGTGGTGCGCTCGTCACCCACAAGCTGCTGAGCGAGGACCCGGCGCAGTACCGCGACGCCGCGGTTGCCGGCATCCGCCGCCTGCTCGGACTGGCCGCCGACGCGCCGATCACGCCCGACCTCGTCGAGTGCGTGAAGATGGGTACGACGGTCGCGACCAACGCGCTGCTGGAGCGCAAGGGCGAGGCGACGCTGCTCGTCACGACGCGCGGCTTTCGCGACGCCCTGCGCATCGGCTACCAGGAGCGGCCGCGCATCTTCGACCGCCACATCGTGTTGCCCGAGCTGCTCTACAGCCGCGTGGTCGAGGCCCACGAGCGCGTCGATGCCGATGGCACGGTGGTGCAGCCGCTCGACGAGGCGCACCTGCGCGAGCGCCTGTGGGCCGCGTTCGACGCCGGGCTGCGCAGCGTCGCGATCGTCTTCATGCATGGCTGGCGCCACACCGCGCACGAGCTGGCCGCCGAGCGCATCGCGCGCGAAGAGGGCTTCACGCAGATCAGCACCTCGCACCACGTGAGCCCGATGATGAAGCTCGTCAGCCGCGGCGACACGACGGTGGTCGATGCCTACCTGTCGCCGATCCTGCGTCGCTACGTCGAGCAGGTCGCGGCCGAGATGCCGGGCGTGCGGCTGTACTTCATGCAGTCCTCCGGCGGCCTGGCCGACGCCCACGCCTTCCAGGGCAAGGACGCGATCCTCTCCGGCCCGGCCGGCGGCATCGTCGGCATGGCGCGCACCGCCGAACTGGCGGCGGATGAACTCGGCGCGGCGGGGCGGGCCGGGCTGCGCGTGATCGGCTTCGACATGGGCGGCACCTCGACCGACGTGTCGCACTACGCGGGTGAGTTCGAGCGCGCCTTCGAGACGCAGGTGGCCGGCGTGCGGATGCGCGCGCCGATGATGAGCATCCACACCGTCGCCGCGGGCGGCGGATCGATCCTGTCGTTCGACGGCGCGCGCCTGCGCGCCGGGCCGCAAAGCGCCGGCGCCAACCCCGGCCCGGCCTGCTACCGGCGCGGTGGGCCGCTCACGGTGACGGACGCGAACTTGATGCTCGGCAAGGTGCAGCCGGCGCACTTTCCGAAGGTGTTCGGCGTGGCGGGCGACGAATCGCTCGACCGCGGGGTCGTCGTCACCCAGTTCGAGGCGCTCGCCGCCGAGATTGCGGCGGCGACCGGGCAGCAGCGCACGCCCGAGCAGGTCGCCGAGGGTTTCATCGCGATCGCGGTCGGTGCGATGGCGGGCGCGATCAAGAAGATCTCGGTCGCGCGCGGCTATGACGTGACGCGCTATGCGCTGCAATGTTTCGGCGGCGCCGGCGGCCAGCACGCCTGCCTGGTGGCCGATGCGCTCGGCATGAACCGGGTCTTCGTCCATCCGCTCGCCGGCGTGCTGTCGGCCTACGGCATGGGTCTCGCGGACCAGAGCGTGATGCGCGAGGCGGCGATCGAGCAGCCGCTCGCGACCGGCCTTGCGGACGCCGCGGCGCGGCTCGACGCCCTCACGGCCGAGGCGCGCGGCGAGCTCGAGCGCCAGGGCGTCGCCGCAGCGCGCGTGCGCATGCTGCGCCGCGTGCACCTGCGCTACCAGGGCACGGACAGCGCGCTCGTCGTGCCGTTCGGCAGCGCGCAGGAGGTCGAAGCCGCGTTCGAGGCGGCCTACCGTCAGCGCTTCGCGTTCCTGATGCAGGGGCGTGCGCTTGTCATCGAGGCAGTCTCGGTGGAGGCGATCGGCGCCGCGGATGCGCCGGCCGAGGCGCGCAGCGATGCGGTCGAGAGCGGCGCCGCGCCAGTGGTCGACCGCGTGCGCGTCTTCAGCGGCGATGCCTGGCACGACGCCGCGCTCGTGCTGCGCGCGCAGGCCCGGCCCGGCCAACACGTCGACGGCCCGGCGGTGATCGCCGAGCGCAACGCGACGACCGTCGTCGAGCCCGGCTGGCGCGCGCGCGTGACAGCGCTCGACCACCTCGTGCTCGAGCGCGTGCAGCCGCGCGAGACGCGCCACGCGATCGGCACCGCGGTCGACCCGGTGATGCTCGAGGTGTTCAACAACCTCTTCATGAACATCGCCGAGCAGATGGGGCTGCAGCTGCAGAACACGGCCTACTCGGTCAACATCAAGGAGCGGCTCGACTTCTCCTGCGCGCTGTTCGACGCCGAGGGCAACCTGATCGCCAACGCGCCCCACATGCCGGTGCACCTCGGCTCGATGAGCGAGTCGATCAAGACCGTGATCGCGCGCAACGTGGGGCGGATGCGGCCCGGCGATGTCTTCGTGCTCAACGACCCCTACCACGGCGGCACGCATCTGCCGGATGTGACGGTCGTGACGCCGGTGTTCGACGAAGCGTCGGACGCGATCCTGTTCTACGTCGGATCGCGCGGGCACCACGCCGACATAGGTGGCACCACCCCCGGCTCGATGCCGCCGTTCTCGACCCGCATCGACGAGGAGGGCGTGCAGCTCGACAACGTCCTGCTGGTCGAGGCCGGGCGCCTGCGCGAGGCGGAGATACTCGCCCTGCTCTCGGGCGGCGCACACCCCTCGCGCAACCCGCAGCAGAACCTGGCCGACCTGAAGGCGCAGATCGCCGCCAACGAGAAGGGCGTGCAGGAGTTGCGCCGCATCGTCGCCCAGTTCGGGCTCGACGTGGTGCAGGCCTACATGCGCCACGTGCAGGACAACGCCGAGGAATCGGTGCGCCGCGTCATCACCCGCCTGAAGGACGGGCAGTTCACGCTGCCGCTCGACAACGGTGCGCAGATCAAGGTCGCGATCCGCGTCGACGCCGAAGCGCGCAGCGCGCAGATCGATTTCAGCGGCAGCTCGGCGCAGCTCACGAACAACTTCAATGCGCCGACGGCGGTCTGCATGGCGGCGGTGCTGTACGTGTTTCGCACGCTCGTGGACGACGACATCCCGCTCAACGCCGGCTGCCTGAAGCCCCTCGAGGTCATCATCCCCACAGGCTCGATGCTCAACCCCGAGCCGCCGGCATCGGTCGTTGCCGGCAACGTGGAGACGTCGACCTGCATCACGAACGCGCTCTACGGCGCGCTCGGCGTGATGGCCTCGGGCCAGTGCACGATGAACAACTTCACCTTCGGCAATGCGCGCCATCAGTACTACGAGACGGTCTCCGGCGGCTCGGGCGCCGGCGCATGGACGGACGATGCGGGCCGCGTCGTCGGCGGCTTCGACGGCACGAGCGTGGTGCAGACGCACATGACGAACTCGCGCCTGACGGACCCCGAGGTGCTCGAATTCCGCTTCCCGGTGCGGCTGGAGAGCTACGCGATCCGCGCCGGCTCGGGCGGCGCCGGACGCTGGCGCGGCGGCGACGGCGGCGTGCGGCGTGTGCGCTTCCTGGAGCCGATGACGGCATCGATCCTGTCCAATGGCCGCGTGGTCCCGGCCTTCGGCATGGCCGGCGGCGCGCCGGGCGCACTCGGCATCAATCGCGTCGAGCGCGCCGACGGCCGGCGCGAGACGCTCGCCCACATCGGCAGCACCGAGATGGCGGCGGGCGACGTGTTCGTGATCGAGACGCCGGGCGGCGGCGGCTTCGGTGAGCCCGAACTATGATGTTTCGTCTGGATCGTAACGAACTGCGCGCCCTGGAAGCGTCCGCGCGCGGCGCGCAACGGTTCGCGAAACTGCAAGGAGTCCCCGCATGGACAAGCAACAACTGATCGTTTCTTCGGCGTTCGCCTCGGTGCTGGCGCTCGGTCTGCTCAACACTGCATCAGCGGCTGACGCGGTCGGCAAGGAGAAGTGCTACGGCATCGCCAAGGCCGGGCAGAACGACTGCGCCAATCTGTCGGGCACGCATTCATGCGCCGGCCAGGCCAAGGCCGACAAGAGCCCGGACGACTGGAAATACGTCGCCAAGGGCACCTGCCAGAAGCTCGGCGGCAAGACGGCCGACGAGGTCAAGCCGGCGCAGAAGAAGTAGCGGCATCACTCCCGCCCGTTGCGATCGGCCGGGCGCTCCCGCCATGACTTCGACCGGCATCGGCCTGCGCCAGGCGCACTACGCCGAGGTGCTCGAATCCAGGCCGGCGCTTGCGTTCGTCGAGGTCCACTCCGAGAACTTCTTCGCCGACGGCGGCGCATCGCTCGCCGTGCTCGATGCGGCGCGCAGGCAGTATGCGGTGAGCCTGCACGGCGTCGGCCTCGGCCTCGGGTCGGCGGCCGGCATCGACCGCTGGCACCTCGAGCGCCTCGCGCAGCTCGTCGAGCGCGTGCAGCCGGTGCGCGTGTCGGACCATGCCTCGTTCGCCCGCGCACGCGCGACCGAGGGCGGGCCGCTGCTGCATGCGAACGACCTGCTGCCGATCGCGTTCACGCCGGCGGCGCTCGCGATCATGGTGCGCAACGTGTCGCAGGTGCAGGAGCGCTTGCGCCGTCCCATCCTGGTCGAGAACATCGCCGCCTACCTGGCCTTCGACGCGCCGGACCGGATCGCCGAGACCGACTTCCTCGCCGCGCTGTGCGCGCGCAGCGGCTGCCAGTTGCTGCTCGACGTCAACAACCTGATGGTCAATGCGATCAACGCGAAGGCGGACGACCCGCTCGCCGCGTGCTGCCGCGCGATCGACGCCTTGCCCGCGGGTATCGTCGGCGAGATCCATCTGGCGGGCTACAACGACACGGGCGACATCGGCCTTGTCATCGACGACCACGGCAGCCGCGTGCGCGAAGCCGTCTGGCAGGCGTATGCACACGCGCTGCGGCGCTTCGGGCCGACACCCACGCTCATCGAGTGGGACACCGATCTGCCCGCGCTCGAGGTCCTGCTCGGCGAGGCGCGGCACGCCGACCGCCTGCAGCAAAGCGAAGTCGCGGACGCATGAATGCGTCGCCGCGCGATCCGGGTCGCGGTGCAGACGCGCAACGTGAAGTTGCGGGCACGGCCGAAGAAGCCGCCGAAAGCGAGCGCCAGCGCGCTTTGCTCGGCGCCCTGTTCGCCGCCCGCGCCGTCGAAGCCGAAGCGCTCGCTGCCGCGCTCGACGGCGAAGGTGACGTGGCAGCCGGCCTGCGCGCCTACCGCTCGAACGCGCACGCCTCTGCCGAGCGGGCGCTTGCGGTCACCTTCCCGACGCTGCGCGCCCTGATCGGGGCCGAGGACTTCGCGCAACTGGCGCGCGAGTTCTGGCACGCGCATCCACCGCAGCGGGGCGACCTGGGTGACTGGGGCGACGCGCTGCCGGCGTGGCTGGCCGCGCATGCCGCCCTTGCCGCATGGCCCTACCTTGCAGATTGCGCACGGCTCGACCTCGCGCTGCACCGTTGCGAACGCGCGCGCGATGCGGCGATCGAAACTGCGTCGTTTGCGTTGCTGGGTGAGCACGCGCCCGGCGCGCTGCGGCTGCGCCTGTCGCCGGGCGTGCAGTGCCTCACGTCGCGCTGGCCGATCGTGACCTTGCATGCTGCGCATGCGACGGGCGCCGACGCGGCCCTGTTCGAGCGCGCGCGGGCGCGGATCGAGGCCGGGGAGGGCGAGGCGGCGGTGGTGGCGCGCGACGGCTTTCGCGCCGTCGTCCATCGCATCGGCGCGCCCGGCGCCGCGTTCATGCAGGCCGTCGCGCTCGATGCCCGCTTGTCGGACGCGTTGACGGCGGCCGGAGCGGGCTTCGATTTCGCCGCATGGCTTGCCGACGCCTTGCGCTGCCGCTGGCTGCAAAGGGTCGAGCGGTGCGAAGGCTGATGCGCGCCGGATCGACGCGAAGGCTGATGCGCGCCGGATCGACGCGAAGGCTGATGCGCGCCGGATCGACGCGTGTGCGCGTTCGCCGCGGCGATCTCGAGGGCTTCATGCGAACCCTCCGGCGTTGCCCGGGCGAGCCGCGCGCGGCAGATGCTTGACCGCTTCGCGATCGGCTTGTTCAAGCCGGGTCTCGATCGCGCGGCGGCGCTGCTCGTGCGCGCCGGCGTCGGCGCCGACGCGATCACCTGGGCCGGGTTTGCGATCGGCGTCGGTGCCGCGCTCGCGATCGCGCAGCGGCAGTTCGAGCTCGGCCTCGCGCTGCTGCTCGTGAGCCGACTCGCCGACGGGCTCGACGGCGCGGTCGCGCGCCTGACCGTGCCGACCGACCGCGGCGCGTTTCTCGACATCACGCTCGACTTCCTGTTCTACGCGAGCATCCCGCTCGCGTTCGCATTCGCCGACCCCGACGCCAATGCGCTCGCGGCCGCAGTGTTGCTCGCGGCCTTCGTCGGCACCGGCTCGGGCTTCCTCGCCTACGCGGTGATGGCCGAGCGGCGCCAGCTGGCGAGCAAGGCGTTCCCGTCCAAGGGCATCTTCTATCTCGGCGGCCTGACGGAGGCGACCGAAACCATCGCCTGCTTCGCACTGATGTGCCTGTGGCCGGCGCACTTCGCGCGCATCGCCTATGTCTTCGCGGCCCTGTGCGGCGTGACGATCGTGAGCCGCGTACTCGCCGGCTGGAAGCATTTGCGATGAGGCGGTGACGCGCGCGAAGCGAGCCGGGATGATCCGCGCGGGCCGATGCGTTTGGGCCATCTCGACTACGATTCGACCTTCGACGCCATCCTGCGCCGAAGGCACGAGAACACTCCAGGAGGAGGCCAGCATGCAGAGACAACTTCCCGTTCGAATTCCCGTTCGAATCGCACTCGGTGCGGCGCTTGCCGCCGCACTGGCGCCAGCCGCTGCCGCCGACGGCGCGGCGCTCGCACCATTCAAGGAGGCGGGTGAACCGCCCGCACCCTGGCACGTGGTCGGGCTGCCGGGGCAGGACCCGCAAAGCAAGCCGTTCACGACGTTCTCGGTGGTCGAACTCGATGGCCGCAAGGCGCTTCGCGTCGAGGCCAAGGAGTCGTTCGGCAATCTCGTGGACCGGGTGAAATGGACCGCGCCGACGGCCAAGCTGTCGTGGCAATGGCGGGTCGACGATCCGGTCCCGAAGGCCGACCTGCGCGTCAAGCAGGGCGACGACACCGCGCTCAAGGTCTGCGTGTCGTTCGACCTGCCGATGGACGACGTTCCGTTTCTCGAGCGCCAGTTGCTCAAGATCGGCCAGTCGAAGACGGACGAACCCCTCGCGACGGCCAACGTCTGCTACGTCTGGGACTCGAACCTGCCGATCGGCACCGCGCTCGACAATGCGTTTTCGCGCCGCACGCGCTACATCGTGCTGGAAAGCGGGACCGGCAAGCTCAAGCAGTGGAAGAGCGAGAAGCGCGATGTCAATGCCGATTTCAAGAAGCTCTTCTCGGACGAGAGCCCGGACAAGGTGCCGATGGTCACTGCGGTCGGCATCGGCGCCGATGCCGACAACACCAAGGCGCGCAGCCTCGGCTACGTCGCCAACATCGTGCTGGAACCCTGATCTGAGCGGCGACAGCGCCACGCTCCGGCGCGGCACCGCATCGCGCGCGCCACGCGCCGCATTCGCTCCGACGTACCGGCGCGGCCAGGCCCAATGAACACGCAACTCTTCACCGACATCGCGCTTGCGGTGCTGCATCTCGTCTTCGTCGGCGGCGTCGCGGTGCGCGTGATCTGGGTTCACCGGCCCCCGGGCAGCGCGTTTGCGTGGCTGCTGCTCGTTGCCTTGCTGCCCTACGTCGGCGTGGTGATGTACGTGCTGTTCGGCGAGCGGCCGATCGGGCGCGAGCGTCTGCGCCGCGCGCACGCGTTCTACGCCGCGTTCCCGGATGTCGCGACACCGCTGTGGCAGCCCGACGTTGCCGACCGGCGGACGCTGCCCAAGCAGTTGCAGGGCATCGCGCTGCTCGCCGAAAACGCGGCCGGCATGCCGGTGCTCGAAGGCTCGAGGCTCGCGCTGCACGCGGGCGCAGAGGAGATCCTGCGCGCGATCATCGCCGACATCGAATTCGCGCACGAAAGCATCGACATCGCGTTCTACATCTGGAACGAGGGCGGCACCGCAGACGAAGTGGGCGAGGCACTCGAGCGCGCGTCGGCGCGCGGCGTGAAGTGCCGCGTCCTGCTCGACGCGATCGGCAGCAAACCCTTCCTCAAGGGCCGGTGGCCGGCGCGCCTGCGCGCGGGTGGCATCCAGGTCGAAGTGGCGCTCGCGGTCGGCGTGCTCGGCCTGGTCTTCCAGCGCGCGGACCTGCGGCTGCACCGCAAGATCGTCGTCATCGACGAACGCATCGCCTATACCGGCAGCATGAACCTCGTCGATCCGCGCTTCTTCAAGCAGGACGCGGGCGTCGGCGAGTGGGTCGACGCCATGGTGCGCGTCGCCGGCCCGGCGGTGGCGGCGCTGCGCGCGGTGTTCCTGTTCGACTGGAAGCTGCAGACCGGCGAGCCCTATGTGCCGGCGAGTTCGGCCGCGTTCATCGCGCGGCGCGCGGTCGGCGGCGAGGCGCGTGTGCAGGTCGTGCCGTCCGGCCCGGGGGTCGAAGTCGCGGCCAATCTGCGCATCCTCGTCGATGCGGTGGCGATGGCGCGTCACCGCGTCGTCCTCACGACGCCGTACTTCGTGCCCGATCCGGCGCTCTCGCTCGCGCTGCAGAACGCCGCGATGCGGGGTGTCGACGTGCGGATCATCCTGCCGGCCGTGAACGACTCGAAGCTCGTCACCTACGCGAGCCGGGCCTTCTTCGACGGCTTGAGCCGGGCCGGCGCGCGGGTGCTGAAGTTCGAGGGCGGCCTGCTGCACACCAAGAGCGTGACGGTCGACGACGAGTTCTCGCTCTTCGGCACCGTCAACCTCGACATGCGCAGCCTGCACCTGAACTTCGAGCTGATGCTCGCCGTCTACGACCGCGGTTTCAACACCGCGTTGCGCGCGCTGCAGCAGAGCTACGAAAACGATTCGATCCGGCTCGACGCCGCCGCCTGGCACAAGCGGCCGGCGCGCGAGCGCCTGCTCGAGGGCATGGCGTCGCTCGTCGCGCCGATGTTGTAGGCAGTGCTCAGCCGTCGTCGAACTCGACCGGCGCCGGGTTCTTGCGCGCGATGATGCTGGCGCGCAGCTCGTTGTAGCGGGCGACGAAGTTCACCAGCACGCTCGCCGTCCAGGCGAAGGTGAAGATGCCCGAGGCCGCGATCATCGACGGCACGAGCCGCCATTCGCGCGACAGGTGGAAGGGCTCGCCGAGCGCGGTGTAGCAGTTGAAGACGAACCAGGTCGCCCGGCCCCAGTCGGTGACGAGCTGGCCCAGCACGAACCCGGTCGACCACAGCACGACCTCGGTCAGGTGCAGTGTCAGCAGCGCGACGACCGTCAGCGCGAACAGGACGTCCGCGCGCCAGAGCTTGACGTTGCCCCTCATCGCCTGCGTGTGCTTCAGGAACGAGCCGGTGACGAACCGGATCCAGAACGCGTGGAACATGATCACGATGACGAGCAGGCCGCCGCCGAAGATGATGTCGGGGACCGGCAGGGCCTGCGCCAGCGGGCTGTCGGCGCCGACCGCGCCCTCGATCCTGGACAGCAGCTTGTCGAGGTCGGTGGAGAGCGTTGACGTGGCCATGCGATGCGTCGGGGTGCCGGCGATCATACGGTTCGCGGTCTCGCCCGCGCCTCGGGACTGGCCCGGATCGAAATGCCCGGGCGACGCGGCGCGGAGGGCCGGTTGCGCGAGGTTTGCCGGTCGGCATGTCTCCCATCTGGCCCGACCGGGTCGTCATGGCGTGGCCGCGTGGCGAATCATCTGCTACAACGACAAGGCGGCACACAAGCGGGGCGGATGTCAGCGCCGTCCGCGTTGCCCAGGCCGCGCGCCGATCCCGGGAGGAGCGCCGATGTTGCTGCAACTGCAGGCCTATTTCGCCGATGAACGCACCGAGAGCCTGGTGTTCATGGCTTTCGGGCTGGTCGCCGTGCTGCTCGCCGCGCTCACCCTGTGGCGGGTGCGCGACCCCTTGTTTCGCGGCATGGCGGTGCCGGTGCTGGTCGTCGGCCTGATCCAGCTCGGCGTCGGCTACGTCATCCATGCGCGCACCGACGCGCAGGTCGCCGCCCTGTCGGCGCAGCTGCAGAACGAGCCGGCCGCCTTCAAGGCGCAGGAACTCGCACGCATGAAGACGGTGCGGACGAGCTTCGCCGTCTACAAGGGCATCGAGGGCACGTTCATCATCGTCGGGCTCGGCCTCGCGCTGATGCGCAACGCGCGCCGCTTCTGGCGCGGCTTCGGGCTCGGCATGCTCTTGCAGGGGGCCTTGATGCTGCCGGCGGACCTGATCGCCGAGGATCGCGCCGCCGAGTACGTGCGGCAGATCGAGGCGCTGCCCTGACCGACGCGGCCTACGCGCCGAGCCGCGCGCGGTGGCGCGCGACCTGCGCGCGCACCTGCACCGGCGCGGTGCCGCCCAGCACGTCGCGCGCGGCGAGCGACCCGCCGAGCGTCAGGACCGCGAACACATCGTCGCCGATCGCAGGGTGCAGGCGCTGCAGCGTCGCGAGCGGCAGCTCGGACAGATCCCTGCCTTCGGCGATCGCCTGCTTCACCGCATGTGCCACCGCCTCGTGGGCGTCTCGAAACGGCAGGCCCTTCTTGACGAGGTAGTCGGCGAGGTCGGTTGCCGTCGCGTAGCCCCTGCGCGCGGCGCGCTCCATCGCTTCGGGCTTCACGACGATGCCGCCGACCATCTCGCAGAAGATGCGCAGCGTGTCCTTGAGCGTGTCGACGCTGTCGAACAGCGGTTCCTTGTCTTCCTGGTTGTCCTTGTTGTAGGCGAGCGGCTGGCCCTTCATCAGCGTCAGCAGCCCCATCAGGTGGCCGACGACGCGCCCCGTCTTGCCGCGCGCGAGCTCGGGCACGTCCGGGTTCTTCTTCTGCGGCATGATCGACGAGCCGGTGCAGAAGCGGTCCGCGAGCTCGATGAAGCCGAAGCTCTGGCTCATCCACAGCACGAGCTCTTCGGACAGGCGCGAGACGTGGACCATCGCCAGGCTCGCCGCGGCGCAGAATTCGATCGCGAAGTCGCGGTCGCTCACGGCGTCGATGCTGTTCTGGCAGACGCAGGGCGCGCCGTCCGCATCGACCATGCCGAGCGTGCGCGCAACGCGCTCGCGATCGAGCGGGTAGCTCGTGCCGGCAAGCGCCGCGGCGCCCAGCGGCAGGCGGTTCGTGCGCTGCCGCGCGTCCGCCATGCGCTCGGCGTCGCGCGCGAACATCTCGACGTAGGCGAGCATGTGGTGGCCGAAGCTCACCGGCTGCGCGACCTGCAGGTGCGTGAAGCCGGGCAGGATCGTGTCGGCGTGCGCGTCGGCCAGTTCGACCAGCGCGCGCTGCAGCTCGACGAGCAGCGCGCCGATGGCGTCGATCTCGTCACGCAGCCACAGGCGCAGGTCGGTCGCGACCTGGTCGTTGCGCGAGCGCCCGGTGTGCAGCCGCTTGCCGGCGTCGCCGACGAGCTGCGTGAGCCGCGCCTCGATGTTGAGGTGCACGTCCTCCAGCTCGAGCTTCCATGCGAAGGCGCCGGATTCGATCTCGCTCGCGATCTGCGCGAGGCCGCGCTCGATCGCGCGCTGATCGTCACTTGAGATGATGCCCTGCGCGGCGAGCATCTCGGCGTGCGCGCGGCTGCCGGCGATGTCGGCCCGCCACAGGCGCCGGTCGAAGCCGACGCTGGCCGTGTAGCGCTGCACGAGCTCGCTCATCGGCTCTGAAAACAGCGCCGACCAGGCGGTGGACTTGGTGTCGAGGGGGTTGCTTGCCATGGTGCGACGTGAGGGTGAACACAGACCGCGCCGATTTGCTTACCGTTTCCCACCCGCGCGGCCGATAGAGTTGGTGACAATGTGAAATCACCGACGCCACCGATTCTATTGGCGCGCCCTCTGGCGCCCTCTCGCGCCGATTTGGCCCGCACTTCGATGCCCTCGACCCCCGAAAGCGACTTCCAGCCCACGGGCAGCCGCCCGGCCAGTCTGTGGCCCGAATCGTCGCGCCTGAACGACAGCCGCGATTTCACGAGCACGGGCTTCGGGCTGCCGGGTGCGGGCGTGGCGCGTGCCGCCGGCCCGGGTTCTGCGTTCGACATGTGCCACGGCGGCGTCGTGCTGCGCGCGGTGCTGTTCGTGCATCTGACGCTCGCGCTCGGCTTGATGTTCGGCGCGGCAGGCTTCGAAGCCTGGCTGACGCAGCTCGCGCTCGCGACCGGTGTGGCGCTCCCAGGCGTACTGCTGTGGCTCGTGTTCTCGTGCGTGTCGAAGGACCGGCTCGCCGCATTGCCGGTGCCGGCGCAGTGGGTTGCGGCGGTTTCGCTCGGTGCGGCGTGCGGCGGCGGCTCCTGGGCGCTGCAGGCCTTGGTCGGCCTCGGTGCGCTCGCGGAAGGGCAGGGCTACGCGCCCGCGCGCTGGCTCGCGCCGACGCTCGCCGGCGCGGCGTTTTCCGCGGCGCTCTTCTACTGGCTGCGCCTGCGCGCGATCGCGCAGGGCCCGGCCGATTCGAGCGCGCGCCTGGCTGAATTGCAGTCCCGCATCCGTCCGCACTTCCTGTTCAACACGCTCAACACCGCGATCGCGCTCGCCCGCGTCGACCCGGCGCGAACCGAGGGCCTGCTGGAGGACCTGGCCGAGCTGTTTCGCGTCGCGCTCGCCGACACTGACGCCGCCGTCACGCTCGGCGCCGAGGTCGAGCTCGCGCAGCGCTATCTCGCGATCGAGCAGACGCGCTTCGGCGGACGGCTCAAGGTGAGCTGGGACCTCGACCCCGCCACCGCGCAAGCGCGCGTGCCGCCGTTGATGCTGCAGCCGCTGGTCGAGAACGCCGTGCGCCACGGCATCGAGCCCGCGCCCGACGGCGGCACGATCCGCGTGCGCACGCGGCTGCGCCGTGGCCACGCGGTGATCACGATCGACAACACCCTGCAGACGCGCGCTTCGCGGCCCGGCGCCGGCATGGCGCTGCGCAACGTGCGCGAGCGGCTGCACCTGATGCACGACGTCGCCGCCTCGTTCGATGCCCAGGCCGACGGCGAGATGTACCGCGTGCGCATCGTCGTGCCGGCGTGAAGTGAAGCCGCAGCGTCGCATCGGTGAGAGCGCGCTTGTTGGCGCGACGGGCGGATGCTTCGTTGTGCCTTGTGGTGTCAGCGGTCGTGATTGCGGAGGTCGTTGCGGAGGATTGAGTGGCATGGGCGCGCCTGGAGAGTCCTCGGCGCACCGCGTGCCGGCTTTCGGAGAGTCGTGCGGCAAAGGCGTGCCCGGGCAGTCCACGGCGCTTCACTTCCGCGGTCGGCGCGTTGCGCCACCGCCCTGCGTCAGCTCGGTCTCGCGGCCACGTCGCTCAACTCACTGTGCTCACTGCGTTCGCTGCGTTCAGACAATCGCGACGGGTCAGATCACGAAGCGCGCTGCGCGCGCGGCCACGAGCCCTGGCCTTGCAGGCCGCGCCGGGCGAGGACGCCTGGCCGTTCGCAAGGTACAGCGGTCCCCCGGACCGCTTGTGTCCCTGCTCACCTACTCGGCGCTGCGCAGGCGCGCCGTGCCCGCCCGGGCACGCCTTGCTGTTGCATTGTTTCTGCTTCACCCGACGAGAAGAACTGTCGCGGCAGGCGGTACTCGCCGGGGGCGATTTGTGAGCACAGGATCGCAGGACAGGGTCGGCAGCGCGCTTCGTAGACTGACTCGTCGCAACTGTCTGAGCGCAACGAACGAAGTGAGTGAAGCG
The DNA here is from genome assembly GCA_023954175.1 of Rhizobacter sp. Lineage (GTDB taxonomy): Bacteria > Pseudomonadota > Gammaproteobacteria > Burkholderiales > Burkholderiaceae_C > CAIKUF01. The sequence continues at coordinate 37,536 of JAMLIM010000019.1, forward strand.
AGTTCTGCGACGCGACCCCTGGCCGAGAACCGCAGTGCAGTCGGCGCAGTGCGCCGACCGCGTAACCATGAGCCCTCGGCGGGTACCGCCTGGCGCGATGCGCAAGCGCTGAAACCTTCAGCGGACGCCCCCTGGTGCGATGCCAAGGCGCTCGAACCCCCGACGGGCACCGCCTGGCGCGACGCAAAGGCACTCAAGCCCCCGACGGGCACCACCTGGCACGATGCCGAGGCGCTCGAACCCCCGACGGGCTCCGCCCGGCGCGACGCGAAAGCGCCAAGCAATCGCGGCGCGACGCGAGCCACATCCTCGGGCTGCGTGCAAGAAAGCAAGCGGCGGCGTTGCCCAGCTCGCGCGCCGAGCCCGTGCCGTGATCACTCGAGCTGGAGGTACTTGAATGGCTGATGCATTGCGCGTGCTGCTTGTCGACGATGAGGAACTTGCCCGCATGCGGCTGCGCAGCCTGGTCGCCGAATGTCCGGCGCCCAAGGCGGAGGTCGTCGGCGAGGCTTCCAATGCCGCGCAGGCGCTGGCCTGGCTCGGCCCGCATGAGTGTGATCTGCTGTTGCTCGACATCGGCATGCCAGGCCAGGACGGCATCGCGCTTGCGACCGAGCTGAGCCGGCGCGAGCGCCCGCCCGCCGTCGTCTTCGTCACGGCGCACGACGGGCGCGCGCTCGATGCCTTCGAGCTGAATGCGGTCGACTACCTGACGAAGCCGGTGCGCCGCGAGCGGCTGCACGAAGCCCTGCAACGTGCGGCGCAGCGCAAGGCCGCGTACACGAGCGCGGCGGCGGGCGAACCGCCGGTCATCGTCATCACCGAACTCGGCCGCGTCGTGCGCGTGCCGCTGCATGAGGTGCTCTACCTGAAGGCCGAGCTGAAATACGTGACGCTGCGCACCGCCGAACGCACGCATGTGCTCGACGAAGCCTTGAGCGAGCTCGAAAGCCGGCTGGGGGACGCCTTCCTGCGCGTGCACCGCAATGCGCTCGTCGCAAGAAGTGCGATGCGTGAACTCGGCCACCGTGCGCTTGTCGGCGACGGCGACGAGGAGGGCGCCGACGGCTGGGCGGTGCGCGTCGCGCCGGTCGACGAATGGCTCGCCGTCTCGCGCCGTCAACTCGCCGCCGTGCGCGACGCGATGCGCGAAGCGGGCGGCGGCTGAAGTCGCCGGCCGCGCGCGGGGCCGGTGCGCACAGTGGACGCTGCGCTGCCGACCGCGGGGCGAACCGACGCTACTGCAGCGCCGCCCGCAGTGCAGGCGCCGTGTCGCCGAAGGCGTAGGTGTCCATGCCCAGGCTGCCGAGCGTGACGGCTTCGTAGAGGCGCTGCGGCGTTGCCGCCCGGCCGCCGGCGCCGGCGGCCGGATACCAGGGCAGCAGGTGCTCGTCGGTCGGATGCATCAGCGCGGCGTGCGGCGCCTGCCGGCGGTAGTCGAACAGCGCATCCCAGTCGCGCGCCGCGCTGCGCTCGGCAAACCAGCTTCGAAACGCGAGGCTTTCGGGAATCTCGTCGCTCGCCGCGGTATCCGACGCTTGCGGCAAGAGGTCGCTGGGCGGCCGGCTGGCGAAGGCGAGCCGCAGGTTGTGCGTGATGCTGCCGCTGCCCATCACGAGCACGCCGTCGCGGCGCAGCGCGGCGAGCGCCTCGCCGAGCGCGAAGAGTTGCGCAGGTGGCATGTCGGGCACGAGCGCAAGCGGCAGCACAGGCACGTCGGCCGCGGGGTAGAGAAAGCGCAGCACGGTCCAGATGCCGTGATCGAGCCCGCCCTGGTCGACGCGCGGTGCCGTGAATCCCGCTGCCGCGAGGCGCGCCTCGACCGCTTCGGCGAGCGCGGGCGCACCGGGCGCGTCGTAGCGCAGCGCATAGAGCGCGTCCGGGAAGCCGCCGAAATCGTGCACCGTGTCGTGCTGTGCAGCGGCGAGCAGCGCCGGCGCGCGCGCCGTGGTGTGGGCCGAGATGGCGAGCACCGCCCGCGGCCGGCCGAAGGTGGCGTCGAGGGTCGGGCCGAGGCGCTGCAGGAAGGCGCCGGCGGCGCCCGGCTCGAGCGCGATCATCGGCGAGCCGTGGGAGACGAAGAGCGAGGGCAGTTCCATGCCGTGATTGAAGCACTGCCGGCCGCGGCCTGCATTCGCGCCGGTTGCACGCAGCGTTCAGCCGTTCCGTGCCCGCGGCCTCGCGCGGCGGGCGCCTCGGCATGCCCCTGCGCCGGCGCTGCCCGAGCGACGTGCGGTATCGTCGCCCGACCCTAACGACTGCCACCGCATGACAAGCCCGAGCAATGTCCCGTCGCCCGCCTGGTGGGCGCTCGCCGCACGCCAGCTGGCGCGCGACTTCCGCGCCGGCGAGTTGCGGCTGCTCGCACTCGCGGTGATGCTCGCGGTGGCTGCGCTGACGGCGGTGGGCTTCTTTGCCGATCGCCTTTCGAGCGGCCTGACGCGCGACGCGCGCCAGTTGCTCGGCGGCGACGCGGTGATCGCGAGCGACCAGCCGGCGCCGGAGGAATTCGCAGCGAAGGCGCGCTCGCTCGGCCTGAACGTCGCTTCGAGCGCGACATTCCCGAGCATGGCGCGGGCCAGCGACGCCCAGGGCGGCGCCACCAAGCTCGTCGCCGCGAAGGCGGTTTCGGCCGCCTACCCGCTGCGCGGCGCGCTGCAGTTGAAGGACGGGGCGGACACGCCGGTGGAGACCGTCACCGAGGCGCCTGCGCCGGGCGAGGCCTGGGTCGACGCCGGGCTGCTCGACGCCTTGCAGCTGCAGCTCGGCGACAAGCTGCTGCTCGGCGACGCGGCGTTTCGCCTGACGCGGATCATCGTGCTCGAGCCGGACCGCGGCGCCGGCTTCATGAGCTTCGCCCCGCGCGTGATGTTCAATCAGGCCGACCTCGCCGCCACCGGCCTGATCCAGCCCGCAAGCCGCGTGACGTATCGCCTCGCGATCGCGGCGCCGCCCGGCCGCGCCGTCTCGGTGGTCGAGTTCGTCGACTGGGCGGATGCGCATGTCAAGCGCGAGGCGCTGCCCGGGATGCGCGTCGAGTCCCTCGATTCGGGCCGGCCCGAGATGCGCCAGACGATCGACCGCGCCGAGAAATTCCTCAACCTCGTCGCGCTGCTCGCCGCGCTGCTGGCCGCGGTCGCGGTCGGCATCGCGTCGCGCGAGTTCGCGAACCGGCATCTCGACGATTGCGCGATGCTGCGCGTGCTCGGCCAGCCGCAGCGCACGATCGCGCTGCAGTACATCGCCGAGTTCGCCGCCGTCGGCGTGCTCGCCAGCCTGGTCGGCGTCGCCGTCGGCTACGCGGTGCACTATGTGTTCGTCTGGCTGCTCGCTGGCCTGGTCGGTGCCGCGCTGCCGGCGGCGTCCGCCTGGCCGGCGGTGTTCGGCATCGGGGTCGGCCTCACGCTGCTGTTCGGCTTCGGCCTGCCGCCCGTGCTGCAGCTCGCGCGGGTGCCGCCGCTGCGCGTGATTCGGCGCGACATGGGCGCGTTGAAGCCGGCTTCGGCGGCGGTGCTCGGGGCCGGCGTGCTCGGCTTCGTCGCGCTGCTGCTAGCGGTGGCGAGCGACATCCGGCTCGGGCTGATCGCGGTCGGCGGCTTCGCCGCGGCGGTGACGCTCTTCGCCGCCGCCGCCTGGCTCGCGGTGCAGGCCCTGAAGCGTGCCGTGCCGGAGGCGCGCGCGCCGCGCTGGATGGTGCTGGCGACGCGCCAGATCGCCGCGCGGCCCGCGTTCGCCGTGCTGCAGGTGTCGGCGCTGAGCGTCGGCCTGCTCGCGCTCGTGCTGCTCGTGCTGTTGCGCACCGACCTGATCTCGGCCTGGCGGCGGGCGACGCCGCCCGATGCGCCGAACCGCTTCGTCATCAACATCCAGCCCGAGCAGGGCGAGGCCTTTCGCACCCACCTGCGCAGCGACGGCGTCGATCGCTTCGACTGGTACCCGATGATCCGGGGCCGGCTCGTCGCCGTCAACGGCAAGCCGGTCACGCCCGCGGACTACACCGACGATCGCGCCAAGCGCCTGGTCGACCGCGAGTTCAATCTGAGCACCTCGAACGACCTGCCGCCGCACAACGAACTCGTCGGCGGACGCTGGCAGCGCGAGGAGGCGGACGCGCTCAGCGTCGAGGACGGCCTGGCGAACACGCTCGGCCTGAAGCTCGGCGACCGGCTGCGCTTCGACATCGCGGGCGTGCCGACCGAAGGCCGCATCACGAGCCTGCGCAAGGTCGACTGGGGTTCGATGCGGGTCAACTTCTTCGTCATGTTCCCGCGCGCGCACCTGCCCGACGTGCCGACGAGCTACATCGCCGCGTTCCGGGCGCCGACCACGAAGGGTTTCGACAACGCGCTGTCGCGCGACTTCCCGAACATCACGAACGTCGACGTCTCGGCGTCGCTCGGCCAGGTGCAGCGCGTGCTCGACCAGGTCATCCGGGCGGTGGAGTTCCTGTTCGGCTTCACGCTCGCCGCCGGCCTCGTCGTGCTGTTCTCGGCCGTTACCGCGACGCGCGAGGCGCGCGCACGCGAGTTCGCCGTGATGCGCGCGCTCGGCGCCAGCGCATCGCTGCTCGGCCGCGTGCAGCGGGCGGAGTTGCTCGGCATCGGCGCGCTCGCGGGGCTGCTCGCTTCGTTCGCCGCGATGGCAATCGGCTGGGCGCTCGCCCGCTATGTGTTCGAGTTCACGTGGAACCCGTCGCCATGGGTGCCCGTCCTGGGCGGTGCCGCGGGCGCGCTGCTCGCGCTCGGCGCCGGCTGGTGGGGCCTGCGCGAAGTGCTGCGCCAGCCCGTCATCGACACGCTGCGGCGCGCCGCGGAATAGCGCAGCGGCACGCGTACGGGCGCGCCGCAGTGGCGCGGCCCGCGCTCAGCTCGCGCTGTAGACGAGGCCCATCTCGGGGCTCGCCATCAGCGATTCGATGTCGATCAGGATCAGCATGCGCTCGCCCGCGCTGCCGATGCCGGTGATGTAGTTGCTGTCGATCGACGACGCCAGTTCGGGCGCAGGCTTGATCGCCGCACTCGCGAGTTCGAGCACGTCCGACACCGAATCGACGACGGCGCCGACGACGCGGCCCTTGACGTTGAGCACGATGACGACGGTGAATGCGTTGTACTCGGCGCTCTCGCAGCCGAGCTTGATGCGCAGATCGACGATCGGCACGATCACGCCGCGCAGGTTGACGACGCCCTTGATGAACGCCGCCGCGTTGGCGATGCGGGTCGGCACCTCGTAGGAGCGGATCTCCTGCACCTTCAGGATGTCGATGCCGTACTCCTCGGCGCCGAGGCGGAAGGTCAGGTATTCGCCGCCGACCGGCGTCTGGCGCACGGTCTGGCGCGCGGCCTCATGACGTGCCACATGGCTCGCTTCGGTGATCATGTCCATGCTCGTTCCTCTGTGTCGCGCGGCAGCGGGCGCATGCCGTTGCAAGGTGTATCGGCGCTTCGGGCGCGGGTCTGAAGCCTTCGGTTCGTCCGCGTGGCGCGTGTCAGTGGTCTAGAAGCTTTCCCACTCGTCGTCGGCCGCGCCTCTTGCTTGCGGCGCGGCAGGCGGCGCGGCGGGCGCCGACTTCGGTGCCGAGGCGCTGCTCGGCTTCGCTTGCGTGGTTGTCGTCGCCGCCGGGAGTCGCGCGGGCGCGGCAGCCGGACGCGGTGTCGAGGGGGCCGGCAACCGGGCGAGCGGGGTCGTGGAGATGCCAAGCGCGCCGAGGCGGAAGGTGCCGACCACGCTCGCGAGGCTGACCGCCTGTTCCTTCAGGCTTTCGGCGGCGGCGGCCGACTGCTCGACGAGCGCCGCGTTCTGCTGCGTCATGCGGTCGAGCTGCGTCACCGCGCCGTTGACCTGGCCGATGCCGGCGCTCTGTTCGGTCGCGGCCGCGGTGATCTCGCCGATGATGTCGGAGACGCGCTGCACCGAGCCGACGATCTCCTTCATCGTCTCGCCGGCGTCGGCGACGAGGCGCGAGCCCGAATCGACCTTGTCGACCGAGGCGCCGATCAGGCCCTTGATCTCCTTTGCCGCTTCGGCCGAGCGCTGGGCGAGGCTGCGCACTTCGCTCGCGACGACCGCGAAGCCGCGGCCCTGCTCGCCGGCGCGCGCCGCCTCGACGGCGGCGTTCAAGGCGAGGATGTTGGTCTGAAACGCGATGCCGTCGATGACGCCGATGATGTCGGAGATCTTCTTCGAGCTCGCGTTGATCTCGCCCATCGTGTCGACGACCTGCGAGACGACGCTGCCGCCGCGCGCCGCCACTTCGGCCGCGGATGATGCCAGCGCGTTCGCCTGGCGCGCGGAGTCGGCCGACTGCTTGACGGTGCCGGTGAGCTGCTCCATCGAGCTTGCCGTCTGCTGCAGGTTGGAGGCGGCCTGCTCGGTGCGCTGGCTCAGGTCCTGGTTGCCGCTCGCGATCTCGGCGCTCGCGGTCGAGATGCTGTCGGTCGAGGCGCGCACCTGCGAGACGAGGGCGGAGAGCGACTGCTGCATCTGCGCCAGTGATCGCATCAACGCCGCCGGCTCGTCGTTGCCGTCGGCCTGCACCGGCTGCGACAGGTCGCCGCCGGCGATGCGGTCGATCATTGCGCGGGCGTGCTCGATCGGGCTGCAGATGCCGTGCATGTTGACGAGCGTGAACGGCACGACGACGACGAGCGACACGCCGACGAGGATGCCGAGCGTCCACAGCGTCTGCGACATCGATTGCTGCATCGCAGCCAGCTGCGCTGCGCCGTCGCCCTGTGCGGCGAGCGTCGCCGCGAGCGCCTGCGCCTGCTGCTGCAGGCCCTGCATGCCGGCGATGCCGACGCCGCCGAGCGCGGCGAGGAGCACGAGGACGAGCGCAATCGCGCCGATCATGCGCGTGCGGATGCTGAACTGGCGGGTGAACGAAATGAGGTCCATGGTCTGCGGCTCGGGTCGTGGTCGTGTGGGCGAGATGAGTTCGGAGGGTCGTCGGGGCGGCGCGGCGACTGACTCAGCCGGCGTGCGCGGCGCGCGCATCGAAGGAGAAACCGCCGACGATCTCGCGCAGCGTCTGCGCCTGCGACTTGAGGCTTTCCGCCGCGGCGGCGCTCTGTTCGACGAGGGCGGCGTTCTGCTGCGTCATCTGGTCGAGCTGCGTGACGGAGCGGTTGACCTGGCCGATGCCCTGGGATTGCTCGGCTGCGGCCGTCGTGATCTCGCCGATGATGTGCGTCACGCGCTGCACCGAGGCGACGATCTCCGTCATCGTCGTGCCCGCGTCCTGCACGAGGCGGCTGCCGGACTCGACGCGCTCGACCGAGGCGCCGATCAGGCTCTTGATCTCCTTGGCGGCGTCGGCCGATCGTTTCGCGAGGTTGCGCACCTCGCTCGCGACGACCGCGAAGCCGCGGCCCTGCTCGCCGGCACGCGCCGCTTCGACCGCGGCATTGAGCGCAAGGATGTTGGTCTGGAACGCGATGCCGTCGATGACGCCGATGATGTCGGCGATCTGGCGCGAGCTGGCATTGATGTCGGCCATCGTGTTGACGACTTCGGAGACGGCTGCGCCGCCGCGTGCGGCGACCTCGGCCGCGCTTTGCGCGAGATGCGAGGCCTGGCGCGCCGATTCGGCGCTGTGCTGCATCGCGCCGTCGAGCTGGCCCATGTTGGAGGCCGCGCTTTGCAGGTTGGCGGCGGTCTGCTCGGTGCGCGTCGACAGGTCGAGGTTGCCGGTCGCGATCTCGGTCGACGCGATGCGGATCGACTCCGAGGCCTGCAGCACCGAGCCGAGGGAGGTCTTCAGCTGCGCCGTCATGCGCGACAGCGCACGCATCAGGTCGCCGACTTCGTCGGCGCGGTCGGTGTGGGCGTCGACATCGAGCCGGCCGCTCGCGACCTCGTCGGTGACGACGACAGCGCGCTGCAGTTCGGCGACGATCCTGCGCTGCACCAGCCATGCGCCGCCGACCGCGGCCGCCGCCGCAAAGAGGCCGAGCAGACCGAGCACCAGGCTCAAGCGGTCGCTGCGCGCAAGCGACTCGTCGAGCGAGGCGGAGGCCAGACCCTGCATGCGTGCCGCCATCGCGGAAAGCGTCTTGTTCAGTTCACCGAAGCTCGCGTCGGCGCTTTGCATCGCGGCGACGCCGGTGTTCGGGTCGACCGACGACAGGTCGATGGCCTCATCCGCCTGCTTCGCGTAGAGCGCGATCTGCGTGCCGGCGGCCTTGGCCGCTGCGGCCAGTGCCGCGTCGTCCGGCACGGACTGCGCGAGCGCGCCGATCTCGGTGTCGACCTGCGCGAGGTGCTGCGCCAGATCGGCGCGATAGGCCTTGACCTTGGCGTCCGACAGCGAACCGATCAACGCCACCGTGCGGTACACGCCGGTGTGGATCTGGCTCGCGTCGTCCTGCGCCCGGGCGAGCGTGCGCACGTCTTCGAGCAGGCCCTTGAAGGTCGCCTGGTTGGCGGCCGCTTCGCGGCTCGACGACAGCGAGCTGAACGCGCCGACGCCGAGCACGACGGCGGCGGTGATCAGCGGTGCGGCGAGCAGTTTCAGGCCCAGCTTCATCGGTTCTCCTGCGTGACGTGCGTGACGTGCGTGTAGGGCGCGCGGCGCCGGCTTACTTGTAGATGCCGCCGCAGAGCACGGCGTCGTCCACACGCTCGCAGTACATGCTCTTGGGTTCGATCTTCTTGGTCGTCGGATTCGTGAACTTGTAGTCCTGCCAGAAGGTCGGCTTGGCCTGCGCGAGTTCGACGCGTTCCTTGACGAAGGCCTTGCCGTCGACATCTTTCAGGTCGATCAGGTTCTTGCCGACCATCTTTTCGTTCGCGCCGTGCGCGCGCACCGTGCCGTCGAGGCCGTAGACGACGAGGTAGAGGTCGAGGTAGGTGAACTGGCCCTGCTTGTTGCCGATCTCGGCGTAGGTCTTGTCCTTGCCGTTGGCCTTCATGTAGGCAACGCCCTTTTGCACCATCGCGGTGGCTTCGGCGGCGGTGGCATGGCCGTCGGCGGCGTGAGCCTGCAGCGTGAAGACGCTGGCGACGAGGGCGGCGATGAGGGAAAGCTTGCTCATGAAAAATCTCCGGGTCGAGGTGGTGCGCCGTGCGCGGTGGGTGGGGCTTCGAACAGGTTCGAAGGCAGGGGTGTTATCGGCTCGCCGCGGGCCGGATTCAGTGGCGCGAGCGGCGCACCATGCTCGCGATGTCGAGAATCAACGCGACGCGGCCGTCGCCCATGATGGTCGCGCCCGAGACGTCGTCGACGCGGCGGTAGTTGGCCTCGAGGTTCTTGACGACGACCTGCTGCTGGCCGAGCAGTTCGTCGACCAGCAGGCCGACGCGGCCGCCTTCGGCCTCGACGACGACCATGATCGAAGCCGCCTGCGCCGCGCCGTCACGCGGCACGTTGAAGACGTGCTCCAGGTCGAGCACCGGCATGATCTCGTCGCGCACCTCGACCACGCGGCCGTTGCCGCCGATCGTGCGGATCATCCCCGGCTGGACCTGGAACGACTCGATGACGGAGGACAGCGGGACGATGTAGACCTCGTCGGCGACGCCGATCGACATGCCGTCCATGATCGCCATCGTCAGCGGCAGGCGCACCGAGACGCGCATGCCGAAGCCCTCGGCCGAGTCGATCTCGACCGTGCCGCCGAGCGAGGTGATGTTGCGTTTGACGACGTCCATGCCGACGCCGCGGCCGGAGACGTCGGTGACCTCGTCGGCGGTCGAGAAGCCGGGCGCGAAGATCAGGTTCCAGACCTCGCTGTCGCTCATCGAATCGGGCGCGTCCAACCCCTTGTCGCGCGCCTTCCGCAACAGCTTGCTGCGCGACAGGCCGCGGCCGTCGTCGCGCACCTCGATCATGATCGAGCCGCCCTGGTGCGAGGCCGAAAGCGTCAGCGTGCCGTGCTCGGTCTTGCCGGCGGCGGCGCGCTCGGCCGGCAGCTCGATGCCGTGGTCGCAGGCGTTGCGCACGAGGTGTGTGAGCGGGTCGGTGAGCTTTTCGACCATGCCCTTGTCGAGCTCGGTCGCCTCGCCGTGCGTGACGAATTCGACCTTCTTGCCGAGCTTGGCCGCGAGGTCGCGCAGCATGCGCGGGAAGCGGCTGAAGACGATCGACATCGGGATCATGCGGATCGACATCACCGATTCCTGCAGATCGCGTGTGTTGCGCTCCAGATTCGCAAGGCCGGCGGCGAGTTGCTGGTGCAGCGCCGAGTCGAGCGCGGCGCTGTTTTGCGCCAGCATCGCCTGCGTGATGACGAGCTCGCCGACCAGGTTGATGAGCTGGTCGACCTTCTCGACCGCGACCCGCAGCGTCGACGATTCGAGCCCCGCTGCCGGCGCAGCCGCGCTGCGCGCCGCGGCGCCGGTCCGCGCCGGTGCGCTGCCGGGCTTGGCGGTGTCGCCGCCGGCGCCCGCGGCTTCGGGCAGCGGCTCGAAGAAGCCGTAGCCCGGGTCCGGTGCCGTCGGCGCCGGGGCGCCGGGCGCGCCCTCGTGAAAACCGTAGCCGGTGCCGAGCGGCGTCAGCGCGATGTGCTCGCGCGCGACGTGGAAGGTGAACAGATCGAGCAGGTCGTTGTCGCTGCTCGTCGTCACGATCTTGAAGCGGCGCATGCCGTCGGCCGCGAGGCCGCCGTCGAGCGCATCGATCGTGCCCAGATCGGTGATCTCCTTGAACAGCTCGGCCAGGTCGTCGGCCTCGCTCGGGCGTTCGAGCGGACCGACCGTGAGCTCGAGCTGGCGCAGCGCCCCGGATGGCGACGGGTTCTCCGCGGCGGGCGCTGCTGCCGCGGCGACGACCGGCGCAACCGGGGCAACCGGTGCGGAATGGGAAGCTGGCGTCGCGGCTGTCTCGCGCGTCGCAGGCGAGGGCGCCTGTGCCACGGCCTTGCCTGCGGCCAAGGCGCGGATGTCCTGCAGCAGCGCCGTGGTGTCGACCGGCTCGCCGCCGGCACCCTGGTGGCGCGCGAGCTGGGCACGCAGCGCGTCGCCGGACTGCAGCAGCGCATCGACCATCGCGCTGCTCGGCGCCAGTTCACGCCGGCGCAGCTTGTCGAGCAGCGTCTCCATCTGGTGCGTCAGCTCGGCGACGTCGGCGAAGCCGAAGGTTGCCGCGCCGCCCTTGATCGAGTGCGCGCAGCGGAAGATCGCGTTGAACTCCTCGTCGTCCGCGGCCGCGATGTCGAGCGCGAGCAGGAGCTTTTCCATCTGCTCGAGGTTCTCGCCCGCTTCCTCGAAGAAGACCTGGTAGAACTGCGTGAGATCGATGCCGGCGGCGGCTTTCGCTGCGTCTGTATTCATGTCGCGTCGGACGGTTCCTGAGATGGCGCGCGCTGCTTCAGCGGATGACCTTGCGGATCACCTCGATCAGCTTGGTCGGGTCGAACGGCTTGACGAGCCAGCCGGTCGCGCCGGCGTTGCGCCCGGCCTGCTTCATCTGGTCGCTCGACTCGGTCGTCAGGATCAGGATCGGCGTCGCCTTGAATTTCGGGTTCTCGCGCAGCTTCTTCGTCAGCCCGATGCCGTCCATGCGCGGCATGTTCTGATCGGTCAGCACGAGGTCGAATTCGCGGCCGACCGACTTCTCCCAGGCGTCCTGGCCGTCAACGGCCTCGACGACCTGATAGCCGGCGCTCTTGAGCGTGAACGACACCATCTGGCGCATGGAGGCCGAGTCGTCCACGGCGAGGATCGAATGCATAAGGGGGTACTCCGGGGGTCTCGTGGGATATCGGCCTGCGGCCGTTACGCTTTAGAACAGCTCGACCGAGCCGGCATCCATCTCGTCCTGGGTGACCGGGTTCGGGCGCAGCGGCGCTTCCTCGACGAGGGCCGGGCCGTCGTCGTCGTCGGGCATCGTCAGGCGCGCGAGCTGGTCGGCGCAGCTGCGCAGCCGGCGGTGCGAGTGTTCGATCAGCTGCGACGCCATGTCCTGGAACTGCAGCGCGACGATCGCGTTGCCGATCTGTTGCACGGCGCCGCCAATGGCGGCGTGCGCGGCCGATTCGGCGGCGGGCGCGGCGATGTCGTGCAACTGCGCGTGCGCGCCGTGAAAGCTCTGCAGCAGGCTCGTGCAGGCATCCGCGAGCAGCGACTGCAGGCGATCGAGGTCGTTGCCGACGGTAAGCAGGTGATCCTGCAGCTCGATGGCAGCGAACGCGGTCAGGCCCGCGGCCGCGGGCTGCAGGGCATCGTCGGGGCTGGCCATCATCTGGGTCGTGCTCGGTGGTCCGTGGGGGGCGCTTGTCCGGCGCACACTTGCGCGCTGCCGGGACGGCTCCGCGCCGCGTGGGCAGGCTGTGCGTGCAGGGATTTCGGCAAATCCGTGCGATTCCTGAGGCGGGCGCGCGCCCCGTGGGCCGGCGGGCGGGACGCGGCATACTTCGCACCATGATGTCGTCCGCCGCCGAGCGCTGCCTGCGCGTCCTGCACCTGGAGGATTCGGAACTCGATCACGAACTGACGCACGCGCAGCTGCGCCGCGGCGGGCTCAACGTGTCGATGAAGCGGATCGACTCCGAGCCGGAGTTCCTGCGCGCGCTCGAGCACGACTGGGACGTCGTCGTCTCCGACTACAACCTGCCGGGCTTCTCGGGCCTGGTCGCGCTCGACCTGTTGAAGGCGAGCGGGCTGGCGATTCCGTTCCTGCTGCTGTCGGGCGAGATCGGCGAGGACGCCGCGGTCGAGGCGATGCGCAATGGCGCGAGCGACTACCTGCTGAAGAACAACATGACGCGCCTCGTGCCGGCGCTGCTGCGTGCGGTCGAGGCCAACGAGACACGCCAGGCGCGTGCGCTGGCCGACCACGAGCTCGGCCAGAGCAAGCAGCGCCTGCGCGAACTCGCACAGCATCTGCAGACCAGCGTCGAGGCCGAGCGCGCCGCGATCGCGCGCGAGATCCACGACGACGTCGGCGGCTCGCTGACGGCACTCAACTTCGACCTCGCCTGGATCGCGCGCCACTCGGACTCGCCCGCGGTGCGCCAGCGCGTCGCGAGTGCGCTCGAAACCGTGGCGCATGCAATCGAGGCGAGCCAGCGCGTGATGCACAACCTGCGCCCCGCGATCCTCGAGCAGGGCCTGGTGGCCGCGCTGCAATGGATGTCGAGCCGCTTCGAGCGCCGCACCGGCGTCGCCTGCCGTTTCCGCAGCGATTGCGATGCGCTCGCGCTGCCCGCGGGCGTGCCGCTCGTCGCCTACCGCACGGCGCAGGAGGCACTGACCAACATCACCAAGCATTCGGGCGCGACGCAGGTCGCGATCGACCTCACGCTCTCCGCCGGCACGCTGACGCTCGAGATCAGCGACAACGGGCGCGGCGTGCGCAGCGCGGATCTCGCGAAGGCGCGCTCGTTCGGCATCCGCGGCCTGCACGAGCGGGCGAGCACGGTGGGCGGCTGGGTGGACCTCTCCAGCAACGGGCGCGGAACGATGCTGATCCTGTCGGTGCCGCTGGACGCCGAAGAAGCGGCCTTCGACCCGGCGGCAGATGGCGGCCGCGAACGCGAACGTGACGCCGGAAGTGATCCGAGTGCGTGGGGGGATCTTTGAGGTGAGAGCGACGGTTTGCATCGATCGGTTCGCTGGGACGAGCCGAATGCGCGCGTGCGGCGGTTGGCTGGCGCGTGATGGTGCCGCTCCTGAATGCGCGCGCGGCAATGGCGCGCCCGGAAAATCCGCAACGCGCCGCGTGCTGGCTTTGGAAGGGTCGAGCGGCAAAGGCGCGCCCGGAAAATCCGCAACGCGCCGCGTGCTGGCTTTGGAAGGGTCGAGCGGCAAAGGCGCGCCCGGGCAGTCCACGGCGCTTCACCTCCGCGGTCGGCGCGTTGCGCCGACTCCCCTGCGATGCTCGGTCTCGCGGCCACGTCGCTCAACTCACTGCGCTCACTGCGTTCGCTCCGTTCAGACAAACGCGACGGGTCAGATCACGAAGCGCGCTGCGCGCGCGGCCACGAGCCCTGTGCTTTTCGGCGCTCCGC
>JAMLIM010000002.1 GCA_023954175.1 Rhizobacter sp.
ATCCCGTGCGCACCCCCATGACGGCGTAGGGTGCTGCGCAGGTGCCCCCGGCTTCGCGGCCGTCGTTCACATGCCGCCGGTACACTTGAATCGTCCTTGACTGCGGCACGGCATTGAACCTGCTGTCTCGCGTACCGATTCGACTGTCCGGCACGTTCCATGCACCACGCCCGATCGAGCCCTGCGCTGTCTCGTGATGAGCAGGTTGCTGCCTGGCGATGCTGGCTGCTGTTCTGCCTGCTCTACATCTACGAGCTGGCGCATTTCAACCTGACCATCGACGACGAGTTTCTCGCGCAGGCGGGCATCTGCCACTTTGCGGAGATCGGGCGCTGGGTGCACCCGCTGCTGCGCGGCACGCTGTGGCCCCAGGTGGTGGTGCCGGGCGGCCCGTTGCTGCTGTTCGGCGCGGCCCTGGCGGTGAGCTTCGTCTACATGATCCGCCTCTTCGGCGTCGCGCGCTTCACGGCGTTCCACTACCTGGCGTTCTGCGCGTTCGCGCTGTACCCGACCTGGATTGCCCAGCTGGAGTTCTCGGCTAACGTGCTGCCGGATGCCGTCGGTGTGCTCTGCGTGGCCTACGCCGCGCTGCAGAGCGTGCGCTGGCCCGACGCGCCGTGGTCGCCGGTGCGTCGGCTGCGGCAGAGCTTCGTCACGGTGCTGGCGCTGGCGGTCGCGCTGGGGGCCTACCAGAGCCTCGGGCTGATGTACCTGGCGCTGGTGATCGGCGCGGGATTCATGGCCTTCGTCGTCCTGGCGCCCGGGCAGCAACCCGCGTGGCGGGATCTGGTGCGCACGGTGGCGCGGGCGGTGCTGCTGCTGGCGCTGGGCCTGCTGGTGTCGCTGGCGATGGCCAAGCTGGTGATGCTGGCCTGCGGCGTCCAGGCGTCCGAATATGGCAGCAGCATCCTGGACGTGCACAAGGCGCTGCGCCATCCGCTGGGTGCGCTGGCACGCGCCGTGAACGACACGCGACGCCTGTTCTTCAGCTTCTGGCGCCCGTTCGACATGGCGGCGGCGGTGTTCTTCTGCACGGTGTTCCTGTGCTGCTACATGATCGTTCGCCTGACGGTGCGGGGCCAGCGGTGGAAGGTGGGCGGCGTGCTGCTGGTGCTGCTGATGACGCCGGCGGCCCTGACCCTGGTGGGTTCCACCTCCATGACGGTGCGCACCTTCTTCGCCGGCCCGGCGGTGCTGCTCGGCCTGCTGCTGATCACCCACACGCTCGGCCGTGAAGCCTCGCAGCGGCGCACGGTGCTGGTGCTGGCGGCGCTGTGTGCCGTGCAGGGGCTGTACGTGAATTCCGTGGAGCAGGCGCGCGGCTGGCTCGTGCAGCGCCACGACCAGAGCACCGCCGGCCGGATCGAGCAGGCCATCCTCCGGCTGAGGCCGCCGGGCGAGCACGGCATGGTCCAGGTGAACCTGCAAGGCGAGCTGGCCTTCGACAGCATCTACCCTGCGGTCTGGACAGGCACCACCGGCGCCTCGTTCTTCGAGTGGGACGACGGCAACCCGCACCGGATGCTCAGCTACATGAGCCTGGTGGGTGACCTGCGCTACCGCTACTTCCAGGAGCCGGCGCCCGGCGAGTTCGCGGCCGTCTACGCCCGCATGCCCGTCTGGCCTGCGGAAGGTTCGGTGCAGCGGTACAAGCAGGGCTATCTGGTGAAGCTGTCCGAGCCGGTACAGAAGCCGCTTTCCGGGCCATGAGGTGGTTTGCGGCGTAGCCTCGCGCACGTGCTGGCGCCAACACTGCCGTGCGGCACTTACCGCTGCCGACGGACGAACCGACTGGTCGCCAGCGTGGCGACGAGGTTGGGCACCACCAGGATCAGCACGGTCGACAGCGTGGCGGATTGCGGATCCGGCGGGAACAGCTTGAACAGCACCACGGCCGCAGCGGCGCTGGCGAGTGCGGCCGCGATCATGCCGCGCCCGGAGCGGCATTGGTGTCGAACCACAGCGCGTCGTCGCTCATGGTGGCACGCGCGCGGTAGCCGTAGATGGCGTTGGGGGGCACCTTGCGCAGGGCCAGCGGGGCCGCGATGGCGGCGATCACGAGGGCGACCACCAATACGGTCACCAGGCTCTTGTCGATGGGTGTCACGTTAGTGGCGGGCCAAGCGTTGGTGGGTCAGGGCGTTGGGTCCGCACCGGCGGAAGCTGGGTGACAGGCTTCAGGCCGCATGGCGCGCCAGCTGGTGCGTCGCCCAGTAGCCCAGCGGCACCAGCCCGGCCAGCAACTGCATCGCCACGCTGAGGCGGGCGATCCGGCGCGGCCCGGACTGGGTGCGCACCAGATGGGCGGCCACCAGCCCGAACACCAGCCAGACCAGGAACAGCCCGGCCCAGCCCATCCAGACAAGGCCCACGCCCATGCAGCCGAAGCCCTCGCAACGGAGGCGCCATGCCCAGACACCCAGCACGGCGAGCGCGGCCACGCCTGCAGCGTGCAACAGCGCGAGCCAACTTGCCGGGCGCGGCTTCATGGTGCGGATGGCGGCGCGTGTTGGCGGTGCCGGCCTTCAATCCTCGTCCCGCACCTTGTAGCCGCTCATCAAATCCTGCTGTACGGTGGGCGGTACCACCTCGTAGTGCGACAGGGCGAGGGCGTAGCTGCCTTGCCCGGCCGTCATGGCGTTCAGGCGGCTCTGGTAGTCGGCCAGTTCGGCGATGGGCGCCTGACCGGAGACGGTGAGGGTGCCCAGGCTGCCGCTGTCGGTGCCGCTGACCATCCCGCGGCGTGACGACAGGTCGCCCGTGATGGCGCCCGTGGCGTGCTCCGGCGCGGTGATCTGGATGCGGGCGATGGGTTCCAGCACCACCGGGCGCGCCTCGCGGATGGCGATCTGGAAGGCCTTCTTGCCGGCGGTGACGAAGGCGATCTCCTTGCTGTCCACCGCGTGGTGCTTGCCGTCGTGAACGATCACGCGCACGTCCTGCACCGGGTAGCCGGCGATCACGCCTTCGGCCAGCGCCTCGCGCACGCCTTTTTCCACCGCCGGCATGAACTGGCCGGGGATGGTGCCGCCCTTGACCTGGTCGACGAACTCGAAGCCGGTACCGCGCGGCAGCGGCTCGATGCGCAGGTGCACCTCGCCGAACTGGCCGGCGCCGCCGCTCTGCTTCTTGTGGCGGTACTGCGCCGCGGCGTTCTGGGTGATGGTCTCGCGGTAGGCGATGCGCGGCGGGTGCGTGTCCACCTCGAACCTGTGGATGTCGCGCAGGCGCTCGAGCAGCACGCGCAGGTGCAGCTCGCCCAGGCCGCGCACGATGGTCTCGTGCGTGCCGTCGGCGCGCTCCAGCCGCAGGCAGGGGTCTTCGGCCACCAGCTTGCCCACCACCTCCCATAGGCGCTGCTCGTCGCCGCGCCGCCTGGGCGTGATGGCGATGCCGTGCACCGGCACCGGATAGGCCATGGGCTTCAGGCGGATGTGCTCGTCCTCGGCCGCGTCGTGCAGCACGGCGTCGAACTGCAGCTCGTCCACCTTGCCGATGGCGCAGATCGCACCCGGCCCGGCGCTGGCCAGCTCGACGTGGTCCTTGCCCTGCTGCAGGTACAGGTGGCCCACCTTGAAGGGCTTGCGTCCCTCACCCACGTAAAGCTGCGCGCCCGGCGCGATGGTGCCCTGGTGCACGCGCACGAAGCCCAGCTTGCCCACGTAGGGGTCGATGCTGATCTTGAACACGTGCGCCAGCACGTGGGCCGTGGCGTCGGGCCGCGCGTGCAGGGGCTTGGCGGCCTCGTCCGCGCCGTTCAGGAAGTCGGGCGGGTTGCCTTCGGTGGGGTTGGCCAGCAGCTTGACCATCACGTCCAGCAGTTCGCGCACGCCGGCGCCGCTGCGCGCCGAGACGAAGCACACCGGCACCAGGTGCCCCTCGCGCAGCGCCTGCTCCAGCGGCGCGTGCAGCTCGCTGGCGTCGACGTCGCCCTCGTTCAGGTAGCGCTCGACGAAGGCGCCGTCGACCTCCACCACCTGCTCGACCAGCGCGCGGTGCGCGTCGGCCACGGCGCCGAAGTCGCTGTGGCCTTCGCGGTTGTAGAAGCAGTCCACCACCCGCGTGCCACCGGCGTCGGGCAGGCTCAGCGGCAGGCAGGCCTTGCCGAAGCTGGCCTGGATGTCGCCCAGCAGGGCGGGCAGGTCCACGCCCTCGGCGTCGATCTTGTTGACGACGATGATGCGGTCGAGCCCGCGCTCGGCGGCCTGCTCCATCATGCGCCGCGTCATGGGCTCGATGCCGGTGGCGGCGTTGACGACGATGGCGGCCGTCTCCACCGCCTCCAGCGCGGGCAGGCTGTGGCCGATGAAGTCCAGCAGGCCGGGCGTGTCGATCAGGTGGATGCGGCAGCCCGCGTGCCCGAGGTGCAGCACCGAGGCCTGCAGCGAATGCTGCGCCTTGACTTCCATCGGGTCGTGGTCGCTCACGGTGCTGCCGCGCTCGACGCTGCCCATCGCGCCGATGGCGCCGCTGGCGTGCAGCAGGGCCTCGGCCAGGCTGGTCTTGCCGCTGCCCGAAGCGCCCACCAGGGCCAGCGTGCGCAGGGTTTCGATGGATGCGTTGGCGTCGTGGGTCATCGCGGTTCACTCCTCGAAGTTCGCTTCATCATGCCAGCATGGGCCGGGGCGCGCACACTGGCAAACCCGCGCCAGCGACGCCAGAATGCGGGCATGACCGACTCTGCACCACCCCCCTTGCCGGCCCTTGCCGCCGACGTTTTGCGCCTGTGGCTGGGCGCCTGTCCGCTCGACGCCGCCGCCATGGCGCGCATGCAGGCGCAGTGGTTCCAGAAGGACGAGGCCTTCGACGCCATGCTGGCCCAGCGCTTTTCAGCCGTCATCGAGGCCGCGCGCGCCGGCCGGCTGGACGCCTGGGCCGACAGCGCCGAAGGCCGCCTGGCGCTGCTGATCGTGCTCGACCAGTTCAGCCGCAACGTGTTTCGCGGCCGCCCCGCCAGCTTTGCGGCCGACGCGAAGGCCCTGGCCGTCGCGCTGGAGGGTCTGGCGCGTGGGCACGACCAGGCGGTGCCGCCCATGGCGCGCATCTTTTGCTACCTGCCGCTGGAGCACGCCGAGGACGCGGCGCTGCAGGCGCGCAGCGTGGCGCTGTTTGCCGCCCTGCGCGACGCACCGGGGGCCGAGCCCAGGGCGTTCTTCGACGGCACGCTGGACTACGCCCGCAAGCACCAGGACGTGATCGCGCGCTTCGGCCGCTTTCCGCACCGCAACGCCATCCTGGGGCGCGTCAGCACGCCCGAGGAGCAGGCCTATCTGGCGCAGCCGGGGGCGGGATTTTGATAAAAATCAGGCTGTAGCCGGCATCCGGCAAGCGCGATAAGCTATCAAATCAGGACTAACCGACCTGCTCGAAGTCGATGAAGCCGCGCGTCACGTTGGTGTTCACCAGCCTGGCGCGCACCTTGTCGCCCACCTTCAGCTCGCGGCTGGGCAGCAGCTTGCCGTCGGCCGGCGGGTCGAAGGTGCGCAGCCAGGTGTTGCCCTTGGACTGGCCGGTGACCACGCCGTCGAACACCTCGCCGATGCGCTCCTCCAGCAGCATGGCGGCCTCGGACTTGCGCAGCTGGCGCTCGACCTTGTTGGCCGCGTCTTCCTGGCGCGTGCAGTGGCTGGCCAGCATCTCCAGCTCGGTGTGCGAGTAGGGCGACGAGACGTCCGCCAGCGCCGCCTTGATCAGGCGGCCGCTGATGAGGTCGGGATAGCGGCGGTTGGGCGCGGTGCTGTGCGAATAGTCGCGCACCGCCAGGCCGAAGTGGCCGATCCTGGGGCCGCCCGGGCGCTCGACCACGTACTCGCCGCGGCCCATCAGCTTGACGATGGTGAGCGACAGGTCGGGAAAGCGCAGCGGATCGCGCCGGCGCTCGGCCTGCAAAAATTTCTCCAGCGCGCTGGAGTCGGGCTCGGGCGGCAGCGGCCAGCCGTGCTCGGCCGCCAGCTCGACGATGCGCGCCCAGCGCTCGGGCGAGCGCACCACGCGGCGGATGGCGGCGCGCCGCTTGCCGGCCAGGTAGCGCGCGGTCACGCCGTTGGTGGCGACCATGAACTCCTCGATCAGCTGGCGCGCGCGGTTCTGCTCCTGCTGGCGGATGGCCACCACGCGGCCGTCGTCGAACTCGGCGCGCGGCTGCAAGGTCTGGAACTCGAGCGCGCCCTGTTCGCGCCGGCGCGCGCGCAGCTGCTGCGCGACCGAATCCTGGGTGCGCAGCTGCTGGTCCATGCCGGGCACGCGGTCGGCCGCCTCGGGCAGGGGGCCGTCGCCGGTGAGCCAGGCCGACACGGCGTCGTAGGCCAGCTGCGCCTGGTTGCGCACGTGCGCGCGCTGGATGTGGCTGCGCACCAGCGCGCCGTCGGGCGCGAACACCATCTCGGTGACGGTGGCGACGCGCACCTGGTTGGGGTTGAGCGAGGTGAGGTCGGTCGAGAGCTTCTCGGGCAGCATCGGGAAGATGCGCGCCGAGGTGTAGACGCTGGTGGTGTTGACCTGCGCGTGGCGGTCGATGGGGGTGTCCTTCTCGACCAGGGCGTCGACGTCGGCGATGGCCACCAGGATTTTCACGTTGCCGCCGTCCAGCGCCTGGCTGACGGTGAGCTGGTCCAGGTCGCGCGAGTCGTCGTTGTCGATGGAGCACCACGGCAGGCCGGTCAGGTCGACGATGTCGGTGCCCTCGGCCTCGCCCGGCCCGTCGATGGCGCGCAACTGCTGCAGCGCCGGACCGGAAAACTCGGGCTGCAAGCCCCGCTCGCGCATGGCGGCCACGGCCAGTTCGGCCAGCTCGTCTTTTTGGTTGGGGTGCAGGTGCTTGTTCACGGGCGGCTCCAGTCTTCGGCAGGTCGTTTGCCGTCGGCAGTCAGGCGGCCTTGGCGCTTGGCAGGGTGTACAGCGGAAGGTCGTGCGCGCGGCCCAGCGCGTCGAGCTGGCGGCGCGTTTTGCCCAGCGCCCAGGCGGCGATGACGGCGTGGGAGGCGGGGGCGAAGGGTGCGCGCAGGTCGGGCGGCGGCAGGCCGGCGACCCGGAACAGGGCGGCGGCGAAGTGCGGCTCCAGCGCGGCGAAGGCCACGCGCCCGTCCTTGCAGGGATAGACCTTGTAGCCCGCGTGCGCGCCGCCGACGGCGCCGCTGGGCAGGGTCAGGCCCCAGCTGCGCGGCAGCGCCAGCCACTGGGCGGCGCCCAGCAGCGTCACCTGGCGGTGCACGCCGCGGCCGCTGGCGCGGACCTGCAGCAGGGCGGCCAGGGTGGCCTCCACGGCCAGCAGCGCGCCGGTCATGTCGGCCAGCAGGGTAGGGGGCAGGGCGGTGCCGGTGATCAGGCCCGCCTCGGCCAGGTAGGTCAGGTCGTGCCCCGGCTCCTCGGCGCGCTCGCCGGCGGCGCCGATGATCTCGATCAGCGACAGCTGCGGGTGGGCGCGGCGCAGGGCGGCCCAGCCCAGGCCCAGCTTGGCCAGCGCCGAGGGGCGGAACGAGGTCAGCAGCACGTCGGCGCTGGCCAGCTCGCGCGCCAGCTGCGCGCGGCCGCGCTCGCTTTTGAGGTCGAGCGTGAGGCTGCGGATGCCATCGTGCATCTGGCCGTAGGCGCCGGGGTTGTACTGGCCCATGGGGTCGCCGCTGACGGCGGGAGCCGGGCCGGGCGGCTCGACCTTGAGGCAGCGCGCGCCCAGCGCGCGCAGGCGCATCAGCGCGGCCGGGCCGGGCAGGTTGAGCGCCAGGCTGACGATGCGCGTGCCGCGCAGGGGGCGAAAGGCGGTGGATGCGGGCATGGTGCGGGCGGGCGGTGGATCGCCCGGTTATACCGCACATTCAAGCCAAATGGGCTTGTGGCCCCCGCCAATCAAGCGCAACCAGCTATCAAAACCGAAGTTTTTGGGTGCTGGCTGTCACACGCCCAGGTGCTGCGTCAGCAGCTCGGGCTGCGCCTGGATGCGCGCCGACGTGGCCTCGAGCGCGACCTCGCCCTTGACCAGGATGACGTTGCGGTCGGCGATCTCGGTGACGTGGCGCCAGTTCTTGTCGACGATCACGCTGGAGATGCCGCTGCCCTTGATCAGCGCGCAGATGCGCCAGATCTCGCGCGCGATCAGCGGCGCCAGGCCTTCGGTGGCCTCGTCGAGGATCAGCACGTCGGGGTTGGTCATCAGCGCGCGGCCGATGGTCAGCATCTGCTGCTCGCCGCCCGACAGTTGCTGGCCGCCGTGGTTCAGGCGCTCGGCCAAGCGCGGAAAGGTCTCCAGCACGCGTTCGTAGGTCCAGTCGCGCTGGCCGCGCGTGCCGGGGCGGGCCGCCATCTTCAGGTTCTCGGTGACCGACAGGTTGCCGAAGATGCCGCGCCCCTCGGGCACGTAGGCCACGCCCAGTTGCGCGATCTCGTAGGGCGCGCGCCCGGTCATGGGCTTGCCCATCACCAGCACGCCGCCGGCGCGCGGCTTGACCAGGCCCATGATGGATTTCAGCAGCGTGCTCTTGCCCATGCCGTTGCGGCCCATCAGGCCGATGGTCTCGCCCCGGCGCACCGCGAAGTCGATGCCGCGCAGGATGTGGCTGGCGCCGTAGTAGCTGTGCAGGCCGATGGCGTGGATCAGCAGTTCGGCGTTGTCCGCTGCCTGCATCGGCACATCGTCGGCGCGCGGGCGCGGTGCCAGCGGGTCGTTGGGGTCGTCGGGCAGGTTGGCGTTGGCTTGGGTGGCCATGTCAATGGTCCTCGCCCAGATACGCGGCCTGCACGCCGCGGTCGGCGCGGATGGCGGCGGGCTCGCCGCTGGCGATCACCGTGCCGTTGACCATCACCGTCAGGTGGTCGGCCAGCGTGAAGATGGCGTCGATGTCGTGCTCCACCACCATCATCGCGTGCCGGGGCTTGATGCGCAGCAGCAGCTCGACCATGCGCTCGGCCTCGGCCGTGCCCATGCCGGCCAGCGGCTCGTCCAGCAGCAGCACGCGCGGCTGGGTGGCCAGGGTCATGGCCACTTCGAGCTGGCGCTGCTCGCCGTGGCTGGCGGCGCCAGCGATGGTGTGGCGGCGCTCGGCCAGGCCCGCGAGCTCCAGCGCGGCCTCGGCGCGCTCGTTGACGGCACGGTCCGCCTGCGCGTTGCGCCACCAGCGCAGCGGGTTCCAGGGCTGCTGCGGCGCCCGCGACTGCGCGGCCAGGCGCACGTTCTCCCACACGGTGAAGGGCGCGAAGATGTTGGTCTTCTGGTAGCTGCGGCCCAGGCCGTGGCGCGAGATCTGCTCGGGCGCGGCGCGCGTGATGTCCTGGCCGGCCAGCTCGATGGCGCCGGAGGTGGGCGGCAAATCGCCCGACAGCAGGTTGGTCAGCGTGGACTTGCCCGCGCCGTTGGGGCCGATCACCACGTGGATGCGGTCCTGCCACAGGTCGATCGAGACCTCGTTGACGGCCGCCAGGCCGCCGAACTTCTTGGTCAGCCGGTGGGCGCTGAGCAGGGTTTCAACGCCCATGTTTGTCCCCACGCCCGATCACGCGCTGCACCAGGCCCAGGATGCCGCGCGGCGCGAAGCAGATGACCCCCACGATGAACAGGCCCATCCACAGCTGCCAGTGCTTGCCGGTGTCGAAGGCGCCGATGGCCGGCAGGTCCTTGAACACGTCCAGCATGATCTCGAAGGCGAAGGCGCCGACGATGGCGCCGGCGAAGTTGCCCATGCCGCCCAGGATCACCATCATGATCGTGTGCGCGCTCTGGTGAAAGCCCATCAGCTCGGGGTTGACGAAGCCGCTTTGAGCGCCCCACAGGTAGCCCGCCAGTCCGGCCAGCGCGCCGGCCAGCGTGAAGGCCGCCAGCTTGTAGCCGAAGCTGCCATAGCCCACGGCGCGCATGCGGTGCTCGTTGACGCGGATGCCCGCCAGCGCGCGGCCGAAGGGGCTCCACAGCAGGCGGCGCAGAAAGGCGAACACCCCCAGCAGGCACACCAGCGTGAAGTAGTAGAAGACGCGCTTGTTCTCCAGGTCGAACAGGCCGGCGTCGGGCTTGAAGTACAGGTACAGCCCGTCGGAGCCGCCCAGCACCTTGTTGCCGAAGAACAGGTAATAGATCATCTGGGCGAAGGCCATCGTCACCATGATGAAGTAGATGCCCTTGGTGCGCAGGCTCAGTGCGCCGACGAAGAGCGCGTAGCCCGCCGCCGCGGCGACCGCGGCCGGCAACAGCCAGACGAGCGATGCGGCACCGCCGTCGCCGGTGCCGAGCACCGCGACGTAGGCGCCGATACCCAGGAACGCGGCGTGCCCCAGGCTCACGAGGCCGGTCATGCCGACGAGCAGTTCGAGGCTCAGGGCGAAGATCGCGAAGATCGCGATCTTGACGACGAGATCCTGCGTGTAGGGCGTGAGCACGAGCGGCAGCGCAAGCAGCACGCCGGCGGCGACGGCCGGACCGATCCATGCCCGCGCCGAAGCCGACGCCGCGCGGGCTGCGGGGCGCTCAGTAGCCACGCCGCATCAGCCCTTCCGGGCGCCAGATCAGCACGATCGCCATCAGCAGGTAGACGCCCATGCCGCTGTATTCGGCGAAGAACACCTTGCCGAACGTGTCGACGAAGCCGACCAGCAGCGAGGCGACGAGCGCGCCGCTGATCGAACCGATGCCGCCGATGACGACGACGACGAAGCAGATGATCAGCACGCTGCCGCCCATGCCCGGATAGACGGAGGTCAACGGTGCGGCGATCATGCCGGCGAGTGCGGCCAGCGCCACGCCGCCGGCGAACACGATGCGATAGAGCAGCTTGATGTCGATGCCGAGGCCGCGCGCCATGTCGCGGTTGCTCGCACCGGCGCGAATCATCATGCCCAGGCGCGTGCGGTTCACGACCCAGTACAACGCGATCGCGACGACGATGCAGGCGATGGACGCAAACACGCGGTACCACGGGTACGTCATCAGTTCACCGAGCGCGAAGCCGCCCTTGAGCCAGTCCGGCAACGCCACGCCGTGCACGTCGTTGTCGACGAGCAGGCTGCGCACTTCCTCGAAGACGAGGATCAGCGCGTACGTCATCAGCACCTGCTGCAGGTGCTCGCGCTGATAGAGGTAGCTGAAGAACACCCATTCGAGCAGGAAGCCGAACAGCGCCGACAGCAGCACGCCGGTCGCGAGCATCAGCAGGAACTGCTGGCCGAAGTACGGCGCGAGGCTGAACGCGAGATACGCGCCCAGCATGTAGAAGCTCCCGTGCGCCAGGTTGATGACGCCCATGATGCCGAAGATCAGCGTCAGCCCCGACGCGACCAGGAACAGCAGCAGGCCGTACTGGACGGCGTTCAGGCACTGGACGAGGAAGGTGGCGAGATCCAAAGGCGTGTCGGCAGAAAGCGAATCGGGCGGCGAATGCCGCCCGTATCCGAAAAGGGCGGCACCGCCGCCCGCTGGACTTCAGCGAAGCTCGAAGACCCGGAGCCTACAGCTTGCAGCCGCGCGCCGGATCGGCCAGGGCCTTCACCGCGATCGAGACCATCTCGTTGTTCTCGCCCTTGACCTCGCGCAGATACATGTCCTGCACCGGGTTGCCGGCCGCGGAGATCGTGAACTTGCCGCGCGGACTGTCGACGACGGCCTTGCGCATCGCGCTCGTGATCACGTCGCGCTTGGCGAGGTCGCCCTTCGCGGCCATCAGCCCGGCGTTGAGGATCTGCGCCGCGTCGTAGCCCTGCACCGCATAGACGTCGGCGTTCGACTTGTAGGCGATCGCGTAGTTCTTGCGGAAGGCGTTGTTGCGCGGCGTGTCGAGGTTGTCGGCATAGTGCAGCGCGGTCAGGATGCCCTGCGCCGCAGCGCCCTGCGCCTGGAGCGTGCCGTCGGTCAGGAAGCCCGAGCCCATCAGCGGCACGGACTTGTTCAGGCCCGCGGCCGCATAGTCCTTGACGAACTTGACCGCGCCGCCGCCGGCGAAGAAGGCAAAGACGACATCGGGCTTCTGCGACGCGATCTCGGTCAGCAAGGCCTGGAACTCGACGTTCGGGAACGGCAGGTTCAGATCCTTCGTGACCTTGCCACCGCCCTTTTCGAAGCCCTCGGTGAAGCCCTTCACCGCCTCGGCGCCGGCCGAGTAGTTCCAGGTGATCGTCATCGCCTTCTTGTAGCCCTTGTTCGCGGCCGCGACGCCGGTCGCGTAGCCCGGCTGCCAATTGGTGAAGCTGCTGCGCACGATGTTCGGGGCGCACATCGGGCCGGTGATCGCGTCGGCGCCGGCATTCGGCACGATGAGCAGCGTGTTGTTGTCGCGCGCCGCCTTCGCCATCCCGAGCGCGACGCCCGAGTGCACGGTGCCGACCAGCACGTCGACGTTGTCGCGCTTGATCAGCTTGTTGACGTTGTCGGTCGCCTTCGACGGGTCGCTCTCGTCATCGACCTTGAAGTACTCGATCGAGTGCCCGGCAAGCTTGCCGCCGTGCTCCGACACATAGAGCTTGAAGCCGTTCTCGATCGCGGTGCCGAGCCCGGCGTAGGTGCCGGTGGCGGGCAACATCAGCCCGACCTTGATCGGCGCCGAGTTCTGGGCCTGGGCGGCCATCGCACCACAGCAGAGAACGGTGGCGAGCAGTGTGAGACGAGGCGTTGTGAACATGCGTTTCTCCTGGGGGCGATGAGGTGTGATTCGAACTGCGGTCGAGCGAAGCCGTGATCGGACCTGGTGAGCCGTCGGGGCTCGCCTGGCGTGTGCCGCGCGGTGCCGATCGGTTGCAAACATGGTATTCGGCTGGCGTCACATGGCAATCCGGGCTAACACAGGGACAGGCGACGGCCGGACAAACACTTGACCTGCGTCAGGAAATGATCCGCGACACACGGGGAAACCCGATGCGCCGGCAAGCGCACTTACTTAAGAATACTAACTAATTTCCCTGAAGGACTACCGTGCCTCGTCTGCCCCTCAAGTTCGAGTTGTCGGCGCGCCGCGCGTGGCCGGCATGCCGCGCGCCGGCGGGCCGCCTGGCGGGAAGCTGATGTCGACCACCGCACGGACGCATGCGCGCGCCGCTGCCCGCGCCAAGGGGAAGCGCGCGTGACGCCGGCCGAGGCAGGCGCCGCCCCGCACGACCGGCCGCTACGGCCGGTGCGGCTGGGCGGCTCGCTGGCGGCACACTTCGAGCCGCGCGCCGATGGCGCGACGCTCGTCACGTCGGCCGAGCCGCTCGCGCCCTACCCGGCGCGCCTCACCGACCGCCTGCTGCACTGGGCCGCCGTCGCGCCGGATCGGACGCTGGCCGCACGGCGCGTGGCCGGCGGCGAATGGCGGCACCTGAGCTACCGCGAAGCCCTGGCCAGCGCGCGTGCGTTCGCGCAGGCGCTGATCGATCGCGGGCTCGGCGCCGAGCGGCCGGTCGCGATCCTCTCCGACAACGGTCTCGAACATCTGCAGCTCGGGCTCGGCGCCATGCTCGCCGGCGTGCCGTACGCGCCGATCTCGCCCGCCTACTCGCTGCTGTCGCAGGACCACGGCAAGCTGCGCCAGATCCTCGCCACGCTCACGCCCGGCCTCGTGTTCGCGGCATCGGCCGCCTATGCCAAGGCGATCAGCGCCACCGTCGACGCCAACACGCCGGTCGTGCTCGCCGAGGGCGGCATCGAAGGGCGCGAGGTGCTCGCATTCGACGCGCTGCTCGCGACCCGGCCGACGGACGCGGTCGACGCCGCGCATGCGCGCGTCGGGCCCGAGACGATCGTCAAGTTCCTGTTCACCTCGGGTTCGACCAAGTCCCCGAAGGGCGTCATCAACACGCAGCACATGCTGTGCGCCAACCAGCAGCAGATCCTGCAATGCTTTCCTCTGCTCGGCGAAGAGCCGCCGGTGCTGGTCGACTGGCTGCCGTGGAACCACACCTTCGGCGGCAACCACAACGTCGGCCTGACGCTCTACAACGGCGGCACGCTCTACATCGACGACGGCAAGCCGGTGCCGGCGCTCGTCGGCGAGACGCTGCGCAACCTGCGCGAGATCGCGCCGACCGTGTACTTCAACGTGCCCAAGGGCTTCGAGGAGATCGCCAACGCGCTCGAGACCGACGCCGCGCTGCGCGAGCGCTTCTTCTCGCGCGTGAAGATGATGTTCTTCGCCGGCGCCGGGCTGTCGCAGCCGGTGTGGGACAAGCTCGACCGCATGGCCGAGCTGGCCTGCGGCGAGCGCATCCGCATGCTCACCGGCCTCGGCATGACCGAGACCTCGCCTTTCGCGATCTGCGCCAACGGCCCGGTCGTGCGATCGGGCGTGGTCGGCCTGCCGGCGCCGGGCGTCGAGCTCAAGCTCGTGCCGGTGGATGGCAAGCTCGAGGTGCGCTACCGCGGCCCCAACATCACGCCCGGCTATTGGCGCGCGCCCGAGCAGACCGGCGAGCACTTCGACGCCGAAGGCTGGTTCTGCAGCGGCGACGCGCTCAAGTTCATCGACCCCGCGCAGCCGCAACTCGGCCTGCAGTTCGACGGCCGCATCGCCGAGGACTTCAAGCTCTCGACCGGCACCTTCGTCTCGGTCGGCCCGCTGCGCGCGCGCGTGATCGCGGCCGGCGACCCGTGCGTGCAGGACGTCGTCGTCACCGGCGCGAACCGTGACGACGTCGGCCTGCTGATCATCCCGCGCATCGACAGCTGCCGCGCGCGCGCCGGGCTGCCCGAGGGCGCCGCCCTCGCCGAGGTGCTGGCCGCGCCGCCGGTGCGCGGCTTCTTCCAGCAGCTCGTCGACCGGCTCTTCGCCGAGGGCACCGGCAGCGCGACCCGCATCGCACGCGCGCTCGTGCTCGTCGAGCCGCCCAACATCGACCGCGGCGAGATCACCGACAAGGGCTCGATCAACCAGCGCGCCGTGCTGACCGAGCGCGCGGCGCTGGTCGACGCGCTCTACGAAGCGGACCCGAACGCGCGCGACGCCGACGTGTTGCTTGCCCGCAAGTAGGCACGATGGCGCACCGCACCACCTTGCACGAAGTCAACGTGCAGTTCGGCGACTGCGACCCGGCGGGCATCGTCTTCTTCCCGAACTTCTCGCGCTGGATGGACGCGGCGTCGCTGTCGTTCTTCATGCAGTGCGGCGTGCCGCCGTGGCGCGAACTGGTGAAGACGCGCGGCATCGTCGGCACGCCGCTGCTCGAGATCAACACCCGCTTCCTGAAGTCCGTGACCTACGGCCAGACGATCGTCATCGCGACCTGGATCGAGGAGTGGCGCGCCAAGGTCTTCGTGCAGATGCACCGCGTGACGCGCGGCAAGGGCCCCGGGCCAGGCGCCGCCGACGAGCTCATCTGCGAAGGCCGCGAGGTGCGCGCCTTCGTCAAGCGCGACGCCGACAACCCGGATCGCCTGCGGGCCATCTCCGTGCCCGACGACATCCGGGCGCTGTGCACCTGAGACCCCGGCATGGACTTCTCGATCGCCAGCATCCTGTTCCTCGACGGCGCGACCAATGGCGCGATCTACGCGCTGATGGGGCTTGCGCTCGTGCTCGTCTTTGCGGTCACCCGCGTGATCTTCATCCCGCAGGGCGAATTCGTCGCCTACGGCGCGCTCACGCTCGCGATGCTGCAGCTCGGCCGCCTGCCCGGCACCGTCTGGCTGCTGCTCGCGATGGCCTTGTTCGCGACGCTGCTCGACCTCGTGGAGGGGGTTCGAGCGCGCCACGGCGCGGCCGCCCTGACGCGCGCCGCGCTGCGAACCCTCAGCCTGCCGCTCGTCGTCACGGCGCTCGCCTGGTGGGCGGCGCCGCGCCAACTCAACCTCGTCTTTCAGTGCCTGTTGACGCTCGCGATCGTCACGCCGATGGGGTCGCTCGTCTACCGCCTCGCGTACCGCTCGCTTGCCGATGCGACCGTGCTCGTGCTGCTGATCGTCTCGGTCGGCGTGCATTTCACGCTCACCGGCCTGGGGCTCGTCATGTTCGGCGCCGAGGGCTTCAGCAGCCCGAGCTTCTGGGACGCGCGCTTCAGTGCCGGCGCGCTCACGCTGTCGGGCCAGACGATCATCATCTTCTTCGTCTCGATCGCGCTGATTCTCGGCCTCAAGCTCTTCTTCGACCACACCCTGCGCGGCAAGGCGCTGCGCGCGACGGCGGTGAACCGGCTCGGCGCGCGCCTGATGGGCATCTCTTCGGCCAGCGCCGGCACCCAGAGCTTCGCGCTCGCGGCGTTCATCGGCGCCCTGTCGGGCCTGCTGATCGGGCCGTCGACGACGCTGTCCTACGACTCGGGCTTCCTGATCGGCCTGAAGGGCTTCGTCGCCGCGATCTTCGGCGGCCTGGCGAGCTATCCGGCGACGGCGATCGGGGCGCTCTTCGTCGGCCTGATCGAATCGTTCAGCTCGTTCTGGGCGAGCGCCTTCAAGGAGGTGATCGTCTTCACGCTGATCCTGCCGGTGCTGCTGTGGCGATCGTTCCAGCACGTGGGCGACGAGGAAGAGGAATAGCGCCATGCGACGCAAGCTCCTGATCGCCTTCGTCGTGTTGCTCGCGATCGTGCCGCAGTTGCCGGTGCCCGAGTTCTGGATCACGCAGCTCAACTACATCGGCATGTACACGCTCGTCGTCCTCGGCCTCGTGCTGTTGACGGGCATCGCCGGGTTGACCTCGTTCGGGCAGGCGGCGTTCGTCGGTCTCGGCGCCTACACCGCGGCCTACCTCACGCTCACCTACGACGTCTCGCCCTGGCTCACGATCTTCGCCGGGCTCGTGGTCACGACCTTCGCCGCGCTCGTGCTGGGCTGGGTCACGCTGCGCATGTCGGGGCACTTCCTGCCGCTCGCGACGATCGCCTGGGGCCTGTCGCTGTACTACCTGCTCGGCAACATGGAGGTGCTGGGCAAGTACGACGGCCTGATGGGCGTGCCGGCGATCTACTTCTTCAACATCGAGCTCAACACGGGGCGCCACTTCTTCTACCTGCTGTGGGTGATCGTCGTGCTCGCCGCGATCGGCATGACGCATCTGCTCGATTCGCGCTCCGGGCGCGCGATCCGCGCGCTGAAGGGCGGCGTGACGATGGCGGAGGCGATGGGCGTGAACACCTTCCGCTACAAGGTCATCGCGTTCCTGATCGCGGCGCTGCTGGCGAGTGTCTCGGGCTGGCTGTTCGCGCACTTCCAGCGCTCGGTGAATCCGTCGCCGTTCGGCATCAAGATGAGCATCGAGTACCTCTTCATGGCCGTCATCGGCGGTGTCGGCCATGTCTGGGGCGCGCTCGCCGGCGCGGCGCTCGTGAAGGTGATGGAAGACCAGCTGCAGGCCTGGCTGCCGACGCTGCTCGGTGCGAGCGGCAACTACGAGGTGATCGTGTTCGGCATCCTGCTCGTGCTGGTGCTGAAGTACGCGCGCGACGGCGTGTGGGACTTCGTCGAGCAGCGCCTGCCGCGCAACGTGCGCGCGCGCGACTGGGGCGACGCGCCGCGCCTGCCCGAGAGCACCCGGCCCGCGCATGGCGAGGTGGTGCTCGACGTGCAGGCGGTGCGCAAGGAGTTCGGCGGCCTGGTCGCCGTCAACGACGTGAGCTTCCAGGTGCGCGCGGGCGAGATCGTCGGCCTGATCGGGCCCAACGGCGCCGGCAAGTCCACCACCTTCAACCTCGTGACCGGCGTGCTGCGGGCGACGCGCGGCGAGGTGCGGCTGCGCGGCAAGCGCATCGAGGCCCTGCGCTCGCGCGAGATCGCGCGCCGCGGCATTTCGCGCACCTTCCAGCACGTGAAGATGATCCCGACCATGACGGTGCTCGAGAACGTCGCCCTCGGCGCGCATCGGCGCGGCCGGGGTGGCGTCGTGCGCGCGATGCTGCGCCTCGACCGCGACGAGGAGCGCCGCCTGCTGCGCGAGGCCGAACGCCAGCTCGTGCGCATCGGCCTGGACGACCACATGCACGAGCTCGCGGGCAACCTCGCGCTCGGCCCGCAGCGCTTGATGGAGATCGCGCGCGCGCTCGCCTCGGACCCGGCGCTGCTGCTGCTCGACGAGCCCGCGGCCGGGCTGCGGCTGCTCGAGAAGCAGGCCCTGGCCGACGTCCTGCGCCAGCTGCGCGACGAGGGCCTGAGCATCCTGCTCGTCGAGCACGACATGGACCTCGTGATGGGCCTCGTCGATCGCATCGTCGTCATGGAGTTCGGCACGCTGCTGATCGAGGGCACGCCCGAGCAGGTGCAGGCGAGCCCCGCGGTGCGCGCCGCCTACCTCGGCACGGAGCATTGAGAAAGGCGATGGTGACGAACACTGCGCTGCTCGAAGTCGCCGACCTGCACGCCGGTTACGGCAAGGCGGAGGTGCTGCACGGCATCACGCTGCGCGCCGAGCGCGGGCAGGTGATCACGGTCATCGGCCCGAACGGCGCCGGCAAGTCGACCCTGCTCAACGCCCTGATGGGGGTGCTGCAGGCGCGCGGCCGGGTTGCCTACGACGGGCGCGACCTGCACGGCGTCGCCCTCGAGAAGCGGGTCATGCAGGGCATGGCGCTGGTGCCCGAGACGCGCGCGCTGTTCGGCACGATGACGGTCGAGGACAACCTGCTGCTCGGCGCCTACCGCCTGGCGCGCCAGGGCCGCGAGGGCACACGCAGCACGATGGAGAAGGTGTTTGCCCTCTTCCCGCGCCTGAAGGAGCGCCGCGCGCAGCTTGCCGGCACGCTTTCGGGCGGCGAGCGCCAGATGCTCGCGCTCGGCCGCGCGCTGATGTCGCAGCCGACGCTGCTGCTGCTCGACGAGCCCAGCCTCGGCCTGGCGCCGGTCGTCGTGCGCGAGATCTTTCGCGCGATCGACGGCCTGCGCGCCACCGGCGTCACGATCGTGCTGGTCGAACAGAACGCGCGCGCCGCGCTCGAGGTGGCGGACCACGGCTACGTGCTCGAAATGGGCGAGATCGCGCTCGAAGGCGCTGCGAGCGACCTGGCGCAGGACGCGCGCGTCATCGACACCTATCTCGGCGCGGCGCGCGACAAGACCTGAAATGCCGGCCACGGGCATGCCCGCCGACACCCGCGACCGGTCGCTCGACGCCCCGCCTGTCGACGCGAATCCCGCTTCGCCCGCCCAGTCGTCCGAGAAGGAGCTCGACGCCTCGCGCCTCACGCATCTGGTGGGCTACGCCTCGTCGCGCGCGGCGGTCCAGCTCAAGAAGTCCTTCGCCACCCACATGGCGCCGCTCGGGCTGAAGGCGGTCGAGTTCTCGGTGCTCGTGCTCGTCGCCGCCAACCCGCGCTTGAACCAGAAGCAGCTGGGCAGCGCGCTCGATCTGTCGGCGCCGAACCTGGCGGTGATCCTCGACCGCCTCGCCGAGCGCGGCCTCGTGGCGCGGGTGCGCGGCACGGTCGATCGGCGCGAACACCGGCTCGAGCTGACGCCGGCCGGGCAGACCCTGGCCGCGCGCGCCGAGGGCGTCGCCCGAACGATGGAACGCGACGCCCTGCGCGGCCTGTCGGAGGCCGAACGCGCGCTGCTGATCGAGCTGCTGCTGAAGGTTGCCGCCGCGCGCGTCCCGGCGCCGTGAGGCGCAGCGGGCGCCGACTACAATCGCCGGTTGTCCGAGCCGTCTGAATCTCCCGGCTCCCACCCCGAAAGGATCTTGCTGTGTTCATATCCGAAGCCTTTGCCCAGGCCGCGCCCGCCGCGGCCGGCGCCGAGTCGCCCCTGGCCGGCCTGACGAGCATGCTGCCGCTCGTGTTGATGTTCGTCGTGCTGTACTTTGTGATGATCCGCCCGCAGATGAAGCGCCAGAAGGAAGCCAAGGCGATGATCCAGGCGCTCGCCAAGGGCGACGAGGTCGTCACCGCGGGCGGCATGCTGGCCAAGGTCAGCAAGCTCGACGAGACCTACCTGACGGTCGAGGTTGCCAACGGCGTCGAGGTACGCATCCAGCGCACCGCGGTCATCCAGGTGCTGCCCAAGGGCACCATCAAGTAAGACGACGCCCGCGCCCGCGGCCGCCGGCAGAAGGCGGGCCGGAGCACGGGGCCGATGAACCTTCGATGCAGCCGGCAGCCCGCAGCGCGGCGCCGCGTCGGCTTCATCCAGCAGAGGCGTCATGAACCGTTATTCGCTTTGGAAGTACGCGATCCTCGTCGTCGCGCTGCTCATCGGCCTGGTCTACACGCTGCCCAATTTCTTCGGCGAAGCGCCCGCGGTGCAGGTCTCGAGCGGGCGCGCGACGCTCAAGCTCGACGCCTCGTTCACGCAACGGGTCGAGCAAATCCTGGCCGACGCCGGGCTGCAGGCCGAGATGGTCCAGTTCGACGGCAATTCGGTCAAGGCGCGCTTTGCAAGCGTCGATCTGCAGGGCAAGGCGAAGGATGCGCTGTCGCGCGCGCTCAACCCCGACCCGGCCGACGCGAACTACATCGTCGCGCTCAACCTGCTGTCGCGCTCGCCGGCCGCGCTCACCGCGCTGCATGCGATGCCGATGTACCTCGGGCTCGACCTGCGCGGCGGCGTGCACTTCCTGATGCAGGTCGACATGAAGGCGGCGCTGACGAAGAAGACGGAAGCGCTGGCGGGCGACATCCGCTCGATGCTGCGCGACAAGAACATCCGCCACGCCGGCATCTCGCGCGACGGCAACGAGATCGAAGTGCGGTTTCGCGAGCCCGAGACGATGCTCGCAGCGCGCAACCTGCTGACCGATCAGATGCCCGACATGGAGTGGTCGGATGCGCCGGGAGGCGAGTTGCGGCTGCGCGGCGCGCTCAAGCCTGCGGCCGCGCTGGCGGTGCAGGAGTCGGCGATCAAGCAGAACATCACGACGCTGCACAACCGCGTCAACGAACTCGGCGTCGCCGAGCCGGTGATCCAGCAACAGGGCAGCGACCGCGTCGTCGTGCAGCTGCCCGGCGTGCAGGACACGGCGAAGGCCAAGGACATCATCGGCCGCACCGCGACGCTCGAGGTGCGCATGGTCGACGAGAGCGCCGAGGCGTCGGCGGCAGCCGCCGGCAGCGGCCCGGTGCCGTTCGGCAGCGAGCGCTTCATGGAGCGCGGCGCACGCCCGTTGATCGTCAAGCGCCAGGTCGTCCTGACCGGCGAGAACCTGCGCGACGCGCAGCCCGGCTTCGACGATCAGCAGCAGCCGGCGGTACACCTCTCGCTCGACGACAAGGGCTCGCGCATCTTTCGTGACGTGACGCGCGAGAACATCGGCAAGCGCATGGCCATCATCCTGTTCGAGAAGGGCAAGGGCGAGGTCGTCACCGCGCCGGTGATCCGCAGCGAAATCGGCGGCGGGCGGGTACAGATCTCGGGCTCGATGACGACGACCGAGGCCCACGACACCGCGCTGCTGCTGCGCGCCGGCTCGCTCGCGGCGCCGATGGAGATCATCGAGGAACGCACGATCGGCCCGAGCCTGGGCGCCGAGAACATCGCCAAGGGCTTCGACAGCGTGATCTACGGCTTCTGCGCGATCGCCGTGTTCATGGTCCTCTACTACGGCCTGTTCGGCGTGTTCTCGACGCTCGCGCTCGCCCTGAACCTGCTGCTGCTCGTCGCCTTGCTGTCGATGCTGCAGGCGACACTGACGCTGCCGGGCATCGCCGCGGTCGCGCTCGCGCTCGGCATGGCGATCGACTCGAACGTGCTGATCAACGAGCGCGTGCGCGAGGAGTTGCGCGGCGGCGCGGCGCCGCAGACGGCGATCAACATCGGCTACGAGCGCGCGTTCGCGACGATTCTCGACTCCAACGTGACGACGCTGATCGCCGGCCTCGCGCTGCTGACCTTCGGCTCCGGCCCGGTGCGCGGCTTCGCGGTCGTGCACTGCCTGGGCATCCTGACCTCGATGTTCTCGTCGGTGTTCTTCTCGCGCGGCCTCGTGAACCTCTGGTACGGGCGGCAGAAGAAACTGAAGTCGGTCTCGATCGGCCAGATCTGGCGCCCGGACGGCGGTGCATCGCCTGCGGTCAAGGGCTGAGGAAGGCACGACATGGAATTCTTTAGGATCAAGCGCGACATCCCGTTCATGCGCCATGCGCTGGTGTTCAACGTGATCTCGTTCGTCACGTTCGCGGCGGCGGTGTTCTTCCTCATCACGCGCGGGCTGCACCTGTCGATCGAGTTCACCGGCGGCACCGTGGTCGAGGTCGCGTACACGCAGGCGGCGGATCTGCCCAAGGTGCGCGCAGCGCTCGACAAGCTCAAGTTCGGCGACGTGCAGGTGCAGAACTTCGGCTCGCCGCGCGACGTGCTGATCCGCCTGCCGTTGCGCGCCGACGTCAAGCAGGCGCAGGTCGTGGCACGCGTGTTCGACACGCTTTGCGCGGCCGAAGGCGGCACCGTCGCCACGCAGCAGACCGTGAGCGACAAGGGCGAGGAGATCAGCAAGCCGGTGTGCAGCGCGGCCGGCGCCGAGCCGGTGCGGCTGCAGCGCAGCGAGTTCGTCGGCCCGCAGGTCGGCTCCGAGCTGGCGCGCGACGGCGCCTACGCGCTCGCGGCAACGGTGGTCGGCATCATGCTGTACTTGGCGATCCGCTTCGAGTGGAAGTTCTCGGTCGCCGCGATCGTCGCCAACCTGCATGACGTCGTCATCATCCTCGGCTTCTTCGCCTTCTTCCAGTGGGAGTTCTCGCTGTCGGTGCTGGCGGCGGTGCTCGCCGTGCTCGGCTACTCGGTCAACGAATCGGTCGTCATCTTCGACCGCATCCGCGAGACCTTCCGCCGCATGCGCAAACTCACGCCGCCGCAGGTCATCGACCACGCGATCACGAGCACGATGAGCCGCACCATCATCACCCACGGCTCGACCCAGATGATGGTGCTGTCGATGCTGATCTTCGGCGGCGCGACGCTGCACTATTTCGCCCTCGCACTGACGATCGGCATCCTGTTCGGCATCTACTCGTCGGTGTTCGTCGCCGCCGCGATCGCGATGTGGCTCGGCGTCAAGCGCGAGGACCTGGTGCAGCCATCGGCAAAGGACATCGATCCCAACGATCCGAACGCGGGTGCCGTGGTGTAGAGTGCCCGCAAGGCCACACCGCTTCCTGCCGATAACAACCTCATGGCGCCCGTTGCCGACCCGCTCGCTCTGGCCGCCAAGGCACGAAAGACCTACGTCGAGGATCTGCTGCGAGGCGTGCCCGGCGTAGTGCAGGCGGTCGCCGACGGTGCGCGGCTGATGCTCAGCCAGGCCGCCGAGCCGGCCCTGCAGTACAAGCGGCGCGATGTCGTGATGGACCTGCAAAAGGCGATACCGGCCTGGCAGATGGGGATGACGCGGCTGTTGCAGGGCGCGCTGTCCAAGGGCGTCGTCTCCGCCTCGCGCATCGGCGATCTGCCCTCGCCATCGGGCCGCGCAGCGGCCATGACGCTCGTCGACAACGACACGATCGAGAGCGAGATCCTGAGTTCGCGCCTTGCGCTGGCGATGATGGACCGCGCGTCCTGGGAGTTCACCGACCTGCGCTCGCGCATGCTCTCGCTCGAGCGCCGCGACGAGCTCGACGCCAACGACGTGCTGCGCCCGCATGTGCTGGCACGCGTCGTCGCTTCGTCCTGGGAGGGCGCAGCGCTCAGCCACGACACCTGGCGCCTGCTGCAGCCGGTGCTGCACAGCGAGTTCGCGCATTTCACCGAAGAGGCCTACCACGACACCAACCGCTGGCTGGTGCAGCAGCGCGTGCTGCCCGAGGTCGACCTGCGCCCCTTCATTCGCCGCTCGCGCAACACGCAGGGCGGCAGCACATCGGGCGTGATCAGCCCGGGTGGCGGTGCCGGCGCACCGCGCAGCGTATCGGGTGGCGGCGGCTACGGCGGCAGCCTGGGCGGCAGCACCGGCACGGGCGGGCACGGACCGACATCGGTCCGTGGCGGCGGCGGGTACGGGTCGGCGTCTGCCGGTGGCGGCGGAGGATACGGGTCGGGGTCAGTCGGTGGCGTCGCCGATGAGACCCGCATGATGACGCGCGCCCACGGCATCGGCCGCGTGGGCGAACAGGCGGGCGCGGTGCTCGGGCGGCTGAACCGCCTGATCGGGCGCCAGTTGCCCGAGTTCGCCGCGACGACCCGCGCCGCGCCGGCCTCGCCGACGCTGAACGCGGCGATCAACGAGGCGCAACAAGGCATCCAGCGCCGGCTCGCCGTCTCGCCCTCGGGCCGCACGCTCGCCGGGCCGGTCAGCACGCCGGCCTTGCTCGAGGAACTGCATCAGCGCAAGCAGGCGCTGAAGAAGGCGGCGGCAACGCCGGTCGAGCGGGCAACGATCGAGATCGTCGCCCTGCTGTTCCAGAGCATCCTGACCGAGGACCGCATCCCGGCCGCGGTGCGCGTCTGGTTCGCACGCCTGCAGATGCCGGTGCTGCGCGTGGCGGTAAGCGAGCCCGACTTCTTCGCCACGGTGGATCATCCCGCACGCCGCCTGATCGACCGCATGGGCGCCTGCGTGATGGGGTTCGATGCGAGCGCGCGCGAGGTCGGCGACTCGCTCGAAAAGGAGATCAAGCGCGTCGTCCAGGTCGTCGAGGCCTACCCCGACACCGGGCGGCGCGTGTTCCAGACCGTGCTGACCGAGTTCGAGAAGTTCCTCGAGCACTTCTTCAAGAACGAGAACGAGGCCTCGCGCAAGGGCGTGTCGCTCGCGCAGCAGGTCGAGCAGCGCGAGACGCTCGCGATCCAGTACACGATCGAGCTTCGCAAGATGCTCAACGAAGTGCCGGTGCAGGAAGGCGTGCGCGAGTTCCTGTTCCAGGTCTGGGCCGACGTGCTCGCGATGACGGCCGTCAAGCACGGCGTGGCAAGCCCCGCGGCGAAGGCGATGAAGCGCGCCGCCGCCGACCTCATCTGGTCGGCGAGCGCCAAGGTCTCGCGCGAAGAGCGGGCGGAGGTGATCCGCCGCCTGCCGCCGCTGCTCAAGACGCTGCGCGACGGCATGGGCGAGGCCGGCCTGGCGCAGGACAAGCAGGCCGATCACATCCAGCGCCTGCAGAGCTCGCTCGCCGCGGCGTTCACGGCGAAGACGGCGGCGATCTCGAACGAGCGGCTCGAGGAGCTGATGAACCGCCTGGAGACGCTCGAGGAACTGCTGCCCGACGCGCTCGACATCGACATCGACGAATCGCTCGTGCTCGACCTGTCGGGGCACGAGAGCGCCGAACTCGAGGTCGTCGGCGAAGGCGGCTCGATGCCGACGCCGGCGATGCTGACCTGGGCCAAGGAGCTCAACGTCGGCGGCTGGTACATGCTCGACTACCGCAACCGCAACGAGCAGGTGCAACTCGCCTGGCAGGGCCTGCGCAAGCAGCTGACATTGTTCGTGTCACCGCACGGCCGCGGCATCCTGTTCCAGCGCCATCGCCTCGCGGCCTTCCTGCAGGCCGGCCTGCTGGTGCCGGCGCAGGACGAGTCGCTCACGACACGCGCAACGCGCAGCGCACTTGCCAAGCTCGATGTCGATCCGGAGCGGCTCCTGAACTGAGCCTTGCTGCGGGCGCACCGGTTTGACTCGCCGGTGAGCGGCGGAGCCCGTTCAGTGGATCAGCCGGTCTTCCTCGTCGACGAAGAGTTCGTCGAGGATCAGCGCATCGGGTTCTTCGCCCAGGCTCCAGAAGACCATCAGGACGATGATCTTCAGGTCTTCCAGGTCCACCGGCGCACCGGGGATCGCGTTCGCGCGATCGAGCACCATCTCGCGCATCGGCGGCGGCAACACGCCGGCCGACTCGAGGAAGCTGACGAAGCCGATGCAGTGCTCGCCCAGGTGCTCCTGTTCGGCAGGCGAGTAGACGCGCAGGCTGTGCGCGGCCTGCTGGCCGACATGCGATTGCGCAGCGGTGGCCAGGCCGTCGAGCCAGCTGAGCGCCTCCTCGATTTCGTCGGACTCGAAGCCGACCGCCGTCAGCTTGCGCGCGAGTTGCTCATGCTGGGGGCAGGCATCCGGCCGCCAGTAGTTTCAAGCATATACGTGACCGTATTTATGAACTTACCTACTTAGCGATTCTCAGGTCGTCACGCGGGCGGTCATCCTGTTACCCGCGCGCAACCCGCTGGAACAACTGCCCCGGCAGGCGTGCGACCTGCCCCGCGAGTTCGAGTTCGAGCAGGCGCACGCTCAATTCAGCCGGCGCGACGCCGGTGCGCGCGACCAGCGCGTCGAGCGTCACCGGGTCGTAGCCAAGCGCCTCGAGCAGCGCGTCGACCGGCGCGGGCCTGCTGTCGACAGCCACGGGGAGCGCCTTGCCCGCGCCGAGTGACGGCCGAAGGTCTTCGAGGATGTCCTGCGCGCCGTCGACGAGTTTGGCGCCTTGCTTGATCAGCGCATGGCAACCGCGCGATTGCGGCGCATGGATCGAGCCCGGGATCACGTAGACCTCGCGCCCGGCCTCGGCCGCCATCCGCGCCGTGATGAGCGAGCCCGATTGCAGGGTCGCCTCGACCACCAGCGTGGCGCGCGTCAGGCCCGCGATCAGGCGGTTGCGCTGAGGGAAGTGTGCCCCGATCGGCGGCGCACCAAGCGAGTACTCGCTCACCATCAAGCCCTCTTCGGCAATCCGATGCGCGAGCGCCAGGTGCCGCTTTGGGTAGACGCGGTCGAGCCCGGTGCCGACGACCGCGATGGTGCTGCCCGGGCCGTCGAGCGCGCCTTCGTGCGCCGCGCCGTCGATGCCGAGGGCGAGACCCGAGACGATGCTCAGTCCGGCCTGACTCAAGTGGCGCGCGAATTCGCGCGCGTTGTCGACACCCTGGTGCGTCGGGTTGCGGCTGCCGACGATCGCAAGCGACTCGGCGGCGAGCAGTTCGGCACGGCCCTGGAGGTGGAGCATCAGCGGCGGATCGGCCGTCTCCAGCAGCGGCGTCGGGTACAGCGGATCGCCGAGCGTGACGATCTGCCGCCCCTGCCCCTGCGCCAGCCACTCCAGCGTGCGCTCGACCAATGCGTCCAGCTCGTCTGGCGGTTCCGAGAGCAGCCGCGCGACCCGGCTGCCACCCGCCTGATCGAGCGCCTCGGCGCCGGCGTCGAGCACGGCCTGCGGCGAGCCAAAGGCCGCCAGCAGCCGGCGCACGGTGTCGCGCCCGAGCTGCGGCGTCTGCAGCAGCTGCAGCCAGGCGGCGAGTTCGTCACGATTGATCATCGCGACCGGCAGTATGGGCCGGTTCCGGCCCGGCGATCAGGGCTGCGTGAAACGGTCGCCGGGTCGAACCGGCTCCGACGCCGAGATGATCAGCGCGTAGGACATGCGGTCGAAGACGCGGAACACGAACAGCATGCCGTCGCGCTCGTCGGGAAGTCGCACCTGGGTCTTGCTGAATGCATTCGACGGCAGAAACCGGCCTTCGCGCCACAGTGCGAGCACGTAGCCGAGTTGCATGCCGTCCCGCGCACCCCGACTGAGCGACACGATATGGCCCTTGCCGGCCGTCAGCCCTTCGCCGTAGATCGACACGATCTGGCCTGCAAGCGGCTCCTGCGGCGCGTGCGGCACGTAGTTGACGAACTGGCGCGGCGGCACCGGCGAGAGGCGGTCGCCGACCCCGATTTCGCGGCGCGCGCTCGTCACGCGCAGGGTGGCCGGGGTCACTTCCGTCCTGCCGCTGCCGAGGTCGTGCGTCTCGCCGGGCCGCAGGAAATCGGCCGTGCCGAGGAACATGGCTTCGAACCCGAGCACCTCGTTGGTCGTCGGGTCGCGCAAAGGCCGCGGTTCGCGGAAGATCCGGTACTCGGTCTCGGGGCCGAACTCGCCACCGACCGCGTAGGCCAGATTGCCGCGCGCGAGCAGCACTTGATCTTCCGTCCCGGCAACGATCTTCGGGGCCAGCAGCAAGGCGTCGGTATCGAAGATCACCGCCTCGTTGAGAAACGGCTCGATCCAGTTCAGATTGACCGAGGACAACGCACCGTTGGCCGGCCCAGAGCGGACCTGGGGTGACAGCCGCTCGACCTCGACGCTGCCGCCCACCGCGCGCCCCATGCGCAGCCGCGCGCGGCCGTCGACCTTTTCGAGAAACAGTATCTGGCCCGGGTAGATCAGGTGCGGATTGCGGATCTGCTCCAGGTTCATGCCCCACAGCTCGGGCCAGCGCCAGGGCCGCTTCAGGTACAGGGCCGAGATGTCCCAGAGCGTGTCCCCCTTCTTGACCGTGTACATGTCCGGCGCGTTCGGCGCGAGCTCCGACAGCGGCACGCCGGCCTGGGCGACCTCTTGCGCGGTGCTGCGCTGCTCGGGCGTGATCGGAAAGGTCGCGGCCAGCGCGGCCGCCATCGGTAGGCCAAGCGCCGCGCCGCAGAGGGCCGCCTTGAGGACGGTCGCGCGGACGGGGAAGGCGAAGAAGGGGCTGCGGGTCATGTACGGGTGTCTCCGGGCGTCGTCGGCAATGGGGCGCAACACGGTGGGGTTACCGGCGAACGCGCGTGCCGGCAGCGATTCTTCGGCGAAAATGCTCAATCACTTTAATAGATTTTGCCGCCAGGTCCTTGATATCGTAACGAATTCAAGCGGCCGGCCGGGTCTGCGGCGTGCAACCCTTCACGCCACCCGGCCAGGCGCCATGGCCGTCCGCCGTGGCGCCACCCGGGCGGCAGCGTTTTCGTCCCTTCCATGCCCAAGCTCACGATTCTTCGCTATCCCGACCCACGCCTGCACACTGTCGCCCGCCCGGTCGGGACGGTCGACGCGCGCATCCGCCAGCTGGTCGACGACATGCGCGAGACCATGCTCGCCGCCGACGGCATCGGCCTCGCGGCGACCCAGGTCGATGTGCACGAACGGGTGATCGTGATCGACACCTCGGACACGCGCGATCAGCCCTGCGTGCTGATCAACCCCGAGATCATCGCGCGCAGCGACGAGCTCGAGCTCGGCGAAGAGGGCTGCCTGTCGGTTCCCGAGACCTACGACAAGGTGACGCGTCACGCGCGCGTCACGGTGCGTGCGCTCGACCGCGACGGCGATGCGCGCGAATTCGAGGCCGATGGCCTGCTCGCACGCTGCGTGC
This sequence comes from Rhizobacter sp., assembly GCA_023954175.1. GTDB lineage: Bacteria > Pseudomonadota > Gammaproteobacteria > Burkholderiales > Burkholderiaceae_C > CAIKUF01. Next base: position 28,895 of record JAMLIM010000002.1, read on the forward strand.
AGCACGAGATGGACCACCTGATGGGCAAGGTGTTCGTCGAATACCTGAGCCCGCTCAAGCGCAATCGAATCCGCACGCGCTTTCTGAAGCAGGCGCGCGAGGCCCAGCGCGGCGATTGAGTCTGCGCAGCGCGACCGCGACCGCACTGCAACGCAAACGCAACCGCACCGGATGAGAATCGCCTTCGCCGGAACGCCGGCATTCGCGCGCGCCGCACTCGAAGCGCTGCATGCCGCCGGCCACGAGATCACGCTCGTGCTGACCCAGCCCGACCGGCCGGCCGGCCGCGGCATGAAGCTGACCGCCTCGCCGGTGAAGGCGTTCGCGCTCGCCAACGGCCTCGCGATCGCCCAGCCGCGCGGCCTGAAGCTCGACGGCCGGTTCGCTGAAGACGCTGCTGCCGCGCGCGACGCCTTGCTGCGATCGCAACCCGAAGCGATCGTCGTCGCCGCCTACGGACTGATCCTGCCGCCCTGGCTGCTCGACATGCCGCGGCTGGGCTGCCTGAACATCCACGCCTCTTTGCTGCCGCGCTGGCGCGGCGCGGCGCCGATCCAGCGCGCGATCGAGGCCGGCGACAAGCAGACCGGCATCACCGTGATGCAGATGGACGCCGGGCTGGACACCGGCGACATGCTGCTCACGCAGGCAATCCAGATCACGGCCGAGGACACCGCGGCGACGCTGCACGATCGCCTCGCCACGCTCGGCGCGAGCCTGATCGTCGAGGCGCTCCACCTCGCCGCACGCGGCACGCTGCGGCGCAGCCCGCAGCCCGACGCCGGCGTGACCTACGCGCACAAGATCGACAAGCGCGAGGCGGCGGTCGACTGGACGCTGCCCGCCGCCGTGCTCGAGCGGCGCCTGCGCGCGTTCGACCCGTTTCCCGGCGCAACGAGCGAATTCGAAGGCGAGGCCATCAAGCTCTGGCGCGCACGCGTGGTCGATGGCCACGGCAGGCCGGGCGTGATCCTCGCGGCCGACGACGCCGGCATCGTCGTCGCCTGCGGCGTCGGCGCGCTCGGCATCCTGGCGTTGCAAAGGCCGGGCGGCCGGCGGGCGACGGCGGCACAGTTCCTCGCCGGCCGGCGGATCGAACCTGGCGCGCAGTTCGGTGCCCGGGATTGAACTTGCCGCTGCCGTCGCCATCTACGACAGGGCGCGTCTTCGCGCCAACATGCAAGCTGCTCGTCAAAAGGACCACAAGAGGAACATCGGATGTTCAACCTGCTGAAAACCGCCGTACTGATGGCGGCCATCACCGCCCTGTTCATGGTAATCGGCTCGATGCTGGGCGGCCAAGAGGGCATGATGATCGCGCTCATCGTCGCGCTCGGGATGAACTTCTTCAGCTACTGGTTCTCGGACAAGCTGGTGCTGAAGATGTACAAGGCGCGCGAGGTCGACGCCTCCTCGGCGCCGCAGTTCTACGCCATGGTGAGCGATCTGGCGCAGCGGGCGCAGCTTCCGATGCCCAAGGTCTATCTGATCGAGGAAGACGCACCGAACGCCTTCGCCACCGGCCGCAACCCGGAGCACGCCGCGGTCGCCGCAACGACCGGCATCCTGCGCGTCTTGTCCGAGCGCGAACTGCGCGGCGTGATGGCGCACGAGCTGGCCCACGTCAAGCACCGTGACATCCTGATCTCGACCATCAGCGCGACGATGGCCGGTGCGATCTCGATGCTCGCCAACTTCGCGATGTTCTTCGGCGGGCGCGGCGAGAACCGCCCGAACCCGATCGTCGGCCTGCTGGTCATGATCCTGGCGCCGATGGCCGCCGGGCTGATCCAGATGGCGATCAGCCGCGCGCGCGAGTTCGAGGCCGACCGCGGCGGTGCCGAGATCTCGGGCGACCCGCGCGCGCTGGCGAGCGCGCTCGAGAAGATCCAGGCCTATGCGCACGGCACGCGGCTCGAAACCACCGAGCGCCACCCCGAAACGGCGCAGATGATGATCATGAATCCGCTCTCCGGCGGCGGGCTGCGCGGCCTCTTCTCGACCCACCCGTCGACCGAGGAGCGCGTCGAGCGGCTGCTGGCGATGGCCAGCGGCACGGCGCGCTGAGCCGACTTCCTGCGCCGGCTGCCTGGCGCCACAGCGCGTCTTGGGCATTGAGGGGTTCAGCGAAGGCGCAGGCGGCCGATAACCCGCCCACAACCACGTGGAACCCGCCATGCGTCGCGCATCCCTCATCGCCATCGCCCTCGCCGGATTGCTCTCCGGCTGCGAGATGCTGGGCATCGAATCGCCGGAGAAGGTCGCCGCCGCGCGCGAGGCCGACGGCAAGGCGATCGGCGCCGCCTGCCGCCACGCGGGGCGCGCGATCGAGGACTGCTACGCGCTCAACCGCAAGTCCGACCGCGCAGCGATCTTCGAAGGCTGGCGCGACATGAACGACTACATGCGCGAGAACAAGATCGAGGCCGTCGCGCCGCAGCTCGGTGCACCCCCGACCTCGGCCGTCGCGAAGGCAACCGACGAGGCCGCCGCCGAGAAGCCGGCCAACAAGCCGGAAGCCAAAGCCAAGGCCGGCGCGCACGCGTCCTGAGACCGGCCGGCGCAATGGCACGCACGGCGCCCTGACGCCGTCCCGCAGCGGCGCGTCACGAGGCGCTCCTTAGAATCGGTGCAAAGGACGTGCACCATGAACATCTTGCGTTTCTCCGATCTCGCCGCGGCCGGAAAGGTTGCCGGCCAGCGCGTCTTCATCCGCGCCGACCTGAACGTTCCGCAGGACGACGCCGGCCGCATCACCGAAGACACCCGCATCCGCGCCAGCGTGCCGTGCATCCGCATGGCGCTCGACGTCGGCGCGGCGGTGATGGTCACTTCGCACCTCGGTCGGCCGAGCGAAGGGCAATTCAAACCTGAGGATTCGCTCGCCCCGGTCGCCGCGCGGCTCTCCGAACTGCTGGGCCAGGCGGTGCCGCTCGTGCGCGACTGGGTCGATGGCGTCGCGGTCGCGCCGGGCCAGGCCGTGATGCTGGAGAACTGCCGCCTGAACAAGGGCGAGAAGAAGAACGACGAGGCGCTCGCACGCAAGATGGCGGCGCTGTGCGACATCTTCGTGCATGACGCGTTCGGCACCGCACACCGTGCCGAGGCCTCGACCTACGGCATCGCGCAGTTCGCGAAGATCGCCTGCGCCGGCCCGCTGCTCGCCGCCGAGATCGACGCGATCACGAAGGCACTTGCGCAGCCGAAGCGGCCGCTGGTCGCGATCGTCGCCGGCGCCAAGGTGAGCACCAAGCTCACGATCCTGAAGGCGCTCGCCGCGAAGGTCGATCAGCTGATCGTCGGCGGCGGCATCGCCAACACCTTCCTGCTCGCCGCCGGGCGGCCGATCGGCAAGAGCCTGGCCGAGGCCGATCTGGTCGAAGAAGCGCGCGCGGTGATCGATGCCATGAAGGCGCGCGGGGCCGCGGTCCCGATCCCGGTCGACGTCGTCACCGCGAAAGAATTCAAGGCCGACGCGGCGGCGAGCGTGAAGCCAGCGGACGCCGTCGAAGCCGACGATCTGATCCTCGACATCGGCCCGCAGACCGCAGCGCAGCTTGCCGACATGCTCAAGGCGGCCGGCACGATCGTCTGGAACGGCCCGGTCGGCGTGTTCGAGTTCGACGCCTTTGCGCACGGCACCGAGACGATCGCGCGTGCGATCGCCGCCTCCAGCGCGTTCAGCATTGCCGGCGGCGGCGACACGCTGGCGGCGATCGCGAAATACGGCATCGCGGGTGATGTGAGCTACATCTCGACCGGCGGCGGCGCGTTCCTCGAGGTGCTCGAAGGCAAGACCTTGCCCGCGTTCGAGATCCTCGAGCGGCGTGCCAACGGCTGAGCCCGCGCCGTCGAGGCATAACTCATATGCGGCGGCGGCGGGACGGACAACGCGCTTGGCGCGAATAATCCCGAGTGCACACCCGACACGCTTTCCGGAGACCTGCATGACCCGCGCCACCAAGATCGTCGCCACCCTCGGCCCCGCCTCGTCCTCGCCCGAGGTGCTCGAACGCATGATCGTCGCCGGCGTCGACGTCGTGCGCCTCAACTTCTCCCACGGCAGCGCGCAGGATCACCTCGATCGCGCGGCGATGGTGCGCGAGGTCGCCACCCGCGCGGGCAAGGAGGTCGCCATCATGGCCGACCTGCAGGGGCCGAAGATCCGCGTCGGCAAGTTCGAGGGCGGCAAGACGCATCTCGAGCCCGGCGCGAAGTTCATCCTCGACGGCGCGACGACCGAGCTCGGCACTGCGGAGCGCGTCGGCCTCGACTACAAGGGCCTGCCGCGCGACGTGAAGGCGGGCGACACGCTGCTGCTCAACGACGGCCTGCTCAGGCTGACCGTCGATGCGGTGCGCGGCGACGAAGTGCACACGACGGTCGTCGCCGGCGGCGAGCTGTCCAACAACAAGGGCATCAACAAGGCCGGCGGCGGGTTGACCGCGCCGGCGTTGACGGCCAAGGACATGGACGACATCAAGACCGCGATGGGGATGCAGGCCGAGTACCTCGCGGTGAGCTTCCCGAAGAACGCGACCGACATGGAAATGGCACGCCAGCTCGCCAACGTCGCCGGCGAGCCGTGGCGCCACCGGCCGGCGCTGATCGCGAAGATCGAGCGCATCGAGGCGATCCCGGCGCTCGAGGAGATCCTGCGCGCGTCGGACGGCATCATGGTCGCGCGCGGCGACCTCGCGATCGAGGTCGGCAACGCCTCGGTGCCGGCGCTGCAGAAGCGCATGATCCGCATGGCGCGCGAGATGGACAAGGTCGTCATCACCGCGACGCAGATGATGGAGTCGATGATCCTGCACCCGGTGCCCACGCGCGCCGAGGTCAGCGACGTCGCCAACGCGGTGCTCGACGGCACCGACGCGGTGATGCTGTCGGCCGAGACCGCCGCCGGCAAGTACCCGGTCGAGACGATCACGCAGATGGCGGCGATCGCGCTCGAAGCCGAAGCGGCGGACGACGCGAGCATCGAGACCGATTTCACGAACAAGCGCTTCGGCCGCATCGACCAGTCGATCGCGATGGGCGCGCTCTTCACCGCGCATCACCTCGGCTGCAGGGCGATCCTCGCGCTCACCGAGTCGGGTTCGACCGCGCTGTGGATGAGCCGGCACAACATCAAGGTGCCGATCTACGGCCTCACGTCGCAGCTCGTCTCGCAACGCAAGATGGCGCTCTACCGCAACGTGCGGCCGCTGCTGATGCCGTCCTACGGTGACCGCGACGAGGCGCTCGCGCGCGCCGAGGCGCTGCTCGTCGAACTCGGCGCCCTGCGGCGCGGCGACACCTATGCGATCACCTGCGGCGAACCGATGGGCCACCCGGGTGGCACCAACATGCTGAAGGTGTGCCGCGTGGGGGGGTGACAATCGGGGCCCATGAGCCCGACCGTTGACGACATCCGCGCCGCGGCCGGGAGGCTGGCCGGTCATGTGATCGAGACGCCCTGCCTGCCGTCCCGCACGCTGGGCGAGCTCGCCGGCTGCAACGTCTTTCTCAAGTTCGAGAACCATCAGTTCACGGCATCGTTCAAGGAACGCGGCGCGCTCAACAAGATCGCGCAACTGACGCCCGACGAGCGCGCACGCGGCGTGCTCGCGGTGTCGGCCGGCAACCATGCGCAGGGGGTGGCGTATCACGCCGAGCGGCTCGGCATTCCGGCGACGATCGTGATGCCGCGCTTTGCGCCCGCGGTAAAGGTCGAGCGCACGCGCGGCTTCGGCGCGACCGTAGTGCTCGAAGGCGACACCTTCGACGATGCGCGCAGGCGCGGCCTCGCACTCGCTGCCGAGCGCGGCCTGACGATGGTGCATCCCTACGACGACCTCGAAGTGATCGCCGGCCAGGGCACGATCGGCCTCGAGATGCTCGCGCAGCAACCGCAGATCGATACCTTCATCGTCGCCGTCGGCGGCGGTGGTTTGATCAGCGGCGTCGCGACCGCGGCGCGCGCGCTGCGGCCCGGCGTGGAGATCATCGGCGTGCAGACGGAGCGCTTCCCTGCCGTCTGGAACGCGGCACACGGCGAGCAGCGCGAGTGCGCGCAGGCGACGATCGCCGACGGCATTGCCGTCAAGTCACCGGGCGCGTTGACCGTGCCGCTGATCCTCGAGCGGGTGAACGACATGCTGCTCGTGTCGGAGGGCGATATCGAGCAGGCGATCCTGATGCTGCTCGAGATCGAGAAGACGGTCGTCGAGGGCGCGGGCGCGGTCGGCCTGGCGGCGCTGATGAAGCACCGCGAACGTTTCGCAGGTCGCAACGTCGGCTTGATCCTGTGCGGCGGCAACATCGAGCCGCTGGTGCTCGCCGAGATCATCGAGCGCGGCATGGTGCGCTCGGGGCGCCTCGCACGGCTGCGCCTCGACGTGCGCGACGTGCCGGGCGCGCTCGCCGACATGGCGACGCTGCTGGGGCAGCTCGGCGCGAACATCGACGAAATCCAGCATCAGCGCGCGTTCACGTCGCTCTCGGTCGAGCGCGCGCTGATCGAAGTCGTCGTGCACACGCGGGGTGCGGCGCATATCGAGGCGATCCTCGCCGCGCTGTGCGAGCACGGCTACCGCGCCGAGCGCATCGGCTGAAGCATCCGTCGCTGGCGCGGGGCCGCGAGGAGTGCCTCGCTAGAATCGAGGCGACTTCCGCCTGCGCCGTCGCGCGATGCGGCAAACCCCGTCATTCAACCAGCGAGACCCCACCATGCCCCTCGTATCGATGCGCCAGTTGCTGGACCACGCGGCCGAAAACGGCTACGGCATTCCGGCCTTCAACGTCAACAACCTCGAACAGGTGCAGGCCGTGATGACGGCCGCCGACGAAACGGGTGCGCCGGTCATCCTGCAGGCGAGCGCCGGCGCGCGCAAGTACGCGGGTGAGCCCTTCATCAAGCACCTGATCCAGGCGGCGCTCGAACAATGGCCGAGCATCCCGCTCGTGATGCACCAGGACCATGGTCAGAGCCCCGCCGTATGCCAGGGCGCGATCGACCTCGGCTTCAGCTCGGTGATGATGGACGGCTCGTTGCAGGCCGACGGCAAGACGATCGCGAGCTACGACTACAACGTCGACGTCACGCGCAAGGTCGTCGAGATGGCGCATGCGGTGGGCGTCACGGTCGAAGGCGAGCTCGGCTGCCTCGGCTCGCTCGAGACGATGAAGGGAGACAAGGAGGACGGCCACGGCACCGAGGCGACGATGACGATGGACCAGCTGCTGACCGACCCCGAGCAGGCGGCCGACTTCGTCAAGCGCACGCAGCTCGACGCGCTCGCGATCGCGATCGGCACCAGCCACGGCGCCTACAAGTTCACGCGCAAGCCGACCGGCGACATCCTCGCGATCGGGCGCATCAAGGAGATCAACAAGCGCATCCCGAACACGCACCTCGTGATGCACGGATCCTCGAGCGTGCCGCAGGACCTGCTCGCCGTGATCCGCGAATTCGGCGGCGCGATGAAGGAGACCTACGGCGTGCCGGTCGCCGAGATCCAGGAAGCGATCAAGTTCGGCGTGCGCAAGATCAACATCGACACCGACATCCGGCTCGCAATGACCGGCGCGATCCGTCGCTACATGGCGCAGAACCCGGAGAAGTTCGACCCGCGCGACTACCTGAAACCGGCGCGCGAGGCGGCGAAGGCGATCTGCAAGCAGCGCTATCTCGAATTCGGCTGCGAGGGCCAGGCCGCGAAGATCAAGCCGCAGCCGCTCACCGCGGTCGCGCAGCGCTACAGCCGCGGCGAACTCGCGCAGCAAGTCGTCTGACGGCACGCGCCGTCACGTCTTTGGGGGGTTGGAGGGCCAGACGATGACGGCTGGATTGCTGAGTACGTCGATCACCTCGTTGCCGCTGCTGGCGCGCGGCAAGGTGCGCGACAACTATGCCGTCGGCGACGATCGGCTGCTGATGGTCGCGACCGACCGGCTGAGCGCGTTCGACGTCGTGATGGGCGAGCCGATACCGGGCAAGGGCGCGATCCTGACGCAGCTGGCGCTGTTCTGGTTTGCGCGCCTTGCGCACATCGTGCCCAACCACTTGACGGGCGAGGATCCGCTGAACGTCGTCGCGGCGGACGAACGGGACCAGGTACGCGGCCGCGCGATGCTCGTCAAGCGGCTCGAGCCGCTGCCGGTCGAAGCCGTCGTGCGCGGCTACCTCGCGGGCAGCGGCTGGAAGGAGTATCAGGATCGACGCCAGGTCTGCGGTGTCGAACTTCCCGAGGATCTGACCAACGCCGGCCGCCTGCCGAAGCCGATCTTCACGCCGGCGACCAAGGCCGAGATGGGCGACCACGACGAGAACATCGATTTCGAGCGCATGTGCGAACTCGTCGGCGCCGAGCGCGCGGCGCAGGTGCGCGACGTCTCGATCCGCCTCTACGAGGCCGCGTTCGAGTTCGCGCTCGGCCGCGGCATCATCATCGCCGACACCAAGTTCGAGTTCGGCCTCGACGCCAACGGCAGGCTGACGCTGATGGACGAGGTGCTGACGCCAGACTCCTCACGCTTCTGGCCGGCCGAGGACTACGCGCGCGCCTTCCGCGAAGGGCGCAACCCACCGAGCTACGACAAGCAGTTCGTGCGCGACTGGCTCGAGCAGGCACGCGTCGACGGCAAACCCTGGGACAAGCGTGCACCTGCGCCCGCCTTGCCCGAGGACGTGATCGCGCAAACCGCGCGGCGCTACGGTGAAGCCTTGTCGCGTCTGACCGGGACGACGCTCGCCATCGCTTGACCGCATGAATTCGCGCCTGCTGAGCACCCTCGATGCGCGCATCAAGACGGCGCGCGATCCCGTCGAGAACGCCTGCCTGCGCGCCGAGAAGGCCGCATTGCTCGCCCGCCAGGGTCGACTCGACGCCGCCCGCGCCGAACTGCGCGACCTGCGTTCGCGGTTCGACAGCCGGCCCCATGCTGCCGTAAGTGCCTGGGCGAGCCTGGCCGAAGGACTGGTCGCCTACTTCGAGGACCTCAACGCCTCCGCACGCGACAAGTTCAAGCGGGCGCTCGCGCTGAGTCAATCCTTCAAGTCCCCTGCGATCGAGGCGCTGAGTGCTGCGTGGCTGGCGCAGGCCGACTACTTGGCCATGGACTTCGAGTCGATGACTCGACACCTCGTCACTTCATTCCAGGTCGCACCGGTCGCTCTGCATTCGGCCCGATCGCGCGCGAGCCTGGTCGTCGCCGAGGCGTATCACTGGGCTGAGCGGCTTGACCTTGCGCTGCCCTGGTATGGCCTTGCGCGCCAACATGCGAGCGCGGAGGGCGACGAAGCCTCGTTGAGTGCGCTCATGCACAACATGGCGTGGCTGCGTACGGCGGAGGCCAGGCGGCACTCCGTGTTCGGCGAGCCCGACGTGGTCCAGACGAGACATGCGCGGCTCGGGACCGAGTCGATCGATCGGTACGACACACTCATCGGAACGGCATCGCTGGGCTCTTTGGTGCCGGTGCTTCGCTCGCAGGTTCACATCCTGGATGGGGAATTCGATCAGGCCCTCGACATTCTCGCGCTACATATGGCGAGTGCCAGGAAGCAAGGGATGGATAGGATGGCCTGCCTCATGTACGCGGATGCGGCGTGGTGCAAGGTGCAACTGGGCGACATCAACGGTGCAAGATCGGATGCTGGATTGGCGCTGGCGTGCCTCACCGACGACACTCATATCGACGACATGGCAATGACTCACAGCCGTCTCGCCCAGATCTACGAGGCGATCGGCGAAACGGATGATTCAAAGGCGCATCGCACCCTGGCTGGCAACGCATGGCGAGCGCACATGAATCGTCAGGCCGAGTTGCTCGACCTGTTGATCCCCGCGATCGGAGCGCCCCGGTAGCCGACTGCAGCAGTCGGCAGCTGCCACCTACAATTCCCTTTCGCAATCCAAGTTCTGGAGAAAGTCTCGTGGATCAGCAACGCCCGGTGGTGGGTGTGGTGATGGGGTCGTCGAGTGACTGGGAGACCTTGCGCGAGGCAACCAGGCTGCTGGTGGAGCTTGAAGTGGCGCACGAAGCCAAGGTGCTGTCGGCTCACCGCATGCCCGACGACATGTTTGCCTACGCCGAAGGCGCCCGCGGTCGCGGCCTGAAGGTCATCATCGCCGGCGCCGGTGGCGCGGCCCACTTGCCGGGGATGCTCGCAGCCAAGACGAGTGTGCCGGTGCTCGGCGTGCCCGTCGCAAGTCGGCACCTTCAGGGCGTCGACTCGCTCTACTCGATCGTCCAGATGCCGCGCGGCGTGCCGGTGGCCACGTTTGCGATCGGCGCGGCCGGTGCGGCCAACGCGGCGCTGTTCGCGGCCGCCATGCTGGCCAACGAAGACGACGCGCTGCGTGGCCGGCTCGATGCCTTCCGCGTGCGCCAGACCGAGCTCGCGCGCGCATCGAAGCTCGAGCCGACATGACGTCGCGCTTGTCGCCGGAGAACTCATCACTCGAACAGGCTGCGGCGCCGACACGCGTCGCAGCCGGTGCCACGCTCGGCGTGATGGGCGGCGGGCAACTCGGCCGGATGTTCGTCCACGCCGCGCAGCAGATGGGCTATTTCACCGCCGTGCTCGACCCGGACGCGGCGAGCCCGGCGGGCCGGGTCGCTCACTTTCACATCGAGAGCGACTATCTGGGCGAGGCCGGGCTCGCGCAACTCGCGCAGCTGTGCGATGCGATCACGACCGAGTTCGAGAACGTGCCGGCAACCGCGCTCGCCACGCTTGCGGCCCGTTGCGTCGTTGCGCCGGGTGCCGCCAGCGTGGCGGTCTGCCAGGACCGTGCGCTCGAGAAGGCGCACTTCGCGCGCTGCGGCGTGCCGTGCGCGCCGTACGCGGTGATCGACGCGGCAGCGAACCTCGCCACGCTGCCCCCGAACCTGCTGCCCGGCATCCTCAAGTCCGCTCGAATGGGCTACGACGGCAAGGGGCAAGCGCGTGTCGCCAGCATCGACGAGCTCGACGCCGCATGGGCTGCGATGCATCGCGTGCCCTGCGTGCTCGAGGCTTTGCTGCCACTCGCCTACGAGGCGAGCGTCGTCGTCGCGCGCGGCGCCGACGGCGAGATGGTTCACCTGCCGGTGCAGCAGAACCTGCACCGCGATGGCATCCTGGCCGTGACGCAGGTACCGCCGCCCGACCTCGATGCCGCCTTGCAGCAGCGCGCGATCGATGCCGCGCGCCACATTGCCGCCGGGCTCGAGCATGTCGGCGTGCTGTGCGTCGAGTACTTCGTCCTGAAGGATGGCCGCCTGCTCGCCAATGAGATGGCGCCGCGGCCGCACAATTCGGCCCACTATTCGATCGACGCCTGCGATCTGTCCCAGTTCGATCTGCAGGTGCGCACGCTGGTTGGCGCACCGCTCGTGGAGCCGCGCCTGCACTCCGCGGCGGTCATGCTCAATCTGCTCGGCGATCTCTGGTTCGCGCACGGCGAAGGCCCCGAGGAGCCTCGCTGGCACGAAGTGCTTGCCCTGCCGGGCGCGCACCTGCACCTGTACAACAAACTCACGCCGCGGCGCGGCCGCAAGATGGGTCACCTGACTGTCACCGCGGCCGAGCCCGGCGCGGCGCGCTCGGTGGCACTGAAGGCGGCCGCGATGCTGGGCATCGAAGCGTTCTGAGCGCAATGATTCATGACGGGCGCGACCCCGCCGCGGTGGCGCAGGCAGCGCGGCGTCTCGCAGACGGCGCGCTGGTTGCATTCCCGACCGAGACCGTCTACGGGCTCGGCGCCCGCGCCGACGTCGACGCCGCGGTGGCCGCGATCTTTGCGGCCAAGGGCCGCCCACCCGATCATCCGCTGATCGTGCACCTGGCGACGCCGGCAGGCGCGGCGCAGTTTGCAAACGCCATCCCCGCCGTCGCCGAGCGCCTGATCGATGCCTTCTGGCCGGGGCCGCTGACGCTGATCCTGCCGCGCCGGCACGACGTCGCCACCGCCGCCGCAGGGCGTCACGCAAGCATCGGCTTGCGCTGTCCGGCGCACCCGGTCGCGCAGGCGCTGCTGCAGGCGGCCGAAGTACTCGGCGTCCCGGGCGTCGCCGCGCCGAGCGCCAACCGCTTCGGCCGCATCAGCCCGACGCGGGCCTCGCACGTGCAGGATGAGTTCGGCGCCGACATGTTCGTGCTCGACGGCGGCGAGTGCGAGCTGGGGATCGAGTCGGCGATCGTCGATTGCACGCGCGCGAGGCCGGTCCTGCTGCGCCCCGGGGCGCTGACACGCGCGCAGATCGAAGCCGCCGCGGGCGAGACATTGCACTCACGCGACGACGACGCCGTCCCCGCGCCCGGCACGCTCGCCGCGCATTACGCGCCACGCGCCAGGTTGCGGCTCATGTCGACCGCGGACCTGCGGGCCGCGTTGCCCTTGCTGGGCGAGGACGCAAAGCGGGTGGCGGTATATTCGCGCACGGCCCTGGCGCCGCCCGGGCCGCTGGTGCGGCGCATGCCGGCTTCAGCCGTCGCCGCCGGCCATGAACTGTTCGCCGCGCTGCGCGAACTCGACGCGACACGTGCGCGCCTGATCTGGGTGGAGCGCCCCCCCGACGCGCCAGAATGGGAAGGCGTGCGCGATCGGCTCGAGCGCGCGGCGGCAGCCTGAGGCTGCGCCGGCGACAATCCGCAAGGCCGCCCGGACATTCATTGCGACATCGATAGCCTGCTGACTGGAAACCGAATGACTCTCGACAAGACCTCACGACGCGTCGTGCGCGGCCTCGCGCTGGCGACGATCGTCACCCTGCTCGCCTCCTGTGGCGGCACCGAACTCGTTTCCTTCGTCCCCACGCGCGTGCTGTCGTTCGGCGACGAGTCGAGCGTCATGACGGCCGAGAGCAAGAAGTACACGATCAATGGCGTCGTGCCCGACAGCGGCGTTCCAGGCACGATCGATTGCGTCCTCAATCCGATCTGGAATCAGGTGCTCGCGACTTCCTACGCCATCACCTTCCCGCAGTGTCCGGGCAGCGTGGAGGGTGTCGCGCCGACCGGCCGCATCCTGGCGCAGGCAGGCGCAACTGCCGCTGGCGCGCGTGATATCGACCTCGCAGGGCAGATCACGCGCCAGCTCGCCACACCTGTGGCCGACGGCGGCGGCATCAATTCGAATGACCTGGTGTCGCTGCTGATCGGCGTCAACGACGTCGTCTCCATCTATGAACGCTACGAACGCAGCGAGATCACCGGGGCCGAGGCGACGGCCCTGGCCGAACAGGCGGGCGAAACGGTCGCGGCCCAGATCAGCCGCATCACGGATTCCGGCGGCCGGGTCATCATCGCGACCGTGCCCGACGTCGGCGTGACGCCGTACGCGCGCGACAAGGGCCTCGACGCCCGCGCCCTGCTCTCGGCCCTGACAGCGCGGATGAACGCCAGGCTGCTCGTCACGATCGACAACGATGGGCGCAAGACCGGCCTCATCGAGCTCAACCCCTATCTTGTGTCTGTCGTGACCAATCCCGCGGCCTACGCTTACGTCAATGTGTCCGAGGCCGCATGCCTGCCCGCCTACCCCTTGCCCAACTGCACCGCCGTCACTCTCAAGAAGGGCGCCGACGATGTGCCGGCCACGCCCAACACATGGCTGTGGGCGAACTCTCTGCAGTTCAGCGCGGGCGCGCACGTGCAACTGGGCAATCTAGCCTCATCTCGCGCGCACAACCAGCCGTTCTGACGCCGCCTTCAGCGCAGTGCTGAAGGCGGCCCCTGCCGCATGGCCCAGTCGAGCAGCGCGTCGAGTGCCGGTCGCGCCGCGCTGGCGTTCGGGTGATTGACGATCGCGACGAGTACGTAGCGCTTCGCATCCGGCGCCAGAAGGTAGCCGGCGATCGCAACCACATCCTGCAATGAGCCGGTCTTCAGGTGCGCGCGTCCGGCGAACTGCGCTGCCGCCGGGCCGCGCGCCCTGCGCAGCGTCCCGTCCTGGCCGAGGATCGGCAGCGACGCCAGAAATTCGGGCATGACGGGGCTCGCCCAGCCCGCTTGCAGCAACGCGGCGAGCGCGTCGGCGCTGATACGCGCGTCGCGCGAGAGTCCGGCGCCGTTGTCGATCACGACATCCGCAGCGCGCGTGCCGATCGTCTCGCGCAGCCACGCACCGAGGGCATCGCGCGCAGCCGCCTCGGTGCCGACACCGCGCAACTCGAGCCCGAGCGTCAGAAACAGCTGGCGCGCCATCACGTTGTTGCTGTACTTGTTGATGTCGCGCACGACCTGCGCCAGCGGCGGTGAGTTGAACTCCAAGTTCGGCCGCCCGGGCGGCGCCGTGCCGTCGCGCACGCGGCCGTTGAGCTTGCCGCCCGCGTCGCGCCATAGCGCCTCGATCACGCGGGCGTTGTAGCTGGCCGGTTCCGCATAGGCCAAGGGCCACGACTTCTCGCCACAACCGGCGGCGAGGCTGCCCCGAAACCGGATGCGTGCCGGATCGCTCGCATCGAGCTTCAGGTCGGATCGCCAGTCACCGCAATTTGCCCCGGCGCGCAGCGCAACGCTGGGGTCGATCGCCACGCCTTGCAAGGGCGGATCCGAACTGATGCTGGCGACGCCGCGCGCAGGCTGTGGTGTGAACGCGAGCGTGAGCGACCGGTAGTTGAGCAGCAACGCGTCAGGCTGCGCGTTGTAGGGCCGCAGCGGTTCGCCATCGAAGTCGCCCGGCGAGCGATCGGGGATGGGAAACGCGCTGCGATCGAGCACGATGTCACCCTCGATCTCGCGCACACCGGCCTGCTGGACGCGTCGGAGAAGGAGCCAGATGCGCTCGAGCACCAATGTCGGGTCGCCGTTGCCCTTGATCACCAGATTACCGTCGAGCACGCCTTGCGGGCTGCGCAACGAGCCGTCGAGCCAGACCGGCGTCGTCCAGGTCCAGCTCGGGCCGAGCGTGTCGAGCGCCGCGAGCGTCGTCACGAGCTTCATGACCGAGGCCGGATTCGCCGGCTGCGTGGCGCGCCACTCGAGGCGTGGCGCGGCGCTGCCGACTTCCTGCACGACAACCGAGAGCGCCTCCGGCGGCACCTTGGCGCGCGCGAGCGCCGCCTCGACTTCGGCCGGGAGGCGAGCCACTGCCCCAAGGCAGGGCAGCGCGACGCCACCCACAAGGCATGCGAGCATGGCTCGGCGACGCAGTGAAACCGATGTCATCTGACAAGCATAGCGAGGCACGGATCGCAGCGGACAGCGGCGCGTGGCTGCACATGGCCGATTGCGCTCGCCTACACTTGCCCGATGAGTACGCGACAGGCATTCATCGCCCCACTTCGTGCAACCGAATTGTCGCGCGAGCGGCCCTGGCGAGCGGCCGCAGCGACGCTGTGGCGGTCGGCGCCTGCTCGAATCGCCACACCTGTCGCAGCGCACGCCGCCGCTTCGCACTGATGCCTTCGCTCCTCGCATTCGACACCTCGGGCGAACGGATACACGTCGGTGTGTCGGCGCGCGGCGGCGTCTGGCTTGCCGAGGACGCGGGCGGCGCCCAGGCCTCGGCGAGCCTGCTGCCCTGCGTGCGCCGGCTGCTTCGCGAGGCGGGTGTCGGCCTGCGCCAGCTCGACGCGATCGCCTTCGGTCGCGGTCCCGGCGCTTTCACCGGCCTGCGTGCCGCGTGTTCGGCGGCGCAGGGGCTGGCCTGGGGTGCGGGCCTGCCGGTGCTGCCGATCGACACCCTGGTCGCGGTGGCCGAAGACGCGCGCGTGCGGGTCGGCGCGGTCGATGTGTGGGTCGCGATGGACGCCCGGATGGGCGAACTCTATGCGGCGCGATACTGTTGGTCCGGGGGCGGCTGGATCACGCTCGTGCCCCCTGCGTTGGTTGCGCCGGACAGGCTGCACGCGCAATTCCTGGCGCACCCTGCCCCCTGGCTCGTGGGATCGGCACCGCTGGGCGAACAGCTGCACCACCCGTCGGCAACTGTCGACGCCGATGCCCGCCCCTCGGCACGCGCGCTGTTGGCCTGTGCCGAAGCGGCCTGGGCACGTGGCGAGGCGATCAGCGCGACGGCCGCGCTCCCGCTTTATCTGCGGAACAAGGTGGCCTTCACGACCGCCGAGCGTATGGCCACCGCAGGCAGTGCCGCATGAAGACGCGGTGGCTGCACCCGATCGAGGCGGGTGCACTCTGCAAGGCAGTCGCATGAGTGCGCTCTGGCGCTCGAGCGAAAGCGAAGCCGTCCGCCTGCGGCCGATGACCGTGGAACACCTCGATGCGGTGATGGCGGTCGAGTTGGCGAGCCATTTGCGACCGTGGACACGCGGCAACTTCGCCGACTCCCTCGCGAGCGGCTATTGCGCCGACGCGCTCTTCGATACCCGCGCGTCCCTCATCGGCTATTGCATTGCGGCCCCCGGCGCCGATGAAATGCATCTGCTCAACCTGAGCGTGGCGCCGGCGCAGCGGCAGCGGGGGCATGCACGCTACATGCTCGACGCGCTCGTCGAGCGCTGCCGCGCCAACCGACTGACGCAGCTCTGGCTGGAGGTTCGGGTCAGCAACGAGAATGCCCGGCGTCTTTATCGTGGATACGGAATGCGCGAGGTCGGACTGCGACCCGCCTACTATCCAGCAGCACCCAACGCGGGCAACCGGCGCGGCGAAGACGCCGTGCTGATGCAACTGCAGATCGAAGGGACCGCATGATGCGTTGGTCGGCGAGACAACGCGCGATGCTCGATGCGATGGGGCTGCGATTGTGGGAGCCCCCGGCGCCTTTTGTAAGTGATGACGAACGGGCCGAGACGCAACCCGCAGGATCGGTCGCGGCGGAAGATGCCGGCGCCACCGGGCGAACCGCGGCATCGACCGCGAGGGCGACGCCTGCAGGCGAGATGCATCCGGCTCGTCGGCCGGCACATCCGGTCGCGCCGTCGCCCACGAGTTCGGAAGACGGGCCGCCCCGCACGCCCGACGTCTCGGAGATGGATTGGCCGACGCTGCGGGACACCGTCGCCTCGTGCCGGGCCTGCGCGCTTTGCGAGAGCAGGACGCAGACGGTGTTTGGTTGCGGCAACGCCCAAGCCGATTGGATGATCGTCGGTGAAGCGCCCGGCGAGAAGGAAGACCTGCTCGGCGAACCCTTCGTCGGCAAGGCGGGACATCTGCTCGACGCGATGCTGCGAGCGATCGATCTGACGCGGCAATCGGCGCCGCCCGCGCAGCAGGTCTACATCGCCAACACGCTGAAATGCCGACCACCCGCCAATCGCAACCCGATGCCGATCGAGTTGACGCGTTGCGAACCCTACCTGGTGCGCCAGGTTGAGCTTGTTCGGCCACGCATCATTCTTGCCATGGGTCGCTTCGCGGTTCAGGCCTTGCTGCGCAGTTCGGAACCGATCGGCCGTCTGCGCGGTCGGGTCCACCGTTACCTCGACGTGCCCTTGGTCGTGACCTACCACCCCGCCTACCTGCTGCGCAACCCACCCGACAAGGCGCGTGCCTGGGATGACCTGTGCCTCGCGAAGCGGGTAGTGAAAGCGCACCGCGTCGAACGCGAGTGATCACGCTGGAGCCCCGAACACCGTAGGTGGCCGCACGAAACGAAAAGACCCGGCTCGCGCCGGGTCTTGATCGCTAGCTCGTCAACCGATCAGGGCTTGCTGCCCGTCGGAAACGGCCACGCCGCCTGCGGATTCAATACCGTCTTCGCGGGAGGAGGTGACGAAGCCGACTTCGCAGCGGGGGCAGGCTTCTTTGCAGCGGGCTTCTTCGCTGCCTTCTTCGCAGGCGCCTTCTTGGCTGCTGCCTTCTTCGCAGGCGCCTTCTTCGCCGCAACCTTCTTGGCAGGTGCCTTCTTGGCGGCAGCCTTCTTGGCCGGCGCCTTCTTCATCGCGGCCTTCTTCGCCGGTGCCTTCTTGGCAGCGACCTTCTTCGCCGGCGCCTTCTTGGCCGCCATCTTCCTGGCCGGTGCCTTCTTGGCGGCAGCCTTCTTGGCCGGTGCCTTCTTCGCCGCCGCCTTCTTCGCCGGTGCCTTCTTCGCTGCCGCCTTCTTCGCCGGCGCCTTCTTTGCCGGCGCTTTCTTGGCCGGAGCTTTCTTCGCAGTTGCCATTACATTTCTCCTTGATCAAGTTGCAAGAACACCGCAGGCGCCGACATTGCGTCGACGCCGCGCGGCGATTCACCGTCCGATGGTCTGCCCAGGAGGGGCGCCTCGATACGGCGAATGGGGAGACACACCCCGCTCGCCCTTGGAGGCAAGCACGGGTGCGAAAGTCTTGATCGTCTGGACATCATCGATGCCTCAGGACCGGTTGGGTCGGCTCAGTCCCACGACAGCGCACCGCCCGACTGATACTCGATGACGCGCGTCTCGAAGAAGTTGCGTTCCTTCTTCAGGTCGATCATTTCGCTCATCCATGGGAACGGGTTGTCCTCGTTGGGGAACAAGGACTCGAGACCGATCTGTGTCGCGCGGCGATTGGCGATGTAGCGCAGATAGCCCTTGAACATCGAGGCGTTGAGGCCGAGCACGCCGCGCGGCATGGTGTCCTCGGCATAGCGGTACTCGAGCTCGACCGCATGCTGGAACAGGGCCTTGATCTCGGACTTGAACGCCGACGTCCAGAGCTGCGGGTTCTCGAGCTTGATCTGGTTGATGAGATCGATGCCGAAATTGCAGTGCATCGACTCGTCACGCAGGATGTACTGGTACTGCTCGGCCGCACCGGTCATCTTGTTCTGCCGGCCGAGCGCGAGGATCTGGGTGAAGCCGACGTAGAAGAACAGGCCCTCCATCAGACAGGCGAATACGATCAGCGACTTCAAGAGCTTCTGATCGTTCTCCTGCGTCCCGGTGTGGAACGCCGGGTCCATGATCTGCTCGATGAAGGGCAGCAGGAACTCGTCCTTGTCGCGGATCGACTTGATCTCGTGATAGGCGTTGAAGATCTCGCCTTCGTCGAGGCCGAGCGACTCGACGATGTACTGGTAGGCGTGCGTGTGGATGGCTTCCTCGAAGGCCTGACGCAGCAGGAACTGGCGGCACTCGGGCGCAGTGATGTGACGGTAGCTGCCCAGCACGATGTTGTTCGCGGCGAGCGAATCGGCGGTGACGAAAAAACCCAGGTTGCGCATCACGATGCGCCGTTCGTCGTCGCTCAGGCCGTTCGGATCCTTCCAGGTCGCGATGTCGCGCGACATGTTGATCTCCTGCGGCATCCAGTGGTTCGAGCACGAAGCGAGGTACTTCTCCCACGCCCACTTGTACTTGAACGGCACCAGTTGATTGACATCGGTGCGGCCGTTGATGATGCGTTTGTCGGCGGCGCGGACGCGCCCTTCGCTCTGCGCCGACAGGCCTGTCGACGCGACCGCAGCATCATCGTGTTCGCTGCGCGGCTCGACGGTGACACGCACCGCCTCGGCGGCAGAGGTATGTGAAACCGGATGCGGCGTCGGAGCCGCCACACGCGCCGCGGACTTGCTGCCCGGCGCGGTACTTGCATTGTGAAAGTTAGATGGTTTGACTTCGTCTTCCCAGACCAGCATGGTGCACTTCCAGTACGTGTGAATTATCTGAGTGTTGCGCGACAACACCAAGGACTTCTTGACATCGACATCCAGGCGTCAATCAAACTTGTTGCGCGACCGCATCGACATCTCGCTGCGCGCGATGCGTTTGTGCAGCGACGTGCGCGCCATTGCACGCATCATCATTGGCACGCTTCGCAGTCGGGGTTGTCGATCGCACAGAACTTCATGTCGCTGCCGGGCTCGCCTGCATCCGAAGCACTCGCAGCGGCGCCATGCGCGGCCGTGCCGGTGGTGCCGGTCGCACCGCTCGCAACCGAATTCATGCGGCCCGCGGTGACTGTCGACTTCTCCGCGTGCGTGGCGCCGATCGTGCGCAGGTAGTAGGTCGTCTTCAGGCCGCGCAGCCAGGCGAGCTTGTAGGTTTCGTCGAGCTTCTTGCCCGATGCGCCCGCCATGTAGATGTTGAGCGACTGCGCCTGGTCGATCCACTTCTGGCGCCGCGCGGCGGCCTCGACGAGCCACTGCGTCTCGATCTCGAAGGCGGTGGCGTAGAGCGACTTGAGTTCCTCGGGCACGCGATCGATGCGGCGCAGCGAGCCGTCGAAGTGCTTGAGGTCCATCACCATCACGTCGTCCCACAGGCCGAGGCGCTTGAGGTCGCGCACGAGGTACTCGTTGACGATCGTGAACTCGCCCGACAGGTTGGACTTGACCGACAGGTTGCCGAACGACGGCTCGATCGATGCGCTGACGCCGACGATGTTGGAGATCGTCGCCGTCGGCGCGATCGCGACGCAGTTGGAATTGCGCATGCCGTGCTCGGCGATGCGCGCGCGCAGCGTCGTCCAGTCCAGCGTCGACGCGGTATCGACCTCGACGTAGCCGCCGCGCTGTTCTTCCAACAGGCGCAGCGAATCGAGCGGCAGCATGCCCTGGTCCCACAGCGACCCGCGGTAGCTCGAGTACCGCCCGCGCTCCGCGGCGAGCTCGGTCGAGGCCCAGTAGGCGTAGTAGCACACCGCTTCCATCGACTGGTCGGCGAAGTCGACCGCGGCATCCGACGCGTAGGGCGTGCGGATCTCGTACAGCGCGTCCTGGAAGCCCATGATGCCGAGGCCGACCGGCCGGTGGCGCAGGTTCGAATCGCGCGCCTTCTTCACCGCGTAGTAGTTGATGTCGATGACGTTGTCGAGCATGCGCATCGCGGTCGCGACCGTCTTCCTCAGCTTCGCGTGGTCGATCCGCTTCGCCCCGTCCGCGCCGTCCGTCAGGTGATGCACGAGATTGACCGAGCCGAGATTGCAGACCGCGATCTCGCTCTCGCCCGTGTTGAGCGTGATCTCGGTGCACAGGTTGCTCGAGTGCACGACGCCCACGTGCTGCTGCGGCGAACGCACGTTGCACGCATCCTTGAACGTGATCCACGGATGCCCGGTCTCGAACAGCATCGTCAGCATCTTGCGCCACAGGTCGGCGGCGCGCATCTTCTTGAAGAGCTTGATCTCGCCGCGCGCAGCCTTGTCCTCGTAGGCCGTGTACGCCTCTTCGAATGCCTTGCCATACTTGTCGTGCAGGTCCGGGCAGGTCGATGGCGAGAACAGCGTCCAGTCGCCCCCCTCCATGACGCGTCGCATGAAGAGATCGGGCACCCAGTTCGCGGTGTTCATGTCGTGCGTGCGGCGTCGGTCGTCGCCGGTGTTCTTGCGCAACTCGAGGAACTCCTCGATGTCGAGGTGCCAGCTCTCGAGGTAGGCGCAGACCGCGCCCTTGCGCTTGCCGCCCTGGTTCACCGCGACCGCGGTGTCGTTGACGACCTTCAGGAACGGCACCACGCCCTGGCTCTTGCCGTTCGTGCCCTTGATGTGGCTGCCGAGCGCGCGTACGTTGGTCCAGTCGTTGCCCAGGCCGCCGGCGAACTTCGACAGCAGCGCGTTCTCCTTCAGCGCCTCGTAGATGCCGTCGAGGTCGTCGGACACCGTCGTCAGGTAGCAGCTCGACAACTGCGAGCGGCGCGTGCCGGCGTTGAACAGGGTCGGCGTGCTCGACATGAAGTCGAAGCTCGACAGCACCTCGTAGAACTCGATCGCGCGCGCCTCGCGGTCGATCTCGCCGAGCGCCAGGCCCATCGCGACGCGCATGAAGAAGGCCTGCGGCAGCTCGATGCGCTTGTCCTCGATGTGCAGGAAGTAGCGGTCGAAGAGCGTCTGCAACCCGAGATAGTCGAACTGCATGTCGCGCTCGGCCTTGAGGGCCTGCGCGAGACGCTCCAGATCGAACTGCAGCAGACGCTCGTCGAGCAGCTCGGCCGCGACGCCGCGCTTGACGTAGCCGGCGAAGTAGTCCGCATAGCGCGCCTGCATGTCGCACTGCAGGACCTCCTCGCCCAGGATGTCCTTGCGGATCGCGTGCAGCAGCAAGCGTGCCGTCGCGCGCGTGTAGCCCGGGTCCTTCTCGATCAAGGTGCGGGCGGCGAGGATCGCCGCCTTGTGCACTTCTTCGATCGGCACGCCGTCGTACAGGTTGCGCTTGGTCTCGGCCATGATGGGCTCCGGCCGCACGTCGGCGCCGAGCCCCTCGCAGGCGGACTCGAACAGCGTCGCGAGGTGCGCGAGATCGAGCGCGACGCGTTGACCGCCGTCGATCACCGTCAGGGCCGGTTCGGCCGCGACGGCGTTCGCGGCCTGGCGCGCGCGCTCCTGTGCGCGTCGCTCGCGGTAGAGCACATAGGCGCGCGCCACTTCGTGGTGGCTGCCGCGCATCAGGCTGAGTTCGACGTGATCCTGCACGTCCTCGATCGGGAAGGTGCCGCCCCCGGGGCGCGAGCGCAGCAGCGCGCGAACGACGATCTGCGTCAACTCGTCGACCGTCTCGCGCACGCTCGCCGATGCTGCGCCCTGCGTGCCGTGCACGGCAAGGAAGGCCTTCATCAGCGCGACCGCGATCTTGTTCGGCTCGAAGACCACGACCGAGCCGTTGCGCCGAATGATCTGGTAACCCTGGTATGCGGACGTCGCATTCGCGCCAGGCGCGGCGGCGCGCGCAGCGCTGGCGAAATCGGAGGGGGCGCCGGCGGACGCGCCGGTAGAAGCTGCTTGCATGTCGGTCCCTTGCATGGAGATGTCGGTTGAGGCGGGGATTCACGTGCCGGCCAAGCACGCTGTCGGTTGCGATCGATATCGGTTGCCGGTTGCTGGTTGCCGGACTGCGGCTGTCGGCGCTGTGCGAGCACACGAGGCCTCGGCCGGCCGGTCAATGTCTGCTGTTCGGACGCTCATCCTTTGGCGGTCGGCGAATCGCCTGGCGCACGGCCCGTGCCGTTCCGGTGCCGGCCCGCACACCGTCGATGGATTGAAAGAATAGCATGTCGACACACTATATCTGGGGTCGGCGGACACTTCAAGCACTAGGGATAGCGTGTCATCCCTGATGCCGGCCTCCCCGCTTCTGTTTCATGCAAGGTCGATGCGCGCAGCCCAAAGCAGCGGCGCTTGCTGCGCAAGCGCGCCAGTGCGCACTCGCCGAACGCAGGGTCCGGATTCACGCGGCTTGCAGCCCGATTCGCCTCCGCAGACCGCTGCCGCTCGGCCCAGCGCGCCGCCGCGCTGCGGCGCGCAGCGTGCGACATCGCGACGCGCACCTTCAGCCGGCGCCGGTCACGCCTGCGGGAAAATACTCACGCGGCCAACGCAACATTTCGGCGAGCCGGCGCCATTCGAACCCGGCGCCGGGATCGGCCTTTCGCATCGGCGCCACGTGCTCATGCCCGGCAATGCCGCGGATCGGGTAACGCCGCGCAAGCGCCGGCAGCAGTTCGAGCAGCGCCGTGTACTGCGGCGGCGCGAACGCCCGGCCCTCGAGCCCCTCGAGTTCGATGCCGATCGAGAAGTCGTTGCAGTTCTCGCGCCCGCGCCACACCGAGCGGCCCGCATGCCAGGCACGCTCGTCGCCGCCGACGAACTGCTTCAATTCCCCATTGCGCCCAATGACGAAATGCGACGACAGCGCGAGCCCGCGCAGGCGTTCGAAGTAAGGATGCCCGCCAAGATCGAGCCGGTTCGTGAACAGGTGCTCGATCGCGTCACCGCCGAACTGCCCCGGCGGCAGGCTGATCGAGTGGATGACGACGAGTTCGACCGCAACCGCTGGCGGACGTGCGTTGCAGTTGGGGCTGGGGCAGGCCTGCGCAGCGTCCAACCAGCCGCCGGCAAGCCACCGGTCCGACGCGGCGTCTTGCATCCTCAGGCGCCGTCGCCGGGCGCGTCGCCGCCGGCGACAACGCCGAGTCGGGCCATGCGATAGCGCATCTGTCTCAGCGTCAGCCCGAGGCTCGCGCCGGCCGCCGTGCGGTTGTAGTGATGCTGCTCGAGCGCCCGAACCAGGATGTCGCGTTCGACGTCGTCGAGATGGGCGGCGAGATCGTCCGGCAGCGCCGACAAGGAGCCCTCCGCCATCTCGATCACCGTCGCGCCCGCTGTCGGCATCGGCGCATCCGCCGCCGCCTCGGGCTCGGCGGAAAGCGCGTCAACGGGCAGGTGCAGATCGGCAACATCGATGGCGTCGCCGCCGGACAGCGCCACGGCGCGATGCAGCAGGTTCTCGAGTTCGCGCACGTTGCCGGCGAACGCGTAGCGGCGCAAATGCGCCAGCGCCGCATGCGTCAGGTGCGGCGGCGGCGAGACGCCCGCCTCGCGCGCGATGCGTTCGAGCACGCGGTCGATGATCGCCGGCAGGTCCTCAAGCCGCTCGCGCAGCGGCGGCACGATGATCTGGATCACGTTCAGGCGGTAGAACAAATCCTGCCGGAAACGCTGCGCGAGGACCTCGGCCGCGAGATCCTTGTGCGTCGCGCTCAGGATGCGCACGTTGACCGGCAGTTCGGCCACCGCGCCGACCGGGCGCACCGCGCGCTCCTGGATCACGCGCAACAGCTTGGACTGCATCGACAGCGGCAGATCACCGATCTCGTCGAGGAACAGCGTGCCGCCGTTGGCGGCCTGAAAGAAGCCCTCGCGGTCGTCCGCCGCACCGGTGAACGCGCCCTTGCGATAGCCGAAGAACTCGGCCTCGAGCAGGTGCTCGGGAATCGCGCTGCAGTTGACGGCAACGAAAGGCCCCGCCGCGCGCGGGCTCGTCTCGTGCACCGCGCGCGCAACGAGTTCCTTGCCGGTGCCCGATTCGCCGCTGACCAGCACGGGCGCCATGCTGCGCGCGACCTTGTCGATCAGCGAGCGCACCTGGCGCACCGCCTGCGACTGGCCAGCCATGCGCGCGAGCGCCGCGCTCGGCGGTGCAGCGGGCGGCAGCGGCAGTGGCACGCCTGGACGCGCAACGCGCGGCGCCGTCGCAGCGGGCTCCGGCGTCGCGCGCGTGGCGGGCTGCGCGGGCGCCGCCGCGGCGGGCACACCGCGGCCGAGCGCCGACGCCACGGCGGCGCGGAACTGCTTCAGGTCGACCGGCTTGGTCAGGTAGTCGTAGGCGCCGGCCTTGAGTGCTTCGACCGCGTTCTCGGCCGAGCCGTAGGCGGTGATCACGATCGCCTTCTCGCTGCGCTCGGCTTCTTCGAGGCGACGCAGCACGTCGAGCCCGGACCCGTCGGGCAGCCGCATGTCCGTGATCACGAGGCTGTAGCGCCGCGCCTCGAGCCGCGCCAGCGCCTCTTCCACGCTGCCCGCGGTGTCGATGTCGTAGCCCTCGCGCAGCAGCGTCAGCTCGTAGAGCGTTCGCAGATCGGGCTCGTCATCGACCACGAGCAGGCTGAAGGGGGACGTGGTCGTCATGGGCGAGGTCAGCCTATTTCCAGCCGTTGAACGCGCCCGAGCGGGCCGCGCTGCGGTGCGCCGGCACGGCGCGACGACGCGGCGGACAGATGCCCGCGAGGACGCGCAACGCCGCCGGCGTGCCGCAGCGTGGCGCGATCGGGCGCGACGCGCACTCAGCCCGAAGTTTGGAGCGGCCCTGGGCTCGATTGACAAGTTTCATGCGGTCTGTCCAGCGGGAAGCAGCGGGAAGCAGCGGTCGACTGCCGGAAGGAGGCTCAAAGCTTTGCAGGCTCGGGCAGGGTCGTCAAGGCCTGACGCCGCATCGCGACCGAGAACTCATTGCGATGGCGACGCGTCGTCGGCCGCAGCCGGAAGCTGATGCGCGCGCCGTAGCGCTCGCACAGCTCGCGGCAGATGTACAGGCCGAGCCCGGTGCCGCGGCTGCGCGTCGAGAAGAACGGTTCGAAGAAATAGCGCTCGACTTCCGGCGCGATCGGCGGCCCGTCGTTGAGCACGGTGAGCACGGCGACGTTGGCGTCCTTGCCATGCAGCAGCATCTGCACGGCACCCGGCGCGCGCGACGCATGGCGCAGCGCGTTGTCGAGAAGATTCACGAGCACGCGGCGCAGGTGGTCGCCGTCGAACAGCACATGCAGCGGCTCGGCCGGGATTTCGATCTGCAGCGTGCCATCCGCCCCGCAATCGACGCCGTTCATGCGGGCCCACTCGGCACACGCGGCGGCCGCGTGGGCACCGGCGTCGATCACCTGCGTCTCGCTCGCCGCGCGTGGCGACAGCTCCATCACGTCATCGACGATGCGCTTGAGGCGGGCGACGTTGTCGGCCACCATGCGCGTGAGCTGACGCTGCTCGACGCTCGCCGCGTCCTCGGCGAGCAGCGCATTGGCCTGCGCGATCGCCGACAGCGGGTTGCGGATCTCGTGCGCGATACCGGCCGACACGCGACCCATCGCGGCGAGCTTCTCCTGCCGCGTGCGCGCCTGCATGCTGCGCACGTCCTCGAGGAAGAGGACGCAGAACTCCTCGCTGCCGGGCGCGTCGCGCCGCCGCGTGAAGCGCACCCGCGTGCGCAGCGTGCGCGAGGCGCCGGGCTCGAACTCGATCAGCACGTCGCGCCCGGCCTCGGGCCACACGCCTTCGACGAACGCGCGCTCGACGGCGTCGACGAGCGCCGACCAGGCGCCGACGCCGCGCAAGGCGAACGGCGCGGACAGGTTGGCGCCCTCTGGCGCCAGCAGCGCGCACGCCGCCGGATTGGCGGCGCGCACGCGGCCGCGCCGGTCGACGACGACGACGCCGTCCTGCATTTCCTCGATGACGAGGCGGTTGAGCTGCGCCTGCTGGCGCGCGAGCTCCAGGCTGCCGCGGGCGGTCAGCTCCTCGCGCGCAAGGCGCCCGGCAAGCTCGCTCGCGAGCACGGTGATGACGAACATGCCGCTGCCGGCGAGCCCCGCCTGCGACATCAACACCGTCACGTCGCCGCCCGCCAGCACGCTGTGCCAGGCCGCGCCGAGCAACACGAGCGTGATGCCGGCGGAAGTCGCGAGCGCGATCCGGCGTGGCGTCAGCACGCCCGCCATCAGCGCCGGCAGCACGAAGAGGGCGACGTAGTTCAGACCCGCGACCGGCGCCAGCACATGCAGCGCCGTGAAGCACACGATGTCGACGCCGATCGTCAGCAGCCATTGCCGGGTACGCAGCCGATCGGCCGGTTGACGCATGGCAGGCTCGACGAAGAACGGCATGAGCCAGGCGCCGATCGACAGCGCCGCGTAGGCCAGGCACACGACGAGCACGTCCGCGCTCGGCTGCACGCCGAACAACACCGCGACGCCGAGGGTGATGAGGAGCATCACGCCGATCGCCGCGCGCGCCGCGAGGAATGCGCGGTAGACGCGGACAAACGCGGTCTGCCCGGCGTCGACGATGCGCTGCGCCTGGCGCGTCAGAAAGCGCGAGTCGCTTGCCCCGCCATCGCCCGCCGGCCAGGCGCCGTCGAAGCGCGATTCGCCGTCGCCGGCGAGCTGCGCCTCGCGCCATGCCGTGTCGGCGCCTTCACCCAGTGCGCCGAACCACGATTCGCGCGGCTCCGGCCGCGCCGCCGAGCGGCGTTCGCGCGCGCGCCGTTCGGGGCCGCGACGCTCGGAGGCCGGCGCCTCTTCCTCCTCTTGCATGGGCGACGCAGCCGGGCTCATCCGATGCGGGTCTTCAAAGCCGGAAGCGCTGCAGCGTCATTTGCGCGTGCGTTCGAACTCGGCGCGGTGCGCTTCGCTGCAGAAGACCCCGCCCCGGCCGGGCAGGCCCTCGCTGCGCGGCAGGTGCAGCCCGCACTGGCTGCACGCGACCATGTCCTCGCGCGGCGGCAGCGGGGTCTTTTCGCGCCGCGCGCCCATGACGCGCCGGCTGCCCCTGCGCGCGAACCATATGACGGCGAAGATCACGACCAGCAGGACGATGAATTTCATGGCGCTCCGGCTCAGGTCAGATTGCCGCGGCTCAGCAGCACTTCGAGGACGAAGCGCGAACCGACGTAGGCCAGCAGCAGCAGCGCGGCACCGGCATAAAGCCAACCGGTGGCGCGGCGGCCGCGCCAGCCAAAGGCCTGGCGCCCGGCAAGCAGGCCGGCGAACACGACCCAGCCGAGGATCGAGAACACCGTCTTGTGATCCCAGCGCCACGGGTTGGCGAACCACCAGCCGAGCACCAGCGTCGCAGACAGCGCAGCGAAGCCCGCGGCGACAAAGCGAAACGTCAGCTTCTCGAGTCGCAGCAACGGCAGGCCCATGGCGCCCGGGGGCGCCATTCCAGCATTGCCGCCCGGGGGCGCCATTCCAGCGTTGCCGCCCGCAGGCGCCATTCCCGCAGCACCGCCCGCGGGCGTCATTGCAGAAGCACCGCCCGGGGGCGCCGTCGCCGCCGCAGCGCCCGGCGCGTGCAACAGGCGCATGCGGCGTTCGGCACTGCTGAGCAGGCTCGCGTGGAGCACGGCGGCACCGAACAGGCCATAGGACGCGATGCCGAGCACCCAGTGCAGCGGCTCCCACGGCGAGCCCCCGTGCAGCCGGGACTCACCCGGAAACCACCACGCAAGCGCGACCACCAGCGCCCCGAGCAGCGCGAGCGCGCGCCGCACGCCCTGCA
The DNA here is from genome assembly GCA_023954175.1 of Rhizobacter sp. Taxonomy (GTDB): domain Bacteria; phylum Pseudomonadota; class Gammaproteobacteria; order Burkholderiales; family Burkholderiaceae_C; genus CAIKUF01. Next base: position 57,278 of record JAMLIM010000002.1, read on the forward strand.
GCGGGACGAAGCGGCTTTCGACCGCATGCACCGCAAGCACGAGCCAGACCGTCGCGGACAGGGCCGGCGCGAAGCCGAAACGTGCGCCCGGCATGCCGCTGCCGATGCCCGACACGTCGGCGAAGATCGCCAGCGCGTGGGCGATCCAGCCGATGATCAGCGCGGCGCGCAGCGCCTTTGCCGAGTGCTCGCCGAGCGACGCCGCGGCGACGTAGCCGGCCAGCGCCACCGCGCTGGGCACGGCCAGCACAGGCGCGGCGGACCCGAACGATAGAATCATCCGCACAGTGTACTGACGCGTAAGCCGCTGGCGCGCAGCGTCCCAAGCCCCGATGGCCTCCTCCCTCACCGAACGCCTGAGCCGGCTCGTCAAGACGATGCGCGGCCAGGCCCGCATCACCGAAGACAACGTGCAGGACATGCTGCGCGAGGTGCGCATGGCGCTGCTCGAGGCCGACGTCGCGCTGCCCGTGGTGCGCGATTTCATCGCCCGCGTGAAGGACAAGGCGCTCGGCGCCGAGGTCGTCGGCTCGCTCACGCCGGGGCAGGCGCTGGTCGGCATCGTGCAGCGCGAACTGGCGGCGACGATGGGCGGCGGGGTCGCGGACATCGATCTGGCGGTGCAACCGCCGGCGGTGATCCTGATGGCCGGCCTGCAGGGCGCGGGCAAGACGACGACGACCGCAAAGCTCGCGCGTCACCTGACGACCAAACGCAAGAAGAAGGTGCTGACGGTGTCGGCCGACGTCTACCGGCCGGCGGCGATCGAGCAGTTGAAGGTCGTCACCCGGCAAGCGGGCGCCGAATGGTTCGCCTCGAGCGCGAGCGACAAGCCGGTCGCGATCGGCCTGGCCGCGCTCGACCACGCGCGCAAGCACTACTTCGACGTGCTGCTCGTCGACACCGCCGGGCGCCTCGCGATCGACGAGGCGCTGATGCGCGAGATCACCGAGCTGCACGCGGCCTTGAAGCCGGTCGAGACGCTGTTCGTCGTCGACGCGATGCAGGGCCAGGACGCGATCAACACCGCCAGGGCGTTCAAGGAGGCATTGCCGCTGACCGGCATCGTGCTGACCAAGACCGACGGCGATTCGCGCGGCGGCGCGGCGCTGTCGGTGCGCGCGGTGACCGGCGTGCCGATCAAGTTCGCCGGCACGAGCGAGAAGATCGACGGCCTGGAGGTGTTCGACGCCGAACGCCACGCGTCACGCGTGCTCGGCATGGGCGACATCCTCGCCCTCGTCGAGGAGGTGCAGAAGGGCGTCGATGTCGCGGCGGCGCAGAAGCTCGCCGACAAGGTCAAGTCGGGCGATGCGTTCGACCTGAACGACTTCCTGTCGCAGCTCTCTCAGATGAAGAAGATGGGCGGCCTGTCGGGCCTGATCGACAAGCTGCCGCAGCAGATGGCCGCCAAGGCGGGCGCTGCCGACATGGACCGCGCCGAGCGCGACGTCAAGCGCATGGAGGGCATCATCTGCTCGATGACGCCGCTCGAGCGGCGCAAGCCCGATCTGCTGAAGGCGACGCGCAAGCGCCGCATCGCCGCCGGTGCCGGCGTGCAGGTGCAGGAGGTCAACCGCCTGCTCAAGCAGTACGAGCAGATGCGCGACATGATGAAGAAGATGAAGGGCGGCGGCATGATGAAGATGTTGAAGCGCATGGGCGGCATGAAGGGCATGATGCCGCCGGGCATGCGCTGACATCGGCGGGCTGCCGGCCCGGACAAGACAACCGGTAACTGGACGTCGGCGGCATTTCGTGCCAAGGTGCGGGGCTTTCAAGCCGAGGTTCGACTCATGGCCGTCACCGAACTGGCGCTCATCGCGCTCGTCGTCCTGCTCGTGATCGCCTTGTGGTGGCGCCGCCGCAGCGGCGGCAAGCGCAGCGCGCGGGCCGGCGCCGAGGACGCTCTCGACACCGTCGCCGACTGGCCGCCCGAGGCGGCGCGCGTGCTGACGACGCCCGAGCAGCGCGCCTACAAGCTGCTGGTGCGCAACCTGCCGCCAGGTTATGCCGTGCTTGCGCAGGTGCCGCTGTCGCGATTCCTGCGCGTCCCCACCCGCCACTCGTATCGCGAATGGATGCGCCGCGTGGGCCGGCTCAACGCCGACCTGCTTGTTTGCGACAGCACCTTTCAGGCACTCGCCGTCATCAACGTGCGGCCGACCGAAGGCAAGGATTCTGAGCGTGGCCTCGAGCGGCACGACCGCATGGATCGCGTGTTGCGCAAGGCCGGCCTGCGCGTCCTGAACTGGCGCGAAGGCGCCCTTCCGGACGAGGATCTGGTCCTGGAACTGGTGTTCGGACGCGAGCGGATGGCCGCGATCGCTGCGGCGTTCGACGAAGCGCCCACATCCGCAGGCCGGCAGTCCCGCCCGGGCGAGTTCGAGCCCCGGGCAGCGGAAACGACCGTCCCCGAGCCGCTGCCCTCGACCTTCTTCGATGACCTCGAGAGCCGGCCGGTGCCGCTGCCGCGGCCGAAGCCGCGCGAGTAGGCCGCCTCAGCCTTCGCCGGACCGCCCCAGGAAGGTCAAGACCCGCTCGGGGACAGGTTGCCGCAGGCAACCAGAGGGTGCGGCGGTGTCAGCGCGCCGAACCCGATCCGGGTCGCCCGGTCGGGTTCGGTGCCCAGGGGCTGCGAATGCGGGCCCCTTCGTGGCCCTTGGGGGTCGGCCGCCAGACGGCCGGGGCCGTCACATCAGCCGAGCAGCGCCTGCGCGAACTCGCGCGCGTTGAAGGTCTGCAAGTCCTCGAGCTTCTCGCCGACGCCAACGAAATAGACCGGCACCGGTTGGGTGCGGCCACGCGACCAGAGCGCGATCGCGGCGAGCACGCCCCCCTTGGCCGTGCCGTCAAGCTTGGTCACGATCAACCCCGTGAGCCCGAGCGCCTCGTCGAACGCCTTCACCTGCGACAGTGCGTTCTGCCCCGTGTTGCCGTCGACGACGAGCAGCACTTCGTGCGGCGCCGAAGCCTGCGCCTTCGTGATCGTGCGGCGGATCTTCTTCAGCTCTTCCATCAGGTGCGTCTGCGTCGACAGGCGTCCCGCGGTATCGGCGATGACGACGTCGCAGCCGCGTGCACGGCCGGCCGTCACCGCGTCGAAGGTGACCGCCGCCGGGTCGCCGTCGTGCTGGCTGACGATCTCGACATTGTTCCGCCCGGCCCACACCGCAAGCTGCTCGCGCGCCGCGGCGCGGAAGGTGTCGGCCGCGGCGAGCAGCACCGTCTGCCCCGCCTGCGCGAGATGTCGCGTGAGCTTGCCGATGCTCGTCGTCTTGCCCGCACCGTTGACGCCGACAACCATGATCACGGTCGGCGTCTCGTGCCCGACGCCGAGCGCGCCCTCGAGTGGCGTGAGCAGCCCGGTGATCGCGTCGGCGAGCAGCCCCTTGACCGCGCGCGGATCGGTCGCGCGCGCCGCCTTGACGCGCCGCTTCAGGTCGTCGAGCAGGTACTGGCTCGCGGCGACGCCGGTGTCGGCCATCAACAGTGCGGTCTCGAGCTCCTCGTACAGCGCGTCGTCGATGCGCGCGCTGGTGAAGACCTGGGCAATGCCGACGCCGGTCTTGCGCAGTCCGCTGCGCAGCTTGTCCCGCCAGCGCTGTCGCTCGGGCTCGACCGGCGGCTCGGCGGCTGGCATCGGGGCCGGACTCTCGGCCGGCGCCGCGGCTTCGGACGGCTGGATCGGCGCGGGTGTCGGCGCGGGTGTCGGCGTGGTTGTTGGCGCGGATGTCGGCGCCGGTGTTGGCGGCTGTGTTGGCGGCTGTGTTGGCGCTGACGGCTCGACGACGGGGGCCGGCATTGGCCGCATAGGCGCCGGTTCTGCCGCAGCTTCGGTAGCGGCAGCGGCCGGGGCCGTCACGGGTGCGGGTGCGGGTGCAGCAGGTTCGGCGGGAGGCGCCTTTTTCTTGAAGAAGCGAAACATGGGGTCCTCTGGTGGCCGCCCGATTCTAGGCAGGCCGGTGCGGCGGGCGGACTGCCTCAGCCTACGCGCCGCGTCGCGGCGAGGTCTTCCGGCACCGCCTTGCGCGGCGATGTCAGCACCAGCGTGAGCACGTGCGCGACGCGAATCGTGGCGCCCGGCCCGACCTTGGCCTCTTCGCCCTTGGCGACTGCCACGCCATTGACTTCGGTGACGCCATCCGACACCGGGCGCAGGCGGAAACCGTCCGGCCAACGGCGCAGCTCGAAGTGCCAGCGGCTGATCAGTCGTGCCTGCGCAGGGTCCGCCGGCGTCAGCACGATGTCGTTGGCCGAAGTGCCCTCGTGCTCGCGCAGCCGGCCGAAGCTGATGATGTCCTGCGCGGGCAATTCCAGGTCCTCGCGCGTTTCCTGCACGCGCACGCGGGTCGGGAAGACGGCATGGTCGCGCCAGTCGAGGGCGAGCAACTCGACCGCCCGCGCGACGCCCTTGAGCTCGGCGTTCGGCACCGGCCGGCAGTTCAGGCGCAGCATCAGCGCGAGCTCCTGGAATGCCTCGCGCGTCAGGCGGATCTCACCGGGCCGGGCCGAGGACGCCACCCTGGCGCACAGGTTCACCGCGTCGCCGCTCACCACCACGCCATCGGTCAGCACCGGGCCGTGATGGATGCCGATGCGCAGCTGCAGCTGGCGCTCGCGCGAACGGGTCGTGTTCTCGCGCGAGATCGCGTTCTCGAGTTCGATCATCGCCAGGGCGGCGGCGTCCGTGCTGGCAAAGGTGAGGAACGCACCGTCTCCGGCCGTGTCGACCAGGCGACCTTCGTGGCCGGGCAGGCAGGCCTGCAGCAGGTCCAAATGCAGTTGCTGAAGCTGCCGGCCGGCAGCGTCGCCGAAGCGCGCGAAGTAGGCGGTCGAACCCGCGATGTCGGAGAACGCGAGCGCCATCGGCTGCTCGAAGCGGCGCGTCAGCTCCTGCTGCAGCTGGTTCTGCAGCCGCACGATCTCGGTCATGCTGAGCGTGCTGAAGTCCATCGTGGCCATGTTGAAGGCCGCTTGATCGTCATCAACCCTGGACAAGCCGGGCGTGACATGCGACCCTCTGATTGTGCTGCATGCATCGTCAGATCGCAGGGTGGCACCGTGTACGCACGACTTGCTGAAAACGGCGGCTGTTCCGGCGCTGCGTCGGGACTTTCCCGTAGATGCAGGCTGATCGGAGGTTCGCTTTGGGACTGCGGCTCAAGTTCAATATCGTGCTGCTGCTGGTCTTCCTGCTCGGGCTGGCCGTCAGCGCCTACGTGTCGCGCGAGTTGCTGCAGCGCAATGCGCGCGCGGAGGTGCTGCACACCGCCGGGGTGATGATGGAAGCGGCGCTGTCGATGCGCAGCTACACCGTCGGTCAGGTGCGCCCGAATCTGCGCCCGATGACCGAGGAGTTCCTGCCGCAAAGCGTGCCGGCCTATGCCGCCACCGAGATCATGGGCAAGCTGCACGAGACCTATCCGAACTACGCCTACAAGGAGGCGGCGCTGAACCCGACCAATCCGCGCGACCGCGCGGTGAGCTGGGAGGCCGACATCATCAACGAGTTCCGCAACAACACGGAGCGCAAGGAGTTCTCCGGCGTGCGCGACTCGCCCACCGGCCTGTCGATGTTTCTGGCGCGGCCGCTGCAGATCAAGGATGCGAACTGCCTCGCCTGCCACACGACGGCCGAGGCCTCGCCGCCGTCCATGGTCAGGCTCTACGGCAGCAGCAACGGCTTCGGCTGGAAGCTCAACGAGATCGTCGGCGCGCAGATCGTCTCGGTGCCGATGTCGCTGCCGATCCGCAAGGCCGACAGCGCCTTCCTCGCCTTCATGGCGTCGCTGACGGGCGTCTTCATCGTGCTGTTCGTGATCCTCAACGTCATGTTGTCGATCCTCATCGTGCGGCCGATCCGCAGCATGTCGGCGGCCGCCGACAAGATCAGCGTCGGCGAGATGGACATTCCAGAACTGCCCGAAAGCGGCAAGGACGAAGTGGCGACGCTCGGCAAGTCGTTCAACCGCATGCGGCGCAGCCTGGAAAAGGCGATCAGCCTGATCAACGACCCATGAACCGAGGCGCGCCATCGTGAACGGCGAGATCGCGCTGCCCGCCGGCTACGCCCTTCAGGAGTACCGCATCGAGTCGACGCTGGGCGTGGGCGGCTTCGGCCTGACCTACCTGGCCACCGACCGCAACCTGAACATGCCGGTGGCGATCAAGGAATACCTGCCGGGCGACCTGGCGCTGCGCTGCGACGACCGCTCCGTGCGCTCCAAGTCGGAGAGTGCCGAGGCGCGCTTCGCCTGGGGCCGCACGCGCTTCCTCGACGAGTCGCGCACGCTGGCGTCGTTTCGCCATCCCAACATCGTGCGCGTGCTGCGCTTCTTCGAAGCCAACCAGACGGCCTACATGGTGATGGAGTTCGTCGCCGGGCAGCCGCTCGACCAATGGATGAAGACGCGCCGCCCGGTGACCGAGCCGACGCTGATCGGGCTCGCGCTGGCGCTGCTCGACGGCATCGACGTCATCCACCGGGCCGGCGTGCTGCATCGCGACGTGAAGCCGGGCAACATCTTCGTGCGTCACGATGGCGAACCGGTGCTGCTCGACTTCGGATCCGCCCGCGCCGCCAGCGTCGATGCCGAGCGCACCGCCATCGTGTCGCCGGGCTTTGCGCCGCTGGAGCAATACCACGCGCACGGCAACCAGGGACCGTGGAGCGACCTGTATGCGGTCGGCGCCGTGCTGTACTGGGCCGTGACCGGCCACAAGCCGATGGAGGCCACGGCACGCGTACCGGTCGACCCGATGACGCCGGCTTCACGGGCCGCCGATGCCGCGACCTACAGCCCGACGCTGCTGCAGGCGATCGACTGGGCGCTGAGGCCGGCGGAGCGGGCGCGGCCGCAGTCGGTGGCCGAGATTCGCGGCGCCCTCGCGGCCCGGGCCGAAGCGCTCGATGCCGACATCAAGACGACCTACGCCGACCGCACCGAGCTCTCGAGCGGGGCGCCGTCGCCACCCGCTGCATCGGTGCCGACAGCGTTCGCCGACGACATGTTGAAGGCGATGAGCCTCGATCTGGCCGCCTACCTCGGGCCGGTCGCGGCCGTCGTCGTGAAGTCGGCGGCGAAGAAGGCATCCGACCTGGCCGGTCTCGCCGAGCGGCTCGCCGCGGACATCAACGATTCCTCCGCCCGCGCCCGGTTCCTGAAGAAGTACGCTGCGGCAAGCGCCGAGGATGCACGCAGCCGGCCCGACAGCGCGCGGCAACCGGTGACGGGCGCCGGTGCGTCATCGGCGTCGACTTTCGACCCGGCGCTGCTCGAGCGGGCCGAGGCCGAACTCGCGCAGCACATCGGCGCCGTCGCGAAGGCCGTTGTCCGGCGCGCCGCCGGCCAGGCCCGCAGCGAGACGGAGCTGTTCGCGCTGCTGGCCGAACAGATCGACGACCCGGTCGGGCGCAAGGCCTTCGTCCGCAAGGCGATGTCGGTTTCGGGTCGGGTCTGAGCGCGCGACGGACGATTGCGCGCAACGAACCGTGCGTTCTCGTGCGATGAGTGTCCGCACGCAGGGTCGGTCTCGGCGTCGCCGGTCCGTCCGGCGCGCGGCTGCCGCTATACTTCGCGCCGCGAGGCGCTTTAGCTCAGTTGGTTAGAGCGACGGAATCATAATCCGCAGGTCCGGGGTTCGAGTCCCTGAAGCGCCACCAAAGGAATTACCCCCCGGCTCCCCGTCGAACGACTTGGAGCCGGTTTGCATTGCGCGTACCGTACGCTCAGCGGCGCGCTTGTCCACGGCCCGCCCCGAGATCACCACAGGATCGCCACCATGCACCGCCGTACCCTGCTGCTCCTTGCCGCCATGGGCCTCGCCAGCGCGAGCGCCCGCGCGCAACTGGCCCGCAATCTGCCGGCCGACTCGCTGCGCGGCACGCTCGCGATCGAGCATCCGCCGATGGCGCTGCTCAACGACGCGCCGGTACGGCTCGCGCCCGGCGCCCGCATCCGCGGCCAGAACAACATGCTTGCGACGACCGGCGCCTTCGCCGGGCAGCGCTTCATCGTCAACTACACGATCGACATGCAGGGCCAGATCAAGGACGTGTGGGTGCTGACGAACGACGAGCTCGCCAAACGCTGGCCGAAAACGCGGGAGGAGGCGGCAAGCTGGCGCTTCGATGCCCCGACGCAGACCTGGACCCAGCCGTGAGCCTGGCGTCATGACGACACACGCGACGGGCAAGAAGGTCTTCATCAAGACCTTCGGCTGCCAGATGAACGAGTACGACTCGGACAAGATGGCCGACGTGCTGCGCGCCGCAGAAGGCTACACGCCGACGGCGGATGTCGAGCAGGCCGACCTGATTCTCTTCAACACCTGCTCGGTGCGCGAGAAGGCACAGGAGAAGGTGTTCAGCGACCTCGGGCGCGTCAAGCATCTGAAGGCACGCGGCACACTGATCGGCGTCGGCGGCTGCGTCGCGAGCCAGGAGGGCGAGGCGATCATCGAGCGCGCGCCCTACGTCGACCTCGTCTTCGGCCCGCAGACCCTGCACCGCCTGCCCGAGATGCTGGCGCGGCGCGCGGCCGATGGCCGCGCGCAGGTCGACATCAGCTTCCCCGAGATCGAGAAGTTCGACCACCTGCCCCCCGCGCGCGTCGAAGGCGCGACCGCGTTCGTCTCGATCATGGAGGGCTGCTCGAAGTACTGCAGCTATTGCGTCGTGCCCTACACGCGCGGCGAAGAGGTTTCGCGCCCGCTCGACGACGTGCTGACCGAAGTCGCCGGCCTCGCCGAACAGGGCGTCAAGGAAGTGACGCTGCTCGGCCAGAACGTCAACGCCTGGCGCGGCACGATGGGCGACACGGCCGAGATCGCCGACTTCGCGCTGCTGCTCGAACTCGTCGCCGCGATCCCCGGCATCGCGCGCATCCGCTACACGACGAGCCACCCGAAGGAGTTCACGCAGCGCCTGATCGACGCCTACGCGCGCGTGCCGCAACTCGTGAACCACGTGCACCTGCCGGTGCAGCACGGCAGCGACCGCATCCTTGCCGCGATGAAGCGCGGCTACACCTCGCTCGAATTCAAGAGCACGGTGCGAAAGCTGCGCGCGGTGCGGCCCGACATCCGGATCGGCAGCGACTTCATCGTAGGCTTCCCGGGCGAGACCGAGGACGATTTCGAACGCACGATGGCGCTCATCGACGAGGTCGGCTTCGACGCCAGCTTCAGCTTCATCTTCAGCCCGCGCCCCGGGACGCCGGCGGCGTCACTCGCCGACGAGACGCCACAGAGCGTGAAGCTTGCGCGGCTGCAACGGTTGCAGGTGACGATCGATGCCAACGCGGCGCGCATCAGCGAAGCGCTGGTCGGCAGCACGCAGCGCGTGCTGGTCGAGGGCCGATCGCGCAAGGACGCGAGCGAACTGACGGGTCGCACCGAGTGCAATCGCAGCGTGAACTTCGCGGCGCCGTCGCGGCTCATCGGGCAGGTCATCGACGTGACGATCAGCGCGGCGCTATCGCATTCGCTGCGCGGCGAGATCCTGGTGCACGCCTAGTTCGCTGCCCCGAGCCGCCCCGGAAATTCCGGGAAAGGACACCTCGGTGCCGTGGCACCGAGCTTGCGCGCTGCACGGCGTGTCGGCATGCTGCGTCGTTGCTCGCGCAGCGCGACCAAGCGTCGCTGTTGCCTGGATGGCTTTCTGGCATACCACCGGGTTGGATTGGTCGGCCGTGCCCATCGACAGGCACGCCCCGACCATGCGGATGATATCGCGCAGAGATCGGCTGGTCGATGCCTTTTCTGGATCTCGTTGCCAGCGGTGCGCCATGAGCTGGCGACCATCCTAACCGTATGGTGCCGCCATGATCGAGCTGCCGATACTGACGCGGCCAGTGCCGAGCACCGCGCCCACACCTGGTGCTGAACATCGCGATCGTATCACGGATCTGTTCGATCTTGCCCTGCCGGATTTCGACTGGGACCGGCTGCGGCGACGCGCAGGCCCGAGCAAGACTGCCAGCACGGGCGCCATCAGGCGCGAGAGGACTCGGCTCATCATCAAAGTTTCTCCTTCAGGTTCGTGAATCGACGCCCGCAGGACGCGCTGAAGATGCCGAGAATCAGTCGGCGGCGCCGCGCTCAGTAGGCTCTGCAGATCTGGACAAGCACATGGCCATCGCCAACGCCGAACGCTACGGGCCTCATGCCGTCGCTTCGCTTGCCACGCAAAGTGGTGGCCATAGCATTGCGCCTGGTTGATGCCAGGTGTTCGTGTCTGACTTCAGCAGCGCCGGGCGTAGCTGGACGAATTGTCGACGCGGGCCCTTCAGGCGCCGTTGGTTCAGGGGATGTACTTCCAGCTGCCGTTGTCGATCAGCACCATCACGCGGGCACGCTGGTCGAGGCCGAGGTGGTCGGTCGGCGACGTCAAAATCTGGTAGCGCAGACCCTCTTCTGCTGCTCGACGCATCACCTGGCGCGGACCGGGGCGTCCCCGGCTGCGCCGTCTTCAGCGCCACCGGAATCGCCGCCTGCAGCAGCACGCCGGCGTCCCAGGCGTGGCCGCCGAAGGTCGAGACCGAACCCTTGCCATGCGCCGCTTCGTACTTGCCGATGTACTCGAGTGCCGACTTGCGCACCGGGTTGCTCGCCGGCAATTGCGTCGCGACGAGTACCGGGCCCGAAGGCAGGAAGGTGCCATCGACATCCTTGCCGCCGACGCGCAGGAAGTCGTTGTTTGCAACACCGTGCGTCTGGTAGTACTTGCCGGCGTAGCCGCGCTCCTTGAGCGTCTTTTGCGGCAGCACCGCGGGCGTGCCGGACGCGGCGATCAGCACCGCGTCGGGCTTGGCGGCGACGATCTTGAGCACCTGCCCGGTGACCGAGGTGTCGGTGCGGTTGTAGCGCTCGTTGGCGACGATCTCGATGCCCTTGAGCGCGGCGATCTTGCTGAACTGGGTGTACCAGCCTTCGCCGTAGGCATCCGCGAAGCCGATGAAGGCGACCTTCTTGACGCCGGCGTTGGCCATGTGCTGGACGATCGCGATCGACATCATGATGTCGTTCTGCGGCGTCTTGAAGACCCAGCGCCGCTTGTCGTCCACCGGCTCGACGATGCTCGCCGAAGCAGCCATCGAGATCATCGGCACCTTCGCCTCTGAGACGACGTCGATCATCGCCAGCGAATTCGGCGAAACCGTCGAACCGATGATGACGTCGGCCTTGTCTTCGGTGATGAGCTTTCTCGTGTTCGCCACTGCGGCCGTCGTGTCGGACTTGTCGTCGAGCACGATGTAGTTGACCTTCTGGCCGCCGATCGTGGTGGGCATCAGCGCGATCGTGTTCTTCTCGGGAATGCCGAGCGAGGCCGCCGGCCCGGTGGCCGAGAGCGTGACGCCGACCGTGATATCGGCCCGGGCCGATGCGGCGGCGGCGATCAGCGCCGCGCCAAGAGCGATGGTTGTGAGCAGTTTCATGGGGAAGTCTCCGTTTCAGGCGTTGTCAAGGGTTGAGGAAATCGGACGTGCCGCGGGTCCGGTTCAGGCGACGATGGTCGAGTGCGCTCGGCGCCCGGATTGCGAAAGCTGCACCGCACCCACACCGCCGAAGAACAGATCGCAGACGACGGGTGCCATATCGTCGTAGCTCAATCGGCCTTCCGGCTTGATCCAGGTAAACATCCAGTTGATCATGCCGAACAGCAGCATCGCGAGCGGCTTGTCGAGCGCCGCCGCCGACGCCCCGGGCCGCACGGCGGCGACCGCGTCGGCGAACGCATCGACGACGCGGCGTTCGGCGCCGAGCACGCGCGCGCGCTCCTCGGCATCGAGATAGCGCACGTCCTCGGTCAGCACGCGATGGGCGTCCTGCGCGTGGGCGTACTCGGCGACGAAGCGCAGGATCAGCTCGCGCAATCGCGGCTCGGGGTCGAGTTTCAGGCGCCCGACATCGTGCACCACGGCCTCGAGCCGCGCGACGTGCTCCTGCGCGATCGTCGCCGCGAGTTCCTGCTTGTCACGCACGTAGTGGTAGAGCGCCGGCTTCGAGATGCCGCTCGCCTTCGCCACCTCGTTCATCGAGGTGCCGGCGTAGCCCTGCCGGGCGAACAGCGCGGCCGCCTGCGCGAGGATCAACTCGCGCTGGCTCTCGTAGCCGGAGGCACGTCCGCGGGCCATGGCGTCAGGCTCTCCTCATCGATCGTCGTACGAGACCACCACGCGCTCGGTGAGCGGGTGCGCCTGGCAGGTCAGGATGAAGCCGGCGTCGACCTCGTGCGGCTCGAGCGCGAAGTTGCGGTCCATGCGCACCTCGCCTTCGAGCAGCCGCGCGCGGCAGGTGGAGCACACGCCCGACTTGCACGAGAACGGCACGTCGATGCCGGCGCGCGCCGCGGCGTCGAGCAGGCTCGGGTCGGCAGCGGTGAATTCGATCTCGCGCCGCTGGCCGTCGCGAATGACGGTGACGCGCGCAAGCGGCGCATCGCCCGCCAGCACCGGATGCGCGGGCGCCGCGCCAAGCGGCGGCGCACCGAAGCGCTCGACGTGGATGCGCTCGGGCGGGACGCCGGCAGCGCGCAGCGCCGCCTCGGCCTCGTTGTTCATTTCATAGGGGCCGCAGACGAAGGCTTCGTCGACGCCCTTCGGATCGATCAGCGGGCCCAGGAACGCGGCAAGCCTTTCGCGGTCCAGCCGCCCCTCGAAGATGGGCGCGTCCTGGGGTTCGCGCGAGAACACGTGGTGCAGCGCGAGGCGCGTCAGGTAGCGGTTCTTCAGGTCCTCTATCTCCTCGCGGAACATCGTGCTCGCCTGGCGCCGGTTGCCGTAGATGAGGGTGAAGCGACTCGCCGGTTCGCGCGCCAGCAGCGACTTCATGATCGAGAGGATCGGCGTGATGCCGCTGCCCGCCGCAATGCCCAGCACATGGCGGCGCGCGGCGGCATCGAACGGCATCCGAAAGTGCCCCTGCGGGGGGAACACCTGCAGCGCGTCGCCGGCCCTGAGCTCGTCGTGCACCCAGCGCGAGAACACGCCTTCTGGCAGCAAGCGCACGCCGACGCGCAGTCCGTCGTCGGCGCCGGCGCAGATCGAGTAGGAGCGCCGCAGGTCTTCGCCGCCGACCCGCGTGCGCAGCGTCAGGTACTGGCCCGGCTCGAAGGCGAAGGTCTCGCGCAGATCGTCCGGCACATCGAAGCTGACGACCACGGCCTCGTCGGTGTCGGGTTCGACGGCGCTGACGCGCAGCTCGTGGAAATGGGCGTCCATCGTGGCTCAGAAGGGCTTGAAATACTCGAACGGCTCGCGGCAATCGAGGCAGCGGAAGAGCGACTTGCACGCCGTCGCGCCAAAGGCCGACAAACGTTCGGTCTGCGCACTGGCGCAACGCGGGCACTCGACGTTGCGCGCGATGATGTGCACCGGCACGCCGGCGGGCGCGTTCGCCGCGCAGGCCGGCGGCGCGATGCCGTAGTCGCGCAACTTGCGCCGGCCTTCGGCGCTGATCCAGTCGGTCGTCCACGCCGGCGCGCGCTGCTGCTGCACCGTGACCGGGCCGAGGGCGGCTTCGCGCAAGGCGTCGATCACGCTTTGCTCGATGACTTCGGTCGCCGGGCAGCCCGAGTAGGTGGGCGTGAGCACGACCTCGATCCCTTCGCCCAACGCCCGCACCGCGCGCACGATGCCGAGATCGACGATCGAGAGCGCCGGCACTTCGGGGTCGAGCACACCGTTCAGCACCGTCCAGGCCGCGGCCTCGCGCGCGGCGCCCGCCGACAGCGCAGCGTGCGTGGCATCGACCGCGGCGGCCTCCGTCACCACACCGCACCCGGGAAGCTGCGCGGCAGATGCTGCATCTCGGCGAGCAGGTAGCCCATGTGCTCGCTGTGGCGGCCCTGCTTGCCGTGGCTGCGAAACGGCGTCGCGGCCGGCACTTCCAGTCCGGCGCGCGCGAACACCGGCTCGACCTGGGCTTGCGCAGCGGCGCGCAGTTCGCTGCACGCCGGGCCGAGGCCGCTCGCCGCCGCCTGCGTGTCGACCTCGTCGTCCTCGAACAGCTCGGCGGTGTAGGGCCAGAGGGCGTCGAGCGCGTCATGCAGGCGGCGCGCCGATTCCTCTGTGCCGTCACCGAGCCGAACGACCCAGTCGGCCGCATGCTGGAGGTGATAGCGCGCCTCCTTCGTCGCCTTGGCGGCGATCGCCGCGAGGTCGACGTCGCTCGAGCTTGCGAGCCGCCGCCAGTAGCCATCGAGCCAGACCGCGAGCAGCAGGTTGCGCAGCACGGTGAAGGCGAAGTCGCCGCGCGGCAGTTCGGCGAGCGTGACGTTGCGGTAGTCGCGCTCGTCGCGCAGGAAGGCGAGCTGGTCTTCGTCGAACCTCTCGCCCGCCATCCGGCCGGCGTGCGTCAGCAACGCGCGCGCCTGGCCGAGCAGGTCGAGCGCCATGTTGGCGAGCGCGATGTCCTCTTCGAGCACCGGCGCGTGGCCGCACCACTCGGCGAGCCGCTGGGAGTGGATCAGGCAGGTGTCGGCCAGGCGCAGCACGAACTGCTGCGCCGGCGTGGTTTCGAGCGCGAGGGAGGCCTGCATCACATGTGGTCGACTTCGTCGGGCAGCACGTAGAACGTCGGGTGGCGGTAGACCTTGTCCTGCGCCGGGTCGAAATAGCTCGCCTTCTCGCCGGGGTCGCTGGCGACGATCTGGTCCGAGCGCACGACCCACAGGCTCGTGCCCTCCTGCCGCCGGGTGTAGACATCGCGCGCAAGCTGGATCGCCATCTGCGCGTCGGTCGCGTGCAGGCTGCCGCAGTGCTTGTGATCGAGGCCCGCCTTGCTGCGCACGAAGACTTCCCACAGTGGCCACTCGGCGCGGCTGATGGCATCGGCCGCAGGCGCGGCCGCATCGGTTCTGGTGTGGCTGTCGGTCGTCATCGTCTGTCCCTCGTCCGGCGATTCAGGCCGCGCGCCGCGCATCGCGCTCGCGCGTCGCCTGCTTCGCTGCATGCGCCATCGCCGCCTCGCGCACCCAGGCGCCATCGTCGGCCGCGGCCACACGCGCGGCAAGGCGCTCGCGGTTGCACGGCCCGTGGCCCTTGACGACGTTCCAGAATTCGTCCCAGTCGATCGCGCCGAAATCCCAGTGGCCGCGCGCTTCGTTCCACTTCAGTTCGGGGTCGGGCAGCGTGACGCCGAGCACCTTGGCCTGCTCGACGGTGGCGTCGATGAACTTCTGGCGCAGATCGTCGTTGCTGATGCGCTTGATGCCCCAGCGCATCGACTGCTCGGAGTTCGGCGACGCGTCGTCCGGCGGGCCGAACATCATGATCGACGGCCACCACCAGCGATCGACCGCGTCCTGCACCATCGCGCGCTGCGCGTCGGTGCCTTGCTTCATCATCGTCAGCAGCGCGTCGAACCCCTGGCGCTGATGGAAGGATTCCTCGCGGCAGATGCGGATCATCGCGCGCGCATACGGCCCGTAGGAGCAGCGACAAAGCGGCACCTGGTTCATGATCGCCGCGCCGTCGACCAGCCAGCCGATCGCGCCGACGTCGGCCCAGGTCAGCGTCGGGTAGTTGAAGATCGAGCTGTACTTCGCCTTGCCCGAGTGCAGCGCCTCGATCATCTGATCGCGCGAGGTGCCGAGCGTCTCCGCCGCGGCGTACAGGTACAGGCCGTGGCCGCCTTCGTCCTGCACCTTGGCGAGCAGGATCGCCTTGCGCTTGAGGCTCGGCGCGCGGCTGATCCAGTTGCCCTCGGGCAGCATGCCGACGATCTCGGAGTGCGCATGCTGGCTGATCTGGCGCACGAGCGTCTTGCGGTAGTGCCCGGGCATCCAGTCCTTGGCCTCGATGAAGCCGCCTTCGGCGATGCGCGCCTCGAAGGCCGCCTCGCGTTCGGCGTCGGCGGCCGCATCTTCGGCCGAGCGCGGCGCGGCGCGGTCGGCCGCCCGCTCCTGCGGGGTCATCACGTCGAGCGCCTGGGTGTACATGCGGTCTCCTTCCGACTCGTCAAGGACGACGCCGGCGCGCGCGAAGCGCCCCGGCGGAATCAAGCAGCCGCCGCGGATCCGGCTCCGCCGGTCCGCTGGCGGCGCCCCCTGGAGGGGGAGCGCCGCAGGCGCTTCGGGGGTGGGTCATTCCTTCCGGCGGTCGATCACGCGCCGCGCCTTGCCGACGAGCGTGCGCTCGATGCTGTCGGGCATGCCCACGCTGACCGTCGTCGTGACCCCGACCATGGTCTTGATGCGCTCGCGCAGGGCGTCGCCGACGGCCTTCGGCTCGACCGTGCCGACCGCGGACGGCGCGAGTTCACAGCGCACCTCGACCGCGTCGAGATTCGCCTCGCGCGTGACGACGATCTGGTACTGCGCGCCGAGCTGGCCGTGCTGCAGCACCATCTCCTCGATCTGCGTCGGGAACATGTTGACGCCGCGGATGATCAGCATGTCGTCGCTGCGGCCGACGATCTTGCCCATGCGGCGCATGCTGCGCGCGGTCGGCGGCAGCAGGCGCGTCAGGTCGCGCGTGCGGTAGCGGATCACCGGCAGCGCTTCCTTCGTCAGCGTCGTGAAGACGAGTTCGCCTTCCTCGCCGTCGGGCAGCACGGCGCCGCTCTCGGGGTCGATGATCTCGGGGTAGAAGTGATCCTCCCAGACGACCGGGCCGTCCTTCGTCTCGACGCATTCACTCGCGACGCCCGGGCCCATCACCTCCGACAGGCCATAGATGTCGACCGCGTCCATGTTGGCGCTCGCCTCGATGTCACGCCGCATCGCCTCCGTCCACGGCTCGGCGCCGAAGATGCCGACCTTGAGCGAGGACGCCTTCGGGTCGAGCCCCTGGCGCAGCATCTCCTCGACGATCACCTGCATGTAGCTCGGCGTGACCATGATGATGTCGGGCTTGAAGTCGTTGATCAGTTGCACCTGCTTCTCGGTCTGCCCGCCCGACATCGGGATCACGGTGCAGCCGAGCCGCTCGGCGCCATAGTGCGCGCCGAGGCCGCCGGTGAAGAGGCCGTAGCCGTAGGCGACATGCACCAGGTCACCGGCGCGCCCGCCGGCGGCGCGTATCGAGCGCGCCACGAGATCCGACCAGTGATCGATGTCCGCCGCCGTATAGCCAACGACGGTCGGCTTGCCGGTCGTTCCCGACGACGCGTGGATGCGCATCACGCGCTCGCGCGGCACGGCGAACATCCCGAAGGGATAGTTGTCGCGCAGTTCCTTCTTCGTCGTGAACGGGAACTTCGCGAGATCGGCGAGTTGCTTCAGATCCGACGGCTGCACGCCGTGGGCGTCGAACGCCGCACGGTAGTGCGCGACGTTGTCGTAGGCGTGCTGCAGGCTCCAGCGCAGGCGCTGCAGTTGCAGTGCCTGCAGTTCGTCCTGACTGGCGCGCTCGATCGGATCGAGTTCGACGGGGCTGAGGGGACGCTTCATGTTCGTGTCTCGAGGGGCATCAGAGGGCGGTGTCGGGCAACTCGACGGTGCGCTTGCCCTTGGCGGTGTAGGAACGCCCGCGCATCAGCGCGACGCGCTCGCCGCGCTGGTTGGTGACGACGACGTCGTAGAGGCCAAGGCGCCCGCCCCGGCTCACCTCGCTCGCCGCGGCGACGAGCACGTCGCCTTCGCGCGTCGGCGCCATCAGCTCGATGGCCAGGCCGGAAGCAACGGTGAGTTCGTTGTACGAGTTGCAGGCGAAGGCGAACGCGGAGTCGGCAAGCGTCGTGATCAATCCGCCGTGGCAACCGGCGAGACCGTTGAGCATGTCGGGGCGCACCGTCATGCGCAGCGTCGCGCTGCCGGGCGCCATCGCGTCGATCGTGATGCCGAGCGATTGCGTCGCGCGGTCGACCGCGTACATGCCGACGCGCACGGCGTCGGCGATCTGCTGCGGTGTAAGTGCGGCTGCGGTGGTGGCTGCCGTCGTGTCCGCGGCAGCGACCGCGGTGGCGGAACCGGGCGCTCTCATCGGTCGCTGAACTCGGGTTTGCGCTTGGCCATGAAGGCCGCCACGCCTTCACGGTAGTCGGCCGAAGCGCCCATTTCGCTTTGCGCGCGCGCTTCGGCGGCGAGCG
Organism: Rhizobacter sp.; assembly: GCA_023954175.1. Taxonomy (GTDB): domain Bacteria; phylum Pseudomonadota; class Gammaproteobacteria; order Burkholderiales; family Burkholderiaceae_C; genus CAIKUF01. Next base: position 75,314 of record JAMLIM010000002.1, read on the forward strand.
CCTCGGCGTAGTCGAGCTGGTCCGCGGCGTCGATCACCTGGCGCGTGCGCGCGAGCGCCTTGACCGGCATCGCGGCCAGCCGCGCGGCAAGCGCTGCGGCCTGCGGCGCGAGCTCGGCATCGTCCACGCAGCGCCAGACGAGGCCGATGCGTTCGGCCTCCTCGGCACCGAGCTTGTCACCGAGCATCGCCAGGCCCAACGCCCGCGCGCGGCCGACGAGCCGCGGCAGCAGCCAGGTGCCGCCGCAATCGGGAACGAGGCCGATCTTGGAAAACGCCTGGATGAAGCTCGCGGAGCGCGCGGCGAGCACGATGTCGCAGCCCAGCGCGAAGTTCGCGCCCGCTCCGGCTGCGACGCCATTCACCGCGGCGACGACCGGCACCGGCATCGAACGGATGCGCAATGCGAGCGGCAGGTAGCAGCGCTCGATCAGCGCGCCGATGTCCGGCTGCTTCGCGCCCGGCGCGGGGTCGGGCGCGACGGCCGGATCGGAAAGATCCTGCCCCGCGCAGAACGCCCGTCCGGCACCGGTGACGACGACGCAGCGCACACCGGCGTCGGCCGCCGCCGCTTCGAGCGCGGCAAGCAGTTCGGCGTGCATTGCCGTCGTGAAGCTGTTGAGCGCCTGCGGGCGATTGAGCGTCAGCGTTCGCACGGTGCCCGTCTGGGTGACGAGCACGAGCGCTTCGGCTGCGGGCGATGACGACATGGCGTGGATTCCCTTAGGAGGTCGGCGGCAGGCGTTTGCCGGAACAGCGCAATGCTCTGCTGAACCGAGTATTGCTGACCGACCGGTCGGATCAGTCTACAGACGCGCAAGCCTGCGCGCAAGCGGAGGAAACCCCTGCCGCGGCAGTAGCATTCAGGCTCCGCTGCGGGCGCTTCGGCCGGCAGCAAATTTCACAACGCGAGGAAGCGCATGAAGCGATGGGCATGGGGGGCAACGGCAGCGTTGGCGGCAGCCACGAGCGTGCCGGCAATGGCGGAGTGGGTGAGCATCGGCGACCAGGGGCCGGCAGAGGTGTTCATCGACAAGACGACGATCACCCGAACCGGTGACATGGTCAAGATGTGGATGCTGCAGGAACTCAAGACACCCGGATCGGCGGGCGGCGCGGCCTACGTGTCGCTCAAGCGGCAGGACGAGTTTGATTGCAAGGACCCACGCACGCGCGGCGTTCAGATCGCCGCCTATCCGCAATCGAAGGGCGAAGGCAAGGCGGTGGCGTCGGAGAAAGGCTCTGGCTCATGGTCGAAGATCGTGCCCGGGTCCACGAACGAGGTGCTGTGGAAGATCGCCTGCGCCAAGGAGTAGCGCACTGGTACATGACGGCGGCTTGCGCCGCCGCAGGCCGTGCGCTCCGACGAAACACGGACGGGACGAACAAAGGGCGCCTTGCGGCGCCCTTTGTTTCTGCACGAGGCAGCTCAGGCGCGACGGCGTCGCGACAGCGCACCGACCACGCCGAGCCCGGCGAGCAACAGCGCATAGGTCTCAGGCTCGGGAACTGCGGCCGTCATGCCGACGTTGTAGCCATACCAGTTCTCAGAACTGGGGTTGGTCCAGGACAGGCTGCTGTAGGTGCCCATGAACATCACGGTGCCGTTGCCCTCGGAACCGAACACGTCGTTGCCGACGACAGAGATGGCACCGCCGCCGTACTCGGCGGAAGGCCCGCCGGCGACGTAGATCGGCGTCGCGCCGATGAAGTTGAAGCTCGCGGAAAGCCCTGGCTGACCCAGGCTCCAGATCGCGAAAACAGGGTTCACCACCGCGGTCGAGAAAGTCAGCGTATTGACGTTCGACGTGCCCCCGGTCAACTGCATGATGCCGTTGGCCTGCGGCGGCGCGTTGGCGACCACCGCGCCGTCGGCCCAGGTGGCTGCCGGGTTCCAACTCGGGTAGTTGGCAACGAGGGCGGAGTAGTTTCCGCCGGCGTTGTAGCCGACCGTCACCGTGCCCATCGTGCCGGCGGTGCTGGACGACCACTGGTTCCAGGTGATCGTGGCCGCATGCGCGCCTGCGCCGGCGGTGACCAGGACTGCTGCAAACAGATGCTTGAAGTTCATTTTCCTTGCTCGATTGCGTGGTGGGATCGGTCCACTATGGGGCCAATCGCTTCGGATGTGTATCCCTTGAATGCGTGCCCTTCGATCGAGTTCGCCATACCTGATGGCGGCGAGGGTCTCGTCGGACCGGACCACCCGGCCTGCAAGCCTCAGTTCGACGCCTTGATCAAGCGCCCGCCGAGGCGCTGCACCGGCCGCGCGTTCATCGGGTACAGGCGCGCGAAGATCGCGATCTGCTCGGCGGACAGTTGCACCGGCTGGCGCATCACCATCCACAGCACGCCTTCGCTGCATGGCGGCGTCGTGAGCGAGCCCATGTAGGTGTAGTAACCGCGGTCTTCGGGCAGCAATGCGGCGATCTCCAGGCTCTTGCGGGCGACAACCGGCTCGCCCTTTTCGAGCGGCAGGTTGTTCCAGACCGCTTGCACGATCGCGTTCGCGCTGCCGGGCTCGAGCAGCACAGCGACGACCGCGAGGCGTCCGTCCGCGGACTTGTGCACCAGGTGCGCGACCATCGCGAACTGGCGGCCGTCGATGCGCTCTTCGGACGGTTTGTGAAAGTGGAACTGTTGCAGTGCATAGCGCCGCCCCAGCACCTCGATCGAATTGCCGGGCTCGAGGTCGACCTGCACCGTGTGTCCGTTGTCGATCACGCGAAATCCGGTGGGGTGGTAGTCGAAGGCGATGGGTTCGAGGTCGACCCTGATGCCGTCGCGTATGTCGATCGGGCTCTGCCGGCTGCCGCGGCCACAGGCCGCGAAGTCGGAGTTGAGTTCCGCCCAGTGATCCGGGCCGGCCGCGCCCTGATAGTCCCAGTGCCCCGGGCCTGCGGGCGCGTGGGGCGGCGACGACGCCGTGCCGGCGCGCGGCGCCGCTGTCGGACGCGCCGTCGACTGTGACGAGGGTGAAGCGACGGCGACACGCGGCGTCGCTGCTGCAGCCGTCGCGCCGCGATTGACGACACGGATCATCCCCGGATGCGTCGAGTCGAGCGAAGCGTCGTTGCCGAGCTTGGCGGCCAGGCGCTCGCGCAGGAATTCCATCGGGTCCTGCGGCCCCTTGCGCGGTGCGGACGGACGCTGCGCGTTGCCGGCCGGCGCGGAGGCAGACACCGATGCGGACGCGGACGCGGACGAGGAGGCGGAGGCGGAGGCAGTCGCCGGCTGCGGTGTCGGCCCGGACGCCTGGGTCGGCGCGCCGGCGGTCGCCAGCAGCAGCGCGCCTAGCCAGACCATCGACATCCGCATGTGAACACCCCGCCCGCGCCTCGAATGCGACGCCTCGCCTTCATATCGGCGCGCGCGAGCGCCAGTTGAATTCAGCCGAGCCGCTGCTTGACCCAGAGCCAGGCGATCGCGCCGACGCTCATCATCGCGAGCGAGGTGACCGCAAGCGCGACGGCCGAATGCATCACGAGCGGCGCGATCGCGCCGGCGACGAAGCCGTTGGCCATGCTGCCGATGAACGCCTGCACCGAAGACGACATGCCGCGCCGCTCGGGAATGAGGTCGAGCACCAGCAGCGTGACGACCGGCACCATCAACGCCCAGCCAAAGGCGTAGATCGCGATCGGCCACATCGCCCACCACGCATTCGGCTCGAACGCCAGATTGAGCGCGACGTTCACGATCGAAATCGCAACCATGATGATGAAGCCGCGGCGGATCTGGTGCTTGGGCCGGATGTTGCCGGCAAGCCGCCCCGACAGCCAGGCGCCCGACATGATGCCGCCGATCGTCATGCAGAAGAACCAGAAGAACTGGCCCGGCCCGAGGCCGAGAATGTCGCCGAGGAAGACCGGCGCCGACAGCACGTAGAGAAACATGCCGTTGAACGGGATACCGCTGGCCAGCGCAAGCAGCATGAAGCGCGGGTTCTTCGCCAGTTCCCAGTAGCCGCGCATCAGGTTGCCGACGTTGAAGGCCTGCCTGTGTCCGAGGTGCAGCGTCTCCGGCAGCAGTTTGTAGTTGGCGGCCCAGAGCACCAGGCCGACGGCCGTCAGGAACCAGAAGATCGCGTGCCAACCCACGTGGATGAAGAGAAAACCGCCGACCATCGGCGCGACGGCCGGCGCGATGCCGAAGTAGATCGTCACCTGCGACATCACGCGCTGCGCGTCGGCGGGGTGGAACATGTCGCGGATCACCGCGCGCGAGATGACGACCCCCGCGCCCGCCGACATGCCCTGCACCGCACGCCAGAAGACGAGCGCGCCGATGCTGTCGGACAGCGCACACCCGGCCGATGCGAGCGTGAACAGCGCAATGCCCCACAGCACGACCGGGCGGCGGCCGAAACTGTCGGACAACGCGCCGTGAAAGAGGTTCATGATGGCGAAGCCGAACAGGTAGGCCGAGAGCGTCTGCTGCATCTCGACCGGCGTCGCCCCGATCGACTTCGAAATGCCGGCAAAGGCCGGCAGATAGGTGTCGATCGAGAACGGCCCGAGCATCCCGAGGCATGCGAGCAGCAGCGCGAGCGTCCATTTCGGCGCACGCCACAAGGTGTGGGCGTCGGGGTTCATCAGGTGTTGTGCTTGTTTGTCGGCGGTGCAGAAAAGTGTGAAGCGGGCCGATAGGCCGGATTCTGTGCGGCGTGCCTTCCTGCGAAGGCGCCGCCGTGACCGCCATTCCTCTGGGCCGCGCATCGCTGCGCGGCTCGGTGCCACCTACCCGCCGGCTCTGCGGGCCGCATCATCGCCGGCCTATTTGGTGTTGCTGCGCGCAGAGATTGCCCGTTTCACCCAAGGCGGGCCTGGCCCGCCTTGGGTGCTGCTCGGTTCGGGCTTGCGCCCGAGTCCGCTCGGCGTTGCCTCACGGACTGCCTGCTCGCGCAGGCACCTTGCAGACCACCCGGACGGGAGCCCACCTTGACTCGTCTCTGTTGCTCTGATCCTCGGCTCACGCCGGACAGCCGTTAGCTGCTGCGCCGCCCTGTGCAGTCCGGACCTTCCTCCAGTGCACCCTTTCGGGTCTTGCACCAGCGGCGGTCTGGCCCGCTTCACGCTCGCGATTATCCGCGTGTATCGCGGCGCCCGCCGCCGGCGCCGCGCATGGCCCTTGGCGCGGCTCAGGCCGGGCCGGTGTAGCGCACCCGGTTCGGCTGCTTGTCGGGCTGCAGTTCGAAGAAATCGACGTGCTTCTTGAAGACCTTGGTCGACGCCGCCGTCTTGCCGAGCAGCTTGGCCTTGCGCAAGGGCTCGGCCGCGGTGCGCAGTTCGACCCACGCGCCGCCACGCAGCGCCGGCACCGCGGCAAGGATCTCCTGGACATCCGGCGGTGGCGCTGTCTTGGCAGGCTTCTCGGCGGGCTTCGGCGTTGTCCGCCGGTCGGACTTGCCGGCACGCTTGGTCGCTGCCTTGGGCGCGGGCTTGAGCGCCGCGCTGCCCGGTGCTGCGGCGCGCGGCGCGGCGCTTGTCGACGCACTGCGTGCCTTGGCGCGATGTTCGAGGTCGACGAAGGCGTCGTAGACCTGCGTCGACTCCTCGCCCGTCTTGCCTTTCTGGCCGATGCCCTCGACGCGGCAGCCCTTCTCGCGCAGGCGGATCACGAGCGGCGCGAAGTCGGAGTCGGACGAGACGACGACGACCACGTCCGGCCGCTCGGCGATCGCCAGGTCGATCGCGTCCACCGCGAGCGCGATGTCGGTCGAGTTCTTGCCGGTCGAGACGTTGACGATCGGGCGCACCGACAAGCGCTTGAAGAGCGCCAGATGCTTGACGGCCGATTCGGCAGTGCAGTAGGCACGCCGCACATGCGCCGCGCCATGGCGTTCGACGACCGCGATGAGCGCCTGCTCGAGGACGTTGGCCGAGACGTTGTCGGCATCGATCAGCACCATCACGCGCGGGTCCGAATTCATTGCATCTTCCAGTTCAGGGTTTCGCCGGCGAGCAGCGGTTTGAGTCGGGCGTCGCCGAAAGGAATCGATTCGGGCAGCGTCCACGCCTCGCGACGCAGCGTGACGGTGCCGGTGTTGCGCGGCAGGCGATAGAAGTCCGGCCCGTTGAAGCTGGCGAAGGCTTCGAGCTTGTCGAGCGCCCCGGCCGCGTCGAAGGCCTCGGCGTAGAGCTCGAGCGCGCTCAGCGCAGTGAAGCAGCCCGCGCCGCAGACCGATTGCTCCTTCAGCGCGACCGCGTGCGGCGCGCTGTCGGTGCCGAGGAAGAACTTCGCGCTGCCCGAAGTCGCCGCCTTGATCAGCGCCTGGCGGTGCGCCTCACGCTTGAGCACCGGCAGGCAGTAGAAGTGCGGGCGCAGGCCGCCGACGAAGAGCGCATTGCGGTTGTACAGCAGATGGTGCGCGGTGATCGTCGCCGCCGTGTTCTCGTCCGCTTCGGCCACGTACTGCGCCGCCTCGCGCGTCGTGATGTGCTCGAAGACGACGCGCAGGCCGGGGAAATCGCGCCGCATCGGCGTCATCACGCGCTCGATGAAGACCGCCTCGCGGTCGAACATGTCGACCACCGGGTCGGTCACCTCGCCGTGCACGAGCAGCGGCAGGCCTTCGCGCTGCATCGCCTCGAGCGCCGGATAGGTCTTGCGCAGGTCGGTCACGCCGGCATCGCTGTTCGTCGTCGCGCCCGCGGGGTAGAGCTTGACCGCGACGACGCCCGCCGCCTTCGCGCGCACGACTTCGTCCGGCACGAGCGTGTCGGTGAGGTAGAGCGTCATCAGCGGCTCGAAGCCCGAGTCCGGGGGCAGCGCGGCCTGGATGCGCGCGCGGTAGGCGAGCGCCTGCGCCGTCGTCGTGACAGGCGGCTTCAGGTTCGGCATCACGATCGCGCGGCCGAACTGGCGCGCGCTGTGCGGCAACACCTCCGCCATCGCCGCGCCGTCACGCAGATGCAGGTGCCAGTCGTCGGGACGGGTGATCGTGAGGGATACGCTCATGTTTTCATTTTCGCATCGCGGGACGCGCACCTCGCCGACTTGCCCGAGGTCAATAACCCCCTAGTTTGTACCCCTTGACCGAGGGGGTTGGAGCTATGGCTTGCTACGCCGATGCTGCGTACAGTCCCAATCAGGGTCGGCCACGGCGCCGGGCCTGGGCCAGCATTTCCATTCGGGACAGGAGGACTTCATGAAGACATTCAAGCAACTCGCGGTCGCGGCCGCACTCGCAGCGACCCTGCCGGCCTTCGGCGCGGTGATTCACCTGGACTTCGAAGGCATCGGTGACCAAAACCCGGTCGGCAATTTCTACAACGGCGGCGGCGGCACCAACTATGGCGTGAGCTTCAGCGATGCGACGCTCGCGCTCGTCGATGCGGATGCCGGCGGCAGCGGCAACTTCGCCAACGAGCCGTCGCCCGACACCATCATGTTCTTCCTGGACGCGAACGACGCGATCCTGACGTACGCCGCCGGCTTCGACACCGGTTTTTCGTTCTGGTACACCTCGTCCACCGCGGCCACGGTGACGGTGTGGGACGGACTCGGCGGGACAGGCAATCTGCTCGGCTCGCTCGACCTCAGGGCACAGCACACCGACAACTGTGTCGGCGACCCGACCGGCACTTTCTGCAACTGGACGGCGGTCGGCGTGAAGTTCGATGGCATTGCCAAGTCGATCAACTTCGGCGGCACGGCGAACCAGACCGGCTATGACAACATCACCTTCGGCTCTGACGTGCCGGTAATCCCCGAGCCTTCGACGTACGCGCTGATGGCGCTCGGACTGGCCGGCATCGGCCTCGTGGCGCGTCGCCGCCAGCGCAAGTAGGACCAGCAAGACCTCCGGGCGCAACGCGCCCGCCTGTCTTTCGCATGTCGCCCGTCAGATCGCCAAGGTCTGGCGGGCGTTCTCTTTGGCGGCTGCCTTCTTGTCGGCAGCGTCCGCCTCGCCGCTCTGCTGCAATTGCCACATCTCGGCATAGCGCCCGGCGCGCGCCAGCAGTTCGGCGTGCGTGCCGCGCTCGACGATGCGGCCGTGCTCCATGACCAGGATCTGGTGCGCGTCGACGACGGTCGACAACCGGTGCGCGATGACGAGCGCCGTCTTGTTGCGCGCGACGCCTTGCAGTTCGGCCTGGATCGCGCGCTCGTTGGCTGAATCGAGCGCCGAGGTGGCTTCGTCGAAGATCAGGATCGGCGGGTTCTTCAGCAGCGTGCGCGCGATCGCGACGCGCTGCTTCTCGCCGCCCGAGAGCTTCAGCCCGCGCTCGCCGACCATCGTCTCGTAGCCCTTGGGCGTCGACGCGATGAAGGCGTGGATGCGTGCCGCCTGCGCTGCGGCGACGACCTCGTCGTGGCTCGCACCCGGTCGGCCGTAGGCGATGTTGTATTCCACCGTGTCGTTGAAGAGCACCGTGTCCTGCGGCACGATGCCGATCGCCGCGCGCAGGCTCGCCTGCGTCACGCTGCGCAGGTCCTGGCCGTCGATGGTGATGCGCCCGGCGCTGACGTCGTAGAAGCGGTACATCAGACGCGCGAGCGTGGACTTGCCGGCGCCCGAAGGGCCGACGACGGCAACCGTCTTGCCGGCCGGGATCTCGAAGTCGAGCTCGTGCAGGATCGGCCGCGCGTTGGCCACGTCGTTGTCGTAGGCGAAGCTCACGCGCTCGAAGCGCACGATGCCGTGCTCGACCTGCAGCGGCTTCGCGTCCGGCGCGTCGGCCACCTCGCGCCCGCGCTCCAGGAGGCCGAACATCTTGTCGAGGTCGGTCAGGCTCTGCTTGATCTCGCGGTACAGCGTGCCGAGGAAGTTCAGCGGCACGTAGAGCTGGATCATGAAGGCGTTGACCATCACCAGGTCCCCGAGCGTCAGGCGGCCGTCGACCACGCCCTGCGTCGCGCGCCACAGGATCGCGACGAGCGCGCTCGCGATGATGAGCTGCTGCCCGGTGTTGAGCAGCGACAGCGTGCGCTGGCTCTTGAGCGTCGCCAGCCGCAGCTTCTCGAGGTTCTCGTCGTAGCGCCGCGCCTCGAACTCCTCGTTGTTGAAGTACTTGACCGTCTCGTAGTTCAGCAGCGAGTCGATCGCGCGGCTGTGCGAGACCGAGTCGAACTCGTTCATCTGGCGCCGGAACTTGGTGCGCCATTCGGTGAGCGAGACGGTGAAGGTGATGTAGGTGACGAGCGCGACGACCGTGATGCCGGCGAACCAGGCATCGAACTTCCACGCCAGGTAGCCGAGCACCAGGCCCACCTCGACCAGCGTCGGGATGATGCTGTAGATCGAATACGAAATCAGCGAGCGCACGGCGCGCGTGCCGCGCTCGATGTCGCGCGTCATGCCGCCCGTCTGCCGTTCGAGGTGAAAGCGCAGCGAGAGCGCGTGCAGGTGGCGGAACACCGACAGCGTGATGCTGCGCGCCGTGCCCTCGGTCGCCTTGGCGAACACGATCTCCCGAAGCTCGGTGAAGACGGTCGTCGAAAGGCGCAAGCCCGCGTAGGCGATCAGCAGGCCCGCCGGCACGACGAGCAGCGCGCGCGGATCGCCCGCCGGGATCGACAGGCTGTCGACGAGCGTCTTGAGCAGGATCGGCACGCCGACGTTGGCCATCTTCGCGCCGACGAGAAACGCGAGCGCGATCCCCACCCGCCAGCGATAGAACCACAGGTAGGGCAGCAGCTTGCCGAGCGTCGCCCAGTCCGAGCGCGGCGCGCCGGGCACCGGATCGGAGGGCAGCGGCAGGGCCGAAGCGCGGGCTCGCATCGAAATGATGGACGGTTGGGACTCGTGAAAGAATCGGGCGACTCGTGACAGCCAGAGGTGGGGCACATGCCTGAACAATCAAGCCGGCGCGCATCGGCGGCAAAGACAGCTGCGACGACAGCGAAAGCGACACGGCCGCAGGAGGCGACGCCGAACCATACCGCAGCGCCGCTGTGCCTGCCGACGGACCGCGAACTCGTGATGCGCGTGATGCCGCTGCCGGCCGATTCGAACGCCAACGGCGATGTCTTCGGCGGCTGGATCATGGCGCAGGTCGACCTCGCCGGCGCGGTGCTGCCCTCGCGCATCGCCAAGGGCCGGATCGCGACCGTCGCCGTCAACGAGTTCGTCTTCAAGCAGCCGGTCTCGATCGGCGACCTGCTGAGCTTTTACGCCAACATCGTGCGCGTCGGCCGCACCTCGATCACGGTGCGCGTCGAGGTCTACGCCGAACGCGACCCGGCCGATCTGCGCGTGGTCAAGGTGACCGAGGCCAATCTCACCTACGTCGCGATCGACGAAGACGGCATCCCGCGCGAGATTCCAGGGAGTTGAGGCGCCATCTTGCGGCGCGCGGGTCGGTCGGCGGCGCGATGCCGGCGCGGTTCGCCCATCCTGTCGAGCCCGGGTGTCGCCCGGCGCGCTCGAGTCAGCCCGCCGGCAACCGCCGGGCAATGATCTCGGTCAGTGCCGACACCGGCCCGTTCAGCTGCGAATCGACGGCGCGGCAAAGGCCGCTTCCATCTCGCGGCGCAGCCGGTACGCGGCGGTGCCGGTGTCGATCGCGACGTCGGCCCAGCTCAGCGACTGGCCCTGCTTCACGGGCCGCAGCACCTTGACCTCATGCGCCAGCCCGAGCGGCACGCCACCCAGGCGCAGCGAGGTCGCTGCCGGCAGCAGCTTGCCCCACACCGTGTAGCCGCCTTCGCCGTCGAGCATTTCGCCCGACTGCAGGTCGCGCTTGGCGGTGGCGACGACGTCGGCGTTCCAGCCGCTGGCGACGCCGGTCGCTTCGCCACGCAGCGCGACGCTGGCGACGCTGACGCCGACTTCCAGGCCGATCAGATGCCAGCGCTTGTACAAGGTGAAGTAGCGCCCGCTCGGATCGGTGTGCGCGTTGTATTCCTCGAAGCAGTTGCGGATGTATTCGGTCTCGCCCTCGACCGTGACCCACACGCCCATGCGGATGTCGTAGGGGATCACGCGGCCGTCGGTTTCCAGCGACGAGATCACCTCGACCATGCCCTTGCGCTCGAGCACGCCGCCCTCGCTGATCGGGCGCGTCACGAAGGGAATGTCCTCGACGCTCGCCGGCGGATAGAGCAGGCCGTTGCTCGGCACCGTCAGGCCGGTCGCGTTGCTGACCGCGGTGCACTCGATCGACGGCTTGCTGCCATCGAGGAAGCTGTTGAACATCTTCGGGTTCAGCCCGCCGCGCTCGGCCTGCTCGGGGCTCAGGCCGTAGTAGCCCCAGACGGTGTCGGGCGTCGACTGGCTGAAGTGCGGCAGCCACTTGTGGCCGCGCCCGGCCGCGACCACCGGGAAGCCGCAGCTGCGCGCCCAGTCGACGAGGTCGCAGATCAGCGCCGGCTGGTCGCCGAAGGCGAGCGAATAGACGACGCCGGCGTCGGCCGCGCGCTTGGCCAGCAGCGGCCCGCAGAACGCGTCGGCCTCGACCGTGACGTTGACGACGTGCTTGCCTTGCGCGAAGGCCTCGAGGCAATGCTCGACCGCGGCGACGGGCGAACCGGTGCATTCGACGACGACGTCGATCGCCGGATGGCCCACCAGCGCGCGCCAGTCGTCGCCGACATGGGTGTTGCCGTCGGCGATCGCGGCGTCGATCGATCGCGCGCTGCTGCGATCGTCGGGCCAGCCGACGCGTTTCAGGTTGGCGCGCGCGGCAGCCGGCGAGAGATCGGCGATTGCGGCCAGATGCACGCCCGGCGTGTTCGGCACCTGCGCCAGGTACATCGAGCCGAACTTGCCGGCGCCGATCAGGCCGACGCGGATCGGGCGGCGCTCGGCGGCGCGTTGTTGCAGCTTGGCGTGAAGACTCATGAGGCGCAGCGTTTGAGATCGCCGTTCGGCGCGGTGTTGGACTTCTGCGGCGATTGCCGCAGCGGGCCGTCGCGCTCGAATGCCTGGCTTTCGGTCCGTGCAAGGTCCATTGCAGGCGATGCCGGCGCACCCACTGTACCCGCGGCGCGCCCGCGGCGCCAGCACTGCACACGTCATCACCCAGCGACAGCCGCAACCCATCTGCCGCGAAGTCAGAGCCGCGCGCGCGGCGCGAATGCTGCCGACGCCCGCTCGCAGCGCAGTTCGCGCCGGATGCCCGGTCAGGCGATCCGGACGATCGGTCATGGCCTTTGTTCATCGTGCGATCAATGCTTGTCGGAACACGATGCAGGAGACCAGACGATGAACCAGACCCTCGAGCCCCGGACCGCCGCGCGCACTCCGGCCGATGTCTACGACGAGCAGTTCGTCCCGGCGCTGTTTCGCCACTGGGGACCGGTGCTGTGCGATGCCGCCGACGTTCGCGCCGGGCAGCGCGTACTCGACGTCGGCTGCGGCAGCGGCGCGCTGACGCTCGCCGCCGCCGAGCGCGTCGGCGCCGGCGGCCATGTCGTCGGCCTCGACCCGAACCCCGAGATGCTCGCCGTCGCGCGGCGCAAGCCGACTTCGATCGAATGGCGCGAAGGCCGCAGCGAGGAGCTGCCGTTCGCCGACGCGAGCTTCGACGCCGTCGTCAGCCAGTTCGCGATGATGTTCTTTGAAGACCCGGTGGGCGCGCTGCGCGAGATGCAGCGCGTGCTGCAACCTGGCGGGCGCATCGCCGTCGCGGTGTGCGACGCGGTCGAGAACTCTCCCGGCTATGGCGCGCTGGCGACCTTGCTCGACCGGCTGTTCGGCAAGCGCATCGGCGACGCCTTCCGCTCGCCGTTCGCGTTCGGCGACGCGCAGCGGCTGCGCCGGATCTGCGCCGAAGCCGGTCTCGCCGATGCGACCATCACCCAGCGCGACGGCACGGTGCGCTTCGCGTCGATAGCCGCGCTGGTGTCGACCGAGCGCGCCTGCGTCTGGACGCTCGGCGGGCTGCTCGATGACGCGCAGTTCGAGCGCCTGCGCAGCGCGGCGCAGTCCGAGTTGCGCCCGTTCGTCGACGGCGATGGCCGGGTCGCGTTCTCGATGCCGGCACTCGTGATCGGCGTCGGCAAGCACTGACGCGGGAAGGCGCCATCACGCGACGCGTGTTGATCGCGCCGGCGCTGGCTGCGCTGGCGCTGGCCAACTGCGGTGGCGCTGGATGGAGCCAGACCGCGACGACGCTGTCGAAGTCCTTCGGCGGCCCGGCGCCCGACCGGACGACCGCAGAGGCCGCAGTCGTCGAGGTCGCGGTCGCCTGCTCGAAAGGCCGGGCGCCACTGCCAGGCCGCGCCGACCGCGGCGATCAGCCTGCCTGCCGCCCCCGCCACGCGGCCGGCGCCAGCCCGGTCGCGCGCTTGAACGCGCGGCTGAATGCGGCTTCGGATTCATAGCCCACGGCCTGCGCGACCGCGACCAGCTTCGACCCCGGCTGCGCCAGCTCGTGCGCGGCCAGTTGCATCCGCCATTGCGCCAGGTATTGCATCGGCGGCTGGCCGACGAAATGCGTGAAGCGCTCGGCGAGCACCGAACGCGAGCAGCACGCCTGCGCTGCCAGCGCGTCGAGCGTCCAGTGCCGGGCGGGATCGCCGTGCAGCGCCGCCAGCGCGCGCGCGACGAGCGGGTCGTGCAACCCAGCCAGCCAGCCGCTGGACGCGCCGGCGACCGCTTCGAGCTGGCGGCGAACGACCTCGACGAACATCAGCTCGGCCAGCCGCAGCAGGACGCCGCGCGAGCCGCTCGTGTCGTCGCGCAGTTCGGCGATCGCGAAGTCGATCAGGTGCTGCATGCGTTCGCTGGCCGGCGTCGCGCCGCGCAGATGGATCATCGGCGGCAGCGCCGCGAGCACCGGGTTGAACGGCCGCACGTGGCAGCCGAGAAAGCCGCAGATGAACTGCGTTTGCGGCGCGCCGCCGCCGGCGTTGACGGTCGTCGGCACCTTGCCCGCGGCCATGCAGCGGAAGAACTCGACCGCCTCGTCGTGCCCGTAGCTGTCGGGCGCGTCGGCCGGCTCGGCGAGGAAATACGCGTCGCCGTGCGGAACGACGAGCACGTCGCCGGCTTCGAAGCGCTGCGGTTGCCGGCCGCGCAACCCGGCCCAGCAACTGCCGCGGGTGACGACGTGGTACGAGACCAGGTGCTGCGCCGACGGCAGCACCGCCGGCCTGAAGGCTTCGGCGCGCGGCGCCCAGGTGACCCACGGCGTCGTCGCGTCGACCAGGAACAGCATTGATCCGGTCAGCCGCACTGAAGCGAGCACGTCGGAAAGCACGTCGGTGCCGGACGCTGCGGCAGCCGATGCAGACGCTCGGTCGAGGCCTTCGCTCATCGTGCGGTCGATGCTACGCGCATCGATGTCGAAGGAGGATCGCACCATGAGCACCGTGATCACGGACCGCCGCTCGGGCGCCGAGGCAGTGCTGCAGCGCATGTCGCCGCGTTTGCGAAGCACGACCTCGCCGCCGTCGTCAAGCCGAAACGAACACCCGCGCGCCCGCATTCAGCCTAAGTCCCGCAGTTGACCCTTTGCCAGCGCTGTTTTCTTCAACGCTGGCGAGGGGTTGAGGTGGTTTGGCACACTCACCCGATGGGTGAATCCGACGAACCGAAGAAGACCGTGCTGGCGCAGGCCGGCGAGCAGGCTATGGCGGTGGACACGATGGGCGGGCGCATGCACGTGCGCTGGGACGAGACAGCCCAGGCCACGCCGCACGGGCAGGTCGTGTTCTTCGCCGAATTCCTGGCCACCGCCGGCGTATTCGACCGCTGGGTGCAGGCCTGCCCGCTGCGCTACAGCAGCCCCAACGCATCGCGAGCGCGCGACGTGCTGGGCACGCTGATGCTGGGCATCCTGGCCGGAGCCAGGCGCTACGCGCACATTGCCGGCGTGCGCGGCGACGCCGTGGCGGCCAAGGCGCTGGGCCTGCACGGCATGGTCAGCGAAGACTCCGTGCGCCGGGCGCTGTCGGCGATGGCGCCCGAGGCCAGCGAGCCGTGGATGCGCGACGCGCTCATGAGCAGCGTGCGCGAGGCGCTGGGCCGGCCCTGGGTGCTGGACATCGACGCCACCATCAAGCCGCTGTACGGCCACCAGGAAGGAGCCGAGATCGGCTACAACCCGCACAAGCCAGGCCGGCCCAGCCACGTGCTGCACACCTTCTGGGTCGGCAACCTGCGCCTCGTGCTGGACGCCGTGCTCAGCTCGGGCAAGCAGCACAGCTCGGGCCACGCCAAGGCCGCGCTGGCGCGGCTGCTCGACGAACTCGGCGACAAGGCGCCGGCACTCGTGCGTGGCGACTGCGGCTACGGCAACGAGGACATCATCGACGTGTGCGAGCAGCGCGACTTGCGCTACCTGCTGCGCCTGCGCAAGACGGCCAATGTGAAGCGGCTGATCGAGCGGCTGTTCCGGCGCGAGGACTGGACGCGCGCCACCGAGGCCAGCCAAGGCTGGCAGGCCATCGAGGACGAGTTGCGCCTGAGCGGCTGGAGCCGTGCGCGCCGCGTGGTGGTGCTGCGCCGGCGCATCAAGCGCGACATCGCACTGACGGCCCAAAGGCGCGGCCAAGCCGGCAACCACAAGCAACTCGTGCTGGCGCTGGCGCACGACGAGGTGCAGGACAGCGCGCAACTGTGGGAATACACCGTGCTGGCGACCAACGCGACGTACGACATCGCGGCGATCGGCCAGCTCTACCGCGACCGCTGCGACTGCGAGAACGGCTTCGACGAGTTGAAGAACCAGTGGGGTTGGAGCGGCTTCACCACGCAGGACATGCACCGCAGCCAGGTCGCCGCGCGGGCGGTGGCCCTGGTCTACAATTGGTGGAGCTGGTACGTGCGTGCGGCCAACCCGCAGGCGCGGCGCGAGGCGCTGACGAGCCGCCCGCTGCTGCTCGCCGCCGTGGGCCGCGCCACCAGCAGCGGCAACCAGACCATGCTGTACCTGACGCCGATGCACGCCGAAGCCGGCTTGATCAAATCGATGATCGCCAATGTTCATGCGGCTATCCGACACGTCAGGGCTGCTGCGGAGCAGTTGCCCAAGCTCGACCGATGGCGCACCCTGCTGGCCTACATCTGCCAGCGCATCGTCGGTCAGATCGGCCTGCCAATCCCACCGCCGACGCTCGAAGCGCCGGGGTAACTGCGGTTTTTAGGTTCAGTGAGCACGATGCTTGGTGATGCAGGCTTCGAGAACATCAGCTTCGAACGGCACGACAGCGACGTATGCATCGGCCGCGATATTGACGATGCCGTCGAATTCGCCATGGCGCTTGGGCCCGCCGGAGAAATCATCCGCCTTGCGGGCGAGGAAGGCGCCCGACGCACGCCTCATCATCAGGTGATGGTGGCGCTGCGCGAGGTTCTTGCACCCTACGTCCGGACCGATGGCGTCTGGGCACCTTCGAGCACATGGTTCATTGCCGTGTCGAATCCAGCGTCGTCAGGCTGATGTGTTGGACCACGGCTCGCGAAGGCCAAAACAGGTCAGCCGGTGGCCAGCGGAAAGCGGACTCGCAGGGCTCGCAAGCCAATACTGGTGAGGAGTCGCCATCACCCTGCGCCAGACTGGCGGCACCAGACTGGCAAACATCAGCAGCACGTACCCGGCCGGCAACCGCGGCGAATCGGGCGAGGGGCCGATTCGATAGAAGGGCCTTCGGCTGTCGCGATGATGCTGGTCGTGCAGGCTGAGGCTCAATGTCACCCATGCCTGGAACCGACAATCGTCTTCCCAGCCGCGACCGTAGGCAATGCGGCCGGGGATGCTGTCGTCGCCAAGTCCCCAGTGCTGGATGTATGTGATGAGCTGAACGCCGAACACCACGCCCAGCGTCGCGGCGAGGTAGAGGTACATGCCCGGCGCACCGGCAATGGCGGTGAAGCCGATCCAGGTCAGGGCGGTGCACATCAGTGCGATTCTGGTGTACATCACAGTCAGCGACTGCGCGCGCGGACGCCAAGTCTCTGCTCCTGGACCGAGCAGTTCCA